>JANOIJ010000105.1:0-15689 GCA_031407575.1 Gemmatimonadaceae bacterium | reverse complement strand
CTGACCCCGACTCTGACCCCGACTCTGACCCCGACTCTGACCCCGACTCTGACCCTTACCCTGACCCCGACTCTGACCCCGACTCTGACCCCGAACCGCAAAACGCTACGGCCGCCACTCCACAGACACCCGCACCTGACGCGGTTCCGCTGGATGGAAGTGCACATCATCCACCCCGTCCGACCCCTCACCACGCAATCGCGACGCGTACGCATACTGGATGTCGTCAGCGCGGCCGTTCAGCACGTTCAGCACACTCACGTGAAAGCGCGTCCCCGAGCGTAGGCGATAGCCGACGTCGGCGTGCACCAACATCGATCCGTCCGCACGTGAGCCATTGTCTTCGGTGAGCGGGTAAGCGCCGAAGTAGCGTACACGAACCGACGAGAACACACCCTCCCCGCGCGGCGCCCACGTCACCCCGCTCGCGACCACCCGCTCGAGCGCACCCGGAATGCGCGACTCCGCGCGCGGCACACCCGCCAGTTCCGCGCGCGCAAACGACACATCGGCGTCGATCGTCAACTGTGGCAGCGGCCGGAAGAAGTTCGCGATCGTCACGCCGCGCCGGCGACTCGCCGCAGATGGCTCCGTCGCGCCCGCGTCGCCGACGAAGAGCAACTCGCTGTCGAGACGCAGCGCCCAGATCGACACCGTTGTCCGCACTGCCTCGACCGGCGCGAGCCGCATGCCAAGCTCCGCGCCACGTGAGCGCACCAGCGGATCCACGCGCGACGCGGCCTCGCCCGACGACGGATCGATCGTGATCGTCGTGCCACGCGCGTCGTTGCTGTGAAAGCCGAACCCGCCGCTCAGGTACAGCTCCGCGTTCTCGCCCGGCGTGAACACGATCGATCCCTTCGGGCTCACGATCGCCGCGCCGCGGCGTCCGGAATTCTCGGCACGGTCACTCTCGACGTCGAATGCGTACGCGTCAGCCCGCACGCCCAACACCGTACGGAGCCTCGGCAGCCAGTGCGACTGCGCCTCGACGAACACGCCGCTGCCGCTCTGGCGCACGTCGTCCTCGCGGACCGTCCCATGACGAACACGGCGCTCGGTGCGGTGCAGTCCGACGCCATTGATGATGTCGGCGCGCGTCTCCAAACCGAAGGTCACGGTGTGGTCCGTGCCCATGCCGTTCATCTGTTGCACGTGCGTGGCAGCTCCGCCAAGGACGATGCGACGGTCCGTCTGCGAGAACTGATCGCCCCGCAGGGGATCGTCGAGGAAGTACGTAAAGTTGGAGAAGAGGCTCAGGTCCGAGTAGACCGCGAACAGCTGCGCGCGTTGCGTCGACGTCGCGCCGATCCGCCGCAATGACGCGGACACACTGTATCGCTGCGCCGCGCCACCGTCCGTCGAGTCGAGCTGTCCGAACCGCGAGATGATGCCGCCATCCACCGCGCGCAGCGGAATCTGGTCGTTCGCGTTCCATCCATTGCGATACGCCAGCGCGAGAATCGCCAAATCCTGCGCTCCCGACCGGCGCGTATACCGAGCCACGCCGCTGAACTTCCGAAGCCGCTCCGACAGCTGCCACGGCCCATCGTACACCTTGCCCTCGCCGCCAACGAGCACGTCTCCACCAGCAAGCCGCGACGACCGTGCGCCCACGAGACGCGCAAGTCCGTGCTGGCCATACTGCACGCCGACCAACGGACGATCCACCTTGCTCACCAGGTGGAACTCGGCGCCGCCGGCGCTGCCGAAGTCGCCCAGCTCGGCATGATGGACCCCGAGCTTGTAGTCGATGTAGTCGATGAGCTCGGGAATCAGGAAGTTGAGATCCGTGTAGCCCTGCCCGTGGCCGTGCGACGGCAGGTTGAGCGGCATGCCTTCCAGGCGAGTCTGGAAGTCCGTCCCGTGATCGAGGTTGAAGCCGCGAACGAAGTACTGGTTCGCCTTGCCCGCGCCCGAATGCTGCGTGACGATCAACCCGGGCACCGTCTCGAGCAACTCAGCTTCGCGCAGGGTCGACCGCTGCCGCAGGTCGGCGGCGCCGACGCGTCCTTCCGACGCGCTGGCCGCGACCCCAATGAGATCATCGACGCGTCCGCGCACCCTGATCGTATCGAGCGCATGCGCTGCGCCGACCGTGTCGCGCGCGCGCGGTGTGGGAGTAGCGACCTGTGCCGTCGCGCCCTGCGCGGCCGCGACGCACGCGAGAAGAAGGAAGGAAGGACGTCGCACGAGAGTTCCGCCGCAGAGTATGGGTGGGGACCCATCGCATACGCCACGTGGCGCATTTCGGATGTGTCTCGCGCTGTCATCCTGAGCCCTTCGACTTCGCTCAGGGTAAACTCGCGAAGGATCTGCACTTCGCAAACGCAACAGTGCAAATCCGATTCGTGGCAGTCGGCGTACAGGATAACAGCGCGCCCAATCACACAGCGGCGTCGCACGATCAACGATTCTCGTTGTCATCGCCAGGACACCACGAAAGGAGGAACCATGCAGTTCGTTAAGACTGGGCTCGGTCGGCGCGGCTTTGCGCTCGCTGCCGTGCTCGCACTCGCTGGCGCTGCCGGCATCCGCGCGGCCAGCGCATCCGACCACCAGGACAATCCGCTCGTCGAGCTCAATCCGGCAATGGACATGTCCGACTTCTACGCCTTCCCAGGCTCGGCCGCGGATCGCATCGTGCTCGTGCTCAACAGCCGGCCGCTGCTCACGCCCGCGCAGACGCCCAGCGCATCGTTCGATCCGAACATCCTCTATCAATTCAAGGTCGACAACACCGGCGACGCGAAGGAAGACCGCGTCATCCAGGTCGTGTTCAAGGGCACCGGTGCGAGCCAGACCGTCGAGGTGCGCGGCCCGATGGCACCGCCCGTCGTTGGCGGCATGATGAACACCGTCGCCGACGTCGCGCCTGCCATCACCGGCAACATCAATCAGGTGCTCGGCAGCACGAGCGGCATGCAGGTGTACGCGGGCGCGCGCGAGGATCCGTTCTTCCTCGACCTCGAGCAGTTCCTGCGCATCATCCCGGATCGCAAGCCGAGCATGGGCCCGCTGTCGCTCATTCCCGATTCGCCCGCCGCGGGATCCTTCCGCGCCGCAGGTGCCGCCGTCGACGCGCTCGCCGGCAGCAACCTGCTCTCCATCGTCATCGAACTTCCCACGTCGCAGCTCACGCAGGGCGGCACGCCCAAGCTCGGCGCCTGGGGCACGATCAGCCGCTAGCACGTTGTCAGCCGCTCGCACGTTGTCATCCTGAGCGCAGCGTCTGCCCTGAGCGCAGTCGAAGGGAAGGATCTGCACTTTGCTTTACGCCCCCATCACATAGAACTCGAGGAACACCTTTCATGTTTAACGATTCCATGCTGCGCCAGATCCGGCGCGGCGCATTCGCGACGCTCGCCGTCGCAACGCTGACCGCCGCCACGGCGTGCAGCGATGACGACAACACCATCATCGGCCCCAACGTCGACGTCACGCGCACCTACAACCAGGTCCAGCGACTCGGCAATCCGCTCGTGAGCGAAGTGCTGCTCGCCAAGCGCGATCACGCCTTTCACGGCAGCTCCAACCCCGCGGAGGACGTCGCAAATTTCTCCGCGAAGGTGAAGGGCTTCGTCGCCGCGTTCCGTCCGAACGCAACGGGTCTCCAGAACGCGCTCGCAGCGACGCTGCTGCCGGACGTGCTCCAGGTCAACACCGATCAGGCGCAGAACACCGCCGGCTATCTGAGCTACGTCCTCGCCGCCAGCGGGAAGGGTTACGGCGGCCGCAAGCTCGCAGACGACGTCGTGGACATCTCGCTCACCGCCGTGTTCAGCGACCTCCTCGATCCCACGCAGTTCGTCTGCAAGCCGTTCACGTTGCCGCTCTGCACGGACAACGTTGCATCGCACGGTGGCTTCACCACGACGTTCCCGTACCTCGCACCGGCGAAGTGATCATGTCGCCCACGTCGCGTTGCCTTGCGGCACTCATCACGGCTGGCGCCGTGAGCCTCGCGGCGTGCGGCACTCCGTCAACGCCGGAGGCCGCCGCCGCAACCACGCCGGCCGCGCCGGCTCGCAGTGAAGCCGAGATCCGCGATCTCGACATCGAGTACGTCGCCGCACGCGCCGCACGCGATCCGTCCGGCGCGTCCGACCTCGCTCGGCTCGGCGCGCTCTATCTCTCCAGGGCGCGCGAGACCGGTGATCCGCGCGACATCACGCACGCCGAGGACGTCGCGCGCCGCTCGCTGCGCAATCGGCCGGAGCGGAATGGACCGGCCGCGCACGTGCTGCAATCGAGCCTGCTGGCGCAGCACCGTTTCGACGAGGCGCTCACGATCGCCATCGCTGCCCTCGACGCCGAACCCGAGAACGCCGGCCTGCGCGCCGTCGTCGGCGAGATCCAGATGGAGCTCGGCCAGTACGACTCCGCGCGCGCGTCGTTCGCCGGCGTGCGCGCATCGCTCGGCGATCCTGTCGTGGCGCCGAGGCTGGCGCGGTGGGCGGAGATCCAGGGACAGCCGGATAAGGCGCGCCGCCTGCTGCGCGCAGCGCAGGCCACGGTGCAGCGCCTACCCGACGTGCCGCGCGAGCAGCTCGCGTGGTACTGGCTTCGCATCGGCGACGTTGAGCTTCGCGCCGAACAATTCTCCGCCGCCGATTCGGCGTATCTCGCCGGGTTGGCTGAGCATCCGAACGACTACCGTCTCCTCTCGGCGCTGGCGCACAGCGCGCTGCTGCAACGGCAGTGGCAGCGCGCCGTCGCGTACGGCGAACGCGCCATCGCGGTGACGCTCGATCCCGCAACGCTCGGCACATTGAGCGACGCGTATGCCGCACTCGGCGACTCGGCGCGGAGCGAGGAGTTCGCGCGCGCGCTTGACGTCGTGGTATTGCAGCAGCCGGGCGCGTATCATCGCGCGTGGAGCCTGTTCCTGCTCGATCACCAGCGGCATATGCGCGTGGTGACGCGGAAGATTCGCGAGGAGATGCGCACGAGGAAGGACGTCTACGCCTATGACTTGCTCGCGTGGTCGCTGCACAAGCAGGGGCGGCATGCGGACGCAAAGGCTGCGATGTCCGTCGCACTGGCGCAGGGGACACGAGATCCGCAACTTCGCCGACACGCCGCCGCCATCGAGGCCGCCCAACCATGAGCGAGTTCTTCACGTTCCTTCAGTTCGGCATCCATCACATCATGGACGTCGACGCGATGGACCACATCCTGTTCCTCGTCGCTCTCGCGGCGATCTATCGGTTCCGTGACGCGCGCAATGTGTTCTGGGTGGTGACCGCGTTCACCATCGGGCACTCGGTGACGCTCGCGCTCGCGGTCACTGGCGCGCTCACGTTGCCCACGGCGTTGATCGAGTTCCTGATCCCCGTGACGATCGTGTTGACAGGCCTGGCGAACCTGTTCGTCATGCCGCGGACAAAGCAGGTCCCTCCCTCCGGTCGGGACGACAAGGATGTCATCCTGAGCCCTTCGACTTCGCTCAGGGTAAACTTCGCGAAGGATCTGCACCTGTTGTCGCGCCACCACCGCCCAATCTTAGCTGGCGTGTTCGGCCTCATCCACGGCGCCGGCTTCGCCAACTACTTGAACGCCCTCTTCGTCGGCGACATCGCGGCGCCGCTGTTCGGCTTCAACGTCGGCATCGAGATCGGTCAGGTTGCGGTGCTCCTCGCGATTGCGGCGCTGTTCGCAATCACGGACCGCATCATCACTGCGCTGCGGTTCTCCAGCGAGCGATGGCCCGCGCTCCGGCTGCGCGTGGTCGGCGTGTCGCTCCTCGTGGTGACGCTCGGCTCCGCATGGGCCGTGGAGCGGAGTCCATGGTAGCCCGAGCCCTCGCGCTCGCCGTGATGCTCCTTGCCCCAACGGGCATCGCGAGCGCGCATCCGCTGCACACCACCATCACCGAGGTCACGGAGAACCGCGCGAACGGCACCATCCGCGCGACGATTCGCGTCTTCGCCGATGACTTCGGCACCGCGGTCACTCGCTCGCTGCGCGGCCGCGCTGTAAAAGCCGGCGCCGCGTGGGACTCGGCAGCGGTCGCGTATGTCGCGTCGTCATTCAGCCTGGCCACCCGCGACGGACGTCCGCTCGCGTTGCGCAGCTGCGGTATCCGTCGCACCACGGAGTTGTTCTGGATCTGCGTCGAAGCCGTGAGCCCGCAGGGACTCGCGCCGTTGACCATCCGCAACCGCGTCCTCTGTGACGTGTGGGATGATCAGGTGAACGTCGTCCAGGTCGTCATCGGCGGCGCACGAAAGAGCCTGCTGTTCACGAAGGGCGACGGGGCAAAGCGCTTGACGTAGCGCCACTCCATATCGCGTCGCTTGCGATGCCATGATGGAGGCTCCAACATTCGCGATGCCACACCATTCACGCGAACAGCAGTGAGCACGCTGCGCGCCGCCGTCGTGCAGGAGCCCGTGCCCGTCACGCGTGCCCGCGGCCTCGTCACCGCGGCCGAGTGTGTCGCGCGGGCGGCGGAGCAGGGCGCGACGCTGGTGGTGTTTCCCGAGACGTGGCTCCCCGGCTACCCGGTGTGGCTCGACGTCTGTCGCGACGTCGCGCTCTGGGATCATCCGCCCGTGAAGGCGGTGTATCGCCGCCTCGCTGACGAAAGCGTCGCCGTGCCGAGCGACGCCTCGCGCACACTCGGCAGCATTGCGCGCGAGCATCGCGTCACGCTCATCATGGGCGTGAGTGAGCGCGTGGACGTCGGGCCCGGCCGCGGCACGCTGTACAACAGCATCCTCACCTTCGGGCCTGACGGCGCGCTGCTCAACCATCATCGCAAGCTCATGCCCACGTACACCGAGCGCATGGTGTGGGGCGCCGGCGACGCGGACGGCATCGTCGGCGTGTCCATCGGCGACGCGCGCGTCGGCGCGCTGGTCTGCTGGGAGCACTGGATGCCCCTCGCGCGCCAGGCGCTGCACGACTCCGGCGAGGACGTGCACGCCGCGCTCTGGCCCACCGTGCACGAGATGCATCAGGTCGCGAGCCGTCACTACGCGTTCGAGGGCCGGTGCTTCGTGCTCGCCGCCGGTTCGTTGATGCGCGCCGCCGACCTTCCGCCCGAACTGGAGCCGCACCCGGAGAAGGTGGCGGACGGCGCGCCGCTCGTGATGCGCGGCGGCAGCGCGATCATCGCGCCCGATGGCGCGTACGTCGCCGGCCCCGTGTTCGACGAACCGGCGTTGCTCGTGGCGACGCTCGACCTCTCGCGCGTGCGCGAGGAGCGCATGACGCTCGATGTCACGGGCCACTATCAGCGCGCCGAGCTGCTCACGCTGCGCGTGACGCGCGGGGGACGCGCAACGTCGTCAGAGGGATGAGCGCTGTCACGCCGCGGCACGCGTCGCTACACTCATGAATGCTGCTCAAACGCTTTTACGACGACGGCCTCGCGCAGGCGAGCTACCTCGTCGGCTGCCACGCCACCGGCCACGCGATCGTCGTCGACCCGCACCGCGACGTCGACATCTACGTCCAGGCCGCGGCCAGCGAGAACGTCCGCATCACGCATGTCGCCGAGACGCACATCCATGCGGATTTCGTCTCGGGGAGTCGCGAGCTCGCCGCGCGAACTGGCGCGCAGCTGTTCCTGTCGGCTGAAGGAGGCGACGACTGGCGCTACGCATTCGCGGCAGCCGCCAACGCTCGGCTGCTGCATGACGGCGACGCCATCCACGTCGGCAACGTGCGGCTCGACGTGATGCACACGCCCGGACACACGCCGGAGCATCTCGTCTTCTTCATCACCGATACGCCGGCCACCGACCGCGCCATGGGCGTGCTCACGGGCGACTTCGTGTTCGTCGGCGACGTCGGTCGTCCCGACCTGCTCGAACGCGCCGCCAACATGGCCGGCACGATGAAAGCTGGCGCGCGAGCGCTGTTCGCGAGTCTCCAGCGCTTCAAGCAGCAGCCCGACTACCTCCAGCTCTGGCCCGGCCACGGCGCCGGCTCTGCATGTGGCAAGTCACTCGGCGCCGTGCCCTCGACCACGTTGGGCTACGAGCGCATGGCCAACTGGGCGTTCGCCATCGATGACGACGTCGAGTTCGTGCGCGAGGTGCTCGCGGGGCAACCCGAGCCGCCGAAGTACTTCGCGCACATGAAGCGCATCAATCGCGACGGGCCAGCGATTCTGGGCGAGTGGCCTCGGCCACTCGCGCGCGGTAGCGGCGGCCTGCGCGAAGTTCTCCTCGCGGAGAAGGCGATCGTCGTGGACATCCGCACCGCCGCCGCATTCGCCGAACGTCACGCGCTGAATACCATCAACATCCCATTCAACAAGAGCTTCGCCAACTGGGCTGGATCGATCATTCCATTCGATCGCGACATTCACCTGATCGACGACATGGAGAACACGCGTGCCCTCGACGATGCCGTGCGCGCCCTGGTCATGATTGGTCTGGAGCGCATCACGGGCTACACCGACGCCGCCGACGCCCTGGACTCGGGCGAGACTGCGGCGACGTCGCAGATGTCCGTCAATGCGCTCGCCGAGCATTTGTCGCGCGGTGACGTCCAGCTGATTGATGTCCGCGGCGCTTCCGAGTGGGATGACGGTCACATCGCCGGCGCGAAGCACATTCCGCTCGGCGAGCTTGCGGAGCGCGTGGGCGAGCTTCCGCCGGGCGGTCGCATCGCCGTGCACTGCCAGAGCGGAAGCCGCTCGGCGATCGCTGCGAGCATCCTCCAGGCAAACGGCTTTCCCGATGCTGCCAACGTGACCGGCGGGTTCGTCGAATGGGCACGTCAGGGTCGTCCGACGACGAGTTAGCTGCGTCCCGATACCCATGCGCCATACGCCTGCGGATGCTCGACACAATCGACGCGGTGCAGCGCGGCGCATGTCGCCAGTAGTGCGGCCCGCCTGGAGAAGTGCGCGGAGTCTTTGCAGCGAGTCGCGGCTGTGGCAGTGGTACCTATTGCGTACCAGCAATCCGAGCCTGAGCTTGCGTGAGCGACGTCGCGCGTTGTAGAGACTGCACGGTGGTCGTCCGTTCTGAAGCAGCTTTGCAGAAGAACTCGCGTTAGAGTGCAGCACACCCTCTTCTTGGCAACCGTGGCGACTCTACTCACTCTTGGCAGCACGGTGCTGGCGTATGGCCTGTATGCCTACGTGCTCGGGACGCTTATATGGTTGATCTTTGCCGCGCCACGGCTGCATCGGCAGCAGCGTCAACTCCTGCAGCGTGTGGCAGCCCTCGAAGCGCGTGTGGCAGGATCAGACGCGCCCTCGTAGTCCACATGGCTAACCACACGAGCCTATATCGTCCCGTAGGCCAGCAAGAGCTCGACCTCATCGCCGCGAGTGGCTGGCGCGCCTTCCCGCCCCGCCTGCCACATCAGCCAATATTCTATCCCGTACTGAGCGAGGCCTATGCGGTCCAGATTGCTCGCGACTGGAACACGAAGGATGCCGCCTCGGGCCGCGTTGGATACGTAACTCGTTTCTCCGTCGAGACGAACTATCTGGGTGCGTTTCCCGTGCACACCGTTGGCTCAGGTGCGCATCAAGAACTCTGGATACCGGCAGAAAACCTGACGAGCTTCAATCAGCAGATTGTTGGCGCGATAGAAGTCATTCACGAGTTTCGGCCCGAGCGAGTCAGCCCGCCGCGCCAACGCTCTAACATACGTTGCAGCAGCAGAGCGTGAGCCGCCATGCAACGACGAGGAATGGCGATGCGACTGGCATTCGCGGTGCTGACGCTGCTAACAGTGGCGGCGGTCTGGCCGGTGGGCACTGCGTACGTCCGCGAGTGGGGTGTCGTCGACTCGTGCCTCGACTCGGGTGGCAGCTTCGACTATGATCGGACGGTCTGTGATCGAGCCCAGAATCACCCGTTCGTTCCGTTCGCGAGCCGCCAGTCGGCGCTCCTCTCGGCAACGAGCAGAAGGCTGACAGGCATCGCAGCGCTCGGCGTGGTCTTCGCTTTTGGTCAGCAACTCCGCCGGCGACCATCACGACCTGGCCTCGATACTTCAAGCAGGAATCGCAACCAGCAAGCAGGCCGACTACCATGACGATCGTGACCTGGTCAGAGACGCGGCGCTGGTGCACGCGCGTCTGCGCCCTCGCCGTTGTGCCGGGCGCGTTGGTGTGCACGGCTTCAGCGCAAGACGTGAAGAGAACCTCCATCCCGCCGTTCAGTGTTGCCAGCGTTCGACTAATTGCCGGCGCGGACACCATCCGCCTGCGGGTGGAGTTGGCGACGAACGATGCACAGCGCAACGTAGGACTGTCGGAGCGCGAGAAACTCGCCGACACCGCCGGCATGCTGTTCCTCTACCCCACGGAGCAGCCTGCCTCCTATGGATTCTGGATGTTCCGGACACGCATTCCTCTCGATATCGCCTTTCTGGATTCTCTCGGAGTCATTGTGGCCATCAAGCACATGGTTCCCTGCGCGTCGACGGTCAGTTCAGGTTGCCCAATGTATCCACCAGGCATGCCGTATCGCGCGGCTTTGGAGGTCAACGCCGGCTACCTTGCGCGACACAAGCTCTCGATCGGCAGTCGGCTGATATTGAGCGACACATCGCGCGTCGTGCGACGCCGAGCGCGCGGGTAGCGGCCGCTCCGTCGCTTCCCTTCGTCACCACCACCCTACCTCGGAGGTCCCATGAAGCGAGTCACTGGCATTGGCGGCATCTTCTTCAAAGCCAAGGACGCTCCGGCATTGCAGGCGTGGTACAAGCGGCACCTCGGAATCGACGTTCAGCCATGGGGTGGCACGGCCTTCACCTGGACCGACGGTCAGGGTACGCCGGTTGCCGGAACCACCATCTGGTCCATTGGTTCGTCGCAGAGTGACCAGTTTGCGCCCAGCACCGCGACGTTCATGGTCAACTACCGGGTGGAGGATCTCCACGCCCTGGTTGACGTCTTACGCGAAGAGGGCTGCAACGTGCTCGAGAAGGTCGACGATTCCGAGTACGGAAAGTTTGCCTGGGTCATCGATCCGGAAGGGAACAAGGTGGAACTATGGCAACCGCCGACCGGCCAGTGACCATGGCGGTCGGACTCAGCACGAATCTGTGAGCACGATGTCTTCAAGTGATTCACACCCAAGTCCATGAGCCAGTATCAGGCGGAGTCGATAGCCCGCTACTTCGATGACTTTGGCGAGCGCGAATGGACGCGTCTCGTCGAGTCGCCGGCCGCGGAGATCAAGCTTCACGTGCATACCACGCTACTGCGCAGGTATGTCACCCCTGGGATGCGAGTGCTCGACATCGGCGCTGGCGCCGGCCGGTTCACGCAAGTTCTCGCCGATCTGCACGCGTCCGTTGCGGTAGCAGATATCTCGCAAGTTCAACTCGACCTCAATCGACGCCACGCCGCCGAGCATGGCTTCGCACACGCCGTGACCGAATGGAGGCGGGCGGACGTTTGCGATCTGTCCATGTTTGAAGATGCGACGTTCGATGCGGTGGTCTGCTACGGAGGCCCGATCAGCTATGTCTTCGAGCATCGGAGCAAGGCCCTCGAGGAGCTGCTCCGGGTGGCGAAGCCTGGCGGCCACGTCCTGCTGAGCGTCATGAGCCTTTGGGGAGCGATCCACGAGAAACTGCCCAGCGTATTGGCGACGGAACCAGGCAAAAACGCACGCGTTGTCGCGACCGGTGACCTCCAGCTCGGCGCGGCCGACGGAAGTCGGCACGATTGTCACCTCTTCCGCTCCGACGAGTTCCGGACGTTGCTGATGTCGACGGGCTGTGAAGTCATGGCTCTCTCGACGTCCAACGCGCTATCGACGGTATGGGGCGACCGCCTCGACGTCATTCGCGCGGATGCGGCGCGATGGGCGGAGCTCCTATCGATGGAAGTGGAAGCCTGCGCGGAGGACGGCTGCCTGGACCTTGGCACGCACCTCATCGCCGTTGTGCGCCGCTGAATCCGATCCTCGCCGGCCGCCGGGTAGCGCTCACCGCGCTTGTGGACGGTGTCGCATACGCTGCCATGCCGAATGCGTGCACTCCAGATCGCGCCATGTTCTCAGCGGCAGCTTGGAGCCGATGATGATGGACAGTGGTATGAAGGAGCCGCTACAGCAGGTCGTCGTCTATTGGGTGACGTACCGGACCTCCACTCGATTGGTAGCCCTAAGGCGCAATTGAGTCGCGCGGATCTTGATTCTGTCCACAGCTTTAGTAGTCGGCACCGCGAGCTCCTGGCGCGCAGCGAGCGCGCGGGCTGCTTCTACTGCCGGCGGATGTTCTCTCCCAGCGAGATTCGGTACTGGGTGGACGGGGCGACAGCCGGAGACGGGCGACTTGGAGGACGGCGTGACGGCGATCTGCCCGCGCTGCGGCATCGACGCCGTTTTGCCCTCAGCGGCGCCGATCCGGCTGGACGAGGACCTCCTCGCCGAGATGCACCGGCATTGGTTCTGACTGCCAGTATGTCCCGATCACGGCCGTCGTGATCACGGCGGCGTCCGTCTGGTTGTCAGGATGATAACCGCGTCCCGTCCGTGACCGCTTCCGTACACGGACGCTGCTCCGCCGTCCCTCAGTACTTCAATCCTGTCCACGCCAGCCGGGGAGAGTGTGGAAAGGAACGCATCGACGTCACCAGTCACTGGAGCACCGTCCACCACGAGCAGGACGTCCCTGTTGCCGCGAATGCGAAATGTCGAGCGTCCGTTCGTACCCGTGATCAGTTGCAGCCCTGCGACGCGACCGAGGAGCAGCTGCATCACCGTCGAATACGGCTGGAGGCGAGCAGGATGAATGTGATTCGACGCGGCAAGTGGTGAAACCGGCGCTGGCGATGACACCGGCCTTTCACGCGCGCACCCCATGAACATCACGGACGGTGCCATGACGCACGACACGATCAGCATTCGAATAGGTGATGGCATGATGACACTCCGCGACATGACGTGAACGAATCCAGGTGGTTCTCACTGCTTCAGCGCGTTGCGTTGCTGCATGGCCATCGTGAAGACGTCATCAAGCGAGCCGCGGACGACGAGGATCTTGGTTTCCAGTATCGCCTCAGTACCCGGTGACAACGCCGCTTGGGGATCCACGTGCTGACACGTCAACTCCGGATTGCTCCACACGTTGCCGGTGTTACGGGTGAAGCTCGCAACCACCCACCGACCGTCCTGGGACAGCGTGGCGATGAACGGTGCGTCGACTGCTCGCGACTTGTTGTAGCGCGTGATCCCGTCACGAACGTCGACGCGCTGCGACGGTATGGGCCACGTGAACGACGCGAGATATCGGGCGGGCAACCATTGATCGAGTGGCATCGTCAAACGGCTCGGCGTTTCCGAAGCGAGCAGATCGAAACCACCTGCATGATGGACGTACGTCCGCTCGAGGCGAACGTCGTGAAAGACCGACGTAAGCCGTGGATCAATCGGAGCCACGATCAGGTCGTACGTCAGGTCAGACTGGTTCCTGAGCCTGAAGTGAAAGCGAACGCCATCGTCTTCGAGGGTTGCGCGAGCCAGCATGTGAACGCCACCTGGCAACGTCCTCTCGTACTCGAGAGATCGCTCGGACCGTCGCCAGAGCGGTCGCTCGCCGACGTGCCCCGGCTGCCAGAGGTAGAGCTGATGTGCGTCAGTGTTCCCACGCGGTCGTACCGTGAGGTGCTCCGGAAAGATGACCTCGATGGATCGATCCGAGGTCGGATGATCCGGCAACACGATCCGGAGCGTCGGTTGACGGTGTTCCTCTGCCACCATGAGCTGCATGGCAGCGGTGTTGCGGACGCTGAGCGTCGGAGGCACCTCACCGGATAGCGGGCGACATCCTGATGACGCCAGGAGAAGGGACATCACAACGATGAGGGCGAGTCGTGTGTGTTTGGCCATGACTGATTCAGTGGGAGGAGCGGAACCAAGTATTGCGGACGCCCTCGTCACATGGAAATGTGCCAGAGGTCACCAGATGGTCACCGTGACCTTGTTGAAGGCAGTGGCTTCGACAGATTGTTCAGCGTGACGGATCGTTCGGCCGGTTCCGCATCCGCAGGCGACGCTATCGTTGGCTACCGGACGTTTGTCGCGGTAGTGGTCGCGGCGTACTTCACGTTCATCGCACTGACGCCGCGGCAGCCCTGGATGCCCGTGGTCTCGTGGGTGGAGCTCCTGCCGCTTAGCGCGCTGTATCTCGCGCTCGGCATCTGGGGCTTCGACTACGCCCGCAGGCGGAGCCACCGGCTCGTGTCCATCGCATACTTGCTCATCGAATTCGCGATCGGCATGCGCATCAACGACCTCGCAGTGGGAAGCGGCCTGCCGCTCATCCTGCTGCCGCTCGCCGCACAGGCCGTTCTCCTGCTGCCACGTGTACTCGCGGGAGCGATGTGCGTGCTCGTGATCGCTGGCGTCAGCGGCAATCTGTCCTGGTTCCCCGAGTGGCCGGACTGGCTTCGCAATATCGCCCAGGCTACCGCGGCCGTCGTCTTCGTCGTCGTGTATGTCGGCGTGGCGCAGCGCGAGCGCGAGGCACGGCAGAGGGCGGAAGCGCTGTCCGCTGAAGTCGCGCAACTCGCCACCGCCAACGAACGCAATCGGATGGCACGTGAGATTCACGACACGCTCGGCCACTATCTGACCGTCATTCACGTGCAGCTCGAGGCGGCACGCGCGGTCCTCGGCACGGATGCCAATCGCGGCATGTTGGCTGTATCGCGGGCACAGACGCTGGCGAAGGACGGTCTTGCAGCCGTCCGTCAGTCCGTGAAGGCGCTGCGCGAGGACGCCAGCGTCGATGGCGTCGCCGAGCAGATCGCGTCCCTCGTCGATTCGGTGCGAGACGAGGGGTTTAGCGCCACGTTCAGGACATGCGGAAGGCCGCGCCCGGTCAGCGCGCCGGTCGCGCTCGCCCTGCATCGCACTTCACTCGAGGCGCTCACGAACGTGCGGAAGCACGCTGAGGCCACGAAGGTGGAGATCGAGCTTGAATTTCTGGATCGCGGACAGGTGCGTTTGCGGGTCCGGGACGATGGAAAAGGCGCGACGGACGGCACGCTGAGAAAGGGCTTCGGCTTGACGGGAATTCGCGAACGCGCAGAGCAGTTGAAGGGCAGCGCGAACTATCAAACCGCACCGAATGAAGGCTTCACGTTGAGTGTCGAGCTACCTGCATGACGCGCATCATCATCGTCGACGATCAGGCGCTGTTTCGTGAAGGGCTTCGGACCATTCTCTCGACGCGATCCGATATGGACGTGGTCGGCGAAGCAAGCGACGGCGACGAAGCAGTTGCCTTCGTGGAAAAGCTTCAGCCGGACGTCGTGCTGATGGATCTGCGAATGCCCCGCGCTGACGGCATCCAGGCGACGGTGCGCATTCGCGAGCGCTGGCCCGAGATCCCGGTTCTGGTGCTCACCACGTTTGATGACGATGCCAACCTGTTTGGCGCCTTAAGGGCCGGAGCCGCGGGATATCTATTGAAGGACGTGTCCTCGGAGACACTCATATCAGCCATTCAGGCCGCCACGCGCGGCGAGTCATTTCTGCAGAGCACCGTAACAGGGCGCGTCGTGGGCGCCTTCGCGCGCCTGATGGAATCGGGCGGCCCGAAGGCCGAAGCCTTGGTGCTGCCACTCTCGGCCAGAGAACGGGACATCTTGACGCTCGTCGGGACCGGCGCGTCGAACAAGGAGATCGCGGATCGCCTCTGCCTTGCCGAGGGCACCGTCAAGAACCACGTAACGAACATCCTCACCAAGCTCG
>JANOIJ010000066.1:0-38866 GCA_031407575.1 Gemmatimonadaceae bacterium | reverse complement strand
CCAACGACCTCGACGAAAAATGTAACTACTTGTTGGCGCCCTAACAGGAAACCCTGGGGGGGGGCGGCGGGGGTGGTGGCGATTCGAACGCCGCGCCGTCGCCTGCGCAGCAGGAGCAGAAGCCACAGCCGACGCTCGCACAGCGACAGGCCGAGCAGCTGCTGGGGAGCGCGGAGCGCGAAGAGCGCGACGTCCAGAGCAAGAAGCAGAAACAGAACAGGCCGGAGCCGCCGCCCGGCGGAAAGGACTGGTAGTCTCGCGATGATCGGGCTGCTCGTGATCGCGCAGCTTGCGATGGTGGCGCACGCGCCAGACACGGCCACCACCTGCGCGCCCTTCTCCATCACGGTGGCCGCGCGCGCGCCCGGCAACATTCCGCCGCGCATCACGCCGCCCGCGTCCTCACCCGCGCTGCAGCTGCTCAAGACGACCACGACGTCGCGCATCGAGCGCGATGGCATCGGACGTCCATCTGCGCTCACCGAGGCGACCTTTACCGTGGCCACCGATGGCTTCGGGCGCGTCGTGCTCCCGCCGGTGACGGCGAGCGTGGGTGCGACGCGCGCGAGCGCGACGCCATTGCCCGTGGACGTGCACGCGACCGGGATTCTCTCGCCAAACGTCATCGTGCGCGCGTGGCTCGATCGCGCGGGGCTCGGCGAAGGATCCGACACACTGTTCGTCGGGCAGCAGGTCGACTACGTCGTGGACGTGCAGCTCAACGAGCCGGCGCGGCAGCGGCTGCGTCGCAACCCGACGTTCTTCCCGCCCGAGATGCCCGGTGTGCTCGCATACGACCTCTCGCCGCCCGCGCCCCTCACGCGCGTGGGTCGTCGTTGCTTCGAGACGCTCTCCTATCGGCGCGCGCTGTTCCCGTTGTTCGGTGGACGCACGACCATCGCCCCCGCGGCGCTCACCTACTCGCTGCCGCTGTCGACGTCGTTCTTCTCCCGCGAGGAAAGCTTCGAGTTGCGCACTGATAGCGTGCGCTTCGTCGCGGTTGACGTCCCCGCGGCCGGCCGTCCCGCTGACTTTGCCGGTGCGGTGGGCGCACTCGCCGCGACGTCGCGCCTGTCCACCACGCAGGCGCGCATGGGCGATCCGGTCGTCCTGACGCTGCGTCTCGAGGGCGCAGGCAACGTGAAGCTGTGGCCGCGCCCGTTGCTCGCGGTGCCGTGGGCGTCGGTGGCTCCTGGTGGCGAGCGCGTCAAGGTGGACACGTCCACGGCGCGCGTGCGTGGGAGCAAGGAGTTCGACTGGCTGCTCACGCCACGTCAGGCCGGACGGCAGGACGTGCCGGCCATTGGCTACTCGTACTTCGACGCGGACCGCAGCAGCTACGCCGAGTCGGCAACGACGCCGCTGGCACTGGACGTTGCCGCGGCCATCCTGGCCGTCGTGGACTCCGCGCCTCCCGCGCGACTCGCCCTTCGCCGCACGCTGCGCGAAGAGCTGCCGCCGCCGGTGCCCACTCGCCCGTGGTTCTGGGTGCTGCTCGCCGTGGCGCCGGTGCCCGCGGCGGCGAGACGCGTGCGTGACCGGCTGCGTCGCCGCGGCGACGCGGTGTCGCCGATGCGCCGCCTCCGGCAGACCGCCGGCCGATCCGAGCGACTCTCGGCGCGACAGGTGCGCCGCCTGTTCCTCGACGCAGTGGCCGAGCGCGTGCCGAGTGCTGCAGGGCCGACGCAGCGTGACGCCTTCGTGCGCGCGTTGCGCCGCGCAGGCGTCACGACCGCCACCGCGAACGCCGCGGGCGACTTGCTCGAGCGCCTTGACACTGCCGCGTTCTCCGCGGCGGGACCGGTGGAGGGCGACACGCTCATGACGGTGTCAGCGCGCGTGAACGAGATCGACGCCGAGGCCATTCGACTTCCGCGTCCGTCCGGCAAATTGCGCCTGATCGGCGTCGTGCTCTGCGTTGCCGCAGCGAGTGGCGTGCTCAACGCACTCCCCGATGGCGTCACCAACAGCTTCAGGCTGGGAGTGGAGGCATTCGACCAGGCGGCGTTCAAGACCGCCGAGCAACACTTCCAGCGCGTCGTCTCGCGCGCACCACGCGCGGTGGACGGCTGGGCCAACCTGGGTGCCGCTGCATTCTCGGCTGGCGACAGCGCGACGGCCGTGCGCGCGTGGCAGCGCGCGCTGCGCCTTGACCCGCTTGATGACGAAGCGCGCGCGCGCATCGACGCCGTGCAGCTCGCACCCATGCGCGCGCTCGGCTACGTGCCGCCGTTCCCGGTGAATGTGCTCGCCCTTGCGGCGCTCGCGAGTTGGGTGCTCGCGTGGGTACTGCTTGGCGTGCCTGTGCACCGGCGTCCCGAGCAGGCACGCGCCATGGCCGGCGGCGCCATCGCCGTCGCCGTGGTGCTGCTGGCAAGCGCCATCGAAGTACACAAGCGGCTCGACCCGCGCGGCCTCGCCGTGTTGCGCACGAACCGCCTCCTGCTCGACGCGCCGGCCGCGTCTGCCGCGGGCGCAAGCGCGGCACTCGGCGAAACGGGGATGATCGGCGCTCGCGAGGGCGCGTGGGTGCACATCGCGTTCGATGGCGCGCGCGCTGGGTGGGTGCCGCTCGCGAGCGTATTGCCGCTCGACGAAATCGCGCCGCCGCTGGATTGAGCATGTCGCGCATCGCCGTACTGCCCTCGGCGGTCGCCGACCAGATCGCCGCCGGCGAGGTGGTGGAACGGCCGTCATCGGCCGTGAAGGAGTTAGTGGAGAACGCACTCGATGCAGGCGCCACGGCCATCGACGTCGCCATCGAGGACGGCGGACGGCAGCTCGTGCGCGTGAGCGACGATGGGTCGGGCATGGAGCGCGGCGACGCACTGCTGGCGCTCGAGCGCCACGCGACATCCAAGATCCGTGTCGCGTCCGATCTGGTTGGCGTCAGCAGCTTCGGCTTTCGCGGCGAGGCGCTGCCTGCCATCTGCTCGGTGAGCCAACTCGTCGTGGAAACCGCACCCGCCGACGGCGCGGGAACCGCGGTGCACGCTGCGGGTGGCGCCGTGATCGAGGTGCGCGACATCGCACGTCGCCGAGGGACCACGGTGGCGATGTCGCGGCTGTTCTACAATGCGCCGGCGCGGCAGAAGTTCCTGCGCGGCGCGCGCTCCGAGTGGCGCAGCATTCTCGAGACGATGACGACCATCGCGCTCAACCGTCGCGACGTGCGGCTCACGTTGAGTCACGACGGCAAGGTCGCGTTCGCGCTGCCGGCGGCGCACTCATTTCGCGAACGCGTTGCGGCACTCTGGGGCGCGGACGTCGCGGACCGCATGCTCGACGTGGAGGATGTGCGCGGCGCCATCCACGTGAGCGGCCTCGCCGAGCGGCCCGCGGATGTCGGCACGGCGAGCCGGCGAACGTTCGTCACGGTGAACGGCCGCGTGATTCGCGACAACGGCATCCTGCGCGCCGCGGAGACCGCCTATCGTTCGACGCTCACCGCCGGACTTCGGCCGTCGCTGCTGCTCGAGGTGGTCGTGCCTGCGGATACGGTGGATGTCAACGTGCATCCCGCCAAGGCGGAGGTGCGCTTTCGCGATCGCTGGGTGGTGGAGCGCGCGGTGGAAGACGCCGTTCGCCGTGCGCTCGGCACCTTCGACGCGAGCGCGGCGCTGGGCGTTCGCACGTGGTCGGCGAATGGCGCGGGATGGCGATCGTCGCCGGCGGCGGTGGACGTCGAGGTGTTGAGGCCACAGGCGCACGACGTCACCGGCTTGTTCGCGGACGATCGTACGCAGCCCAGTGAGATCTCGTCGTTTGACGGCCGGCCGCCTGAGCCGCAGTTCCCTCCGCTCCATGTCGAGGTGGAGCCACCGATGGTCGTGCCGCCGCTCATTCAATTGCGGCGCACCTACATGATGTTCGAGCACGACGATGGCGTCGTGCTCATCGACCAGCATTCGGCGCATGAGCGGGTGCTCTACGAGCGCTTCATGGGCATGATCGAGCGTGGCGAGGCGCCGTCTCAGCGGCTGCTGTTTCCGCTGACGCTGCATCTTACGCCCGCGGAGGGCGACGCGTTCGAGACGCACCGCGACCTGCTGGTGAAGCTGGGCTTCGAGGTGGAGGGCTTCGGCGGACACACGCTGCTGGTGAACAGCGTGCCCATGCCGCATCCGCGTTTCGACGCGGAGCGGTGCCTGCGCGAGACCCTCGCGGCGCTGACAGGTGATCGTGAAAGCGCAGCACATGCGCGTCACGAAAAGCTTGCCGCGACGGTGGCGTGCAAGGCGGCGGTGAAGGCGGGCGACGAGCTCTCGCAGGGCGAGATGCGCGCGCTGTTCATCGCCCTCGGTGATGCGAAGCTCCCCGCGCACGACGTGCACGGGCGGTCCACCATCGTGCAGCTCTCGTGGTCCGAGCTCGAGCGTCGCTTTGGCCGACAGTAGCGACGCGCCGATCCGCGTCATCTGCGGACCGACGGCGGCGGGCAAGACGTTCGCGGCTGTCTGGTTCGCGCGGCTCGCGGATGTGTCGGTCGTCAGCGCGGACTCACGACAGGTCTATCGCGGCTTCGACATCGGCACGGCGAAGCCCACGCATCGCGAGCAGCTCGCGGTGCCGCATCTCGGGGTCGACGTGCTCAGCCCCACCGAGCGAGCGTCCGCCGCGTGGTGGGCGGATTGCGCCGACGAGTGGATCAGGAGCGTCGCGAGCGCCGGCCGAACGCCGATCGTGGTGGGGGGCACCGGGCTGTATCTCCGTGCGCTCTTCGGTTCGATGTTCGAAGAACCGCCGCTCGACGCCGGCGAGCGCGCGTCGGTTCAGGAGGCGCTCGCTCCGCTCGAGACGGGCGAGCTGCGTCGGTGGGTCGAAGCGCTCGATCCCGCGAGAGCCCATCTGGGACGAACACAGCTGCTGCGCGCCATCGAGATCCCGCTGCTGACGGGGCGTCGCGTGAGTGAGCTCCATCGCGAGAATGCCCGCCCACCTCGTCGTCGCGCGCGGTACCTTGTCATCGATCCCGGCCCGCCATTGCAGCACAAGATCATCGACAGGGTTGGCACGATGATGTCGATCGGCTGGCACGAGGAGGTCCGTGACTTGATGCGCTCGGTCCCTGAAGACGCACCAGCGTGGAACGCCGCGGGCTATGCAGCGATTCGTAAATTGGTGCTTGGAGAGTTGACCCTCGACGAGGCGGTTGAACAGGTGATCATCGAAACGCGGCAGTACGCGAAGCGTCAGCGCACCTGGTTCCGACATCAGCTGGCAGGCGAAGACGTCACACAACTGAGCGCCGACGAACCTGAGTGGCCGGAGCGTGCCACGGCGTGGTGGAACGGCGAGGGTGCCGCGTGAACATCGGCATCACCTGCTACCCGACGTATGGCGGATCCGGCGCCGTGGCCACCGAGCTCGGCATCGCGCTCGCGCAGCGCGGCCACGAGATCCACTTCATCACGTATCAGCAGCCATTTCGCCTGCCGTCGTTCCTGCCGCGCATCTACTTCCATGAAGTGGATGTCGGCCGGTATCCACTGTTCGAGTACCCACCGTACGACCTCGCGCTGGCGGTGCGCATGCACGAGGTGGTGCTGAAGCACAAGCTCGACCTCCTGCACGTGCATTACGCCATTCCGCACGCGACGAGTGCGTGGATCGCGCGCGAGATGCTCCTGGGCACGCGGCCCGACATCAAGGTGCTCACGACGCTCCATGGCACGGACATCACCATCGTCGGGCAGGATCCGTCGTTCCACGCGATCACCAAGTTCTCCATCGAAAAGTCGGACGGGCTCACCGCGGTGTCGCAGTTCCTGCGCGCGGAGACGGTATCCGCATTCGGATGCACGGGTTGTCGCATCGAGGTGATCCCGAATTTCATCGATCCCGCCGTGTACGACCGCACACGCTACCAGCCGCAGTTCGCGGACATTTCGGCGGGTCGCAAGGTGCTGATGCACATCTCCAACATGCGCCCGGTCAAGCGCGTGAAGGACGTCATCTCCATCTTCGCGAACGTCGCGCGCGAAGTGCCGAGCGTGCTCGTGATGGTCGGCGACGGGCCGGATCGCGTGGTGGCGGAGCAGGAGGCGCGCACACTCGGTGTCGCCGACAGCGTGTTCTTCCTCGGCAAGCTGGATTCGGTTGCACCGTTGCTGGCGAACGCGGACCTGTTCCTCCTGCCGACGGTCAGCGAATCGTTCGGGCTCAGCGCACTCGAGGCGCTCGCGTGCGGCGTGCCGGTGATCGGTGCGCACGCCGGCGGCCTCCCCGAGGTGGTGCGCCACGGCGAGACGGGTTTTCTCTGCCAGCCGGGCGATGTCGACGGGATGTCGCGCGCCGCGATCGCGCTGCTCACCGATGGCGAGCGATGGCACGCGACGAGTGCCGTCGCCGCGGCCGACGCACGAGAGCGCTTCGCACTGGACGAGGTGGTGGCGCAGTACGAGTCGTTCTATCACCGCGCACTGAACGGCGCCGCGCCGTGACTCTTGTCGTCCCGAGCGTAGCGAGGGACCTGCTTGTGTCTATCTTTCCGGCTCCCGTCCGCTCTTCGCCCGCCTTGCCACGCCTGCATGCCGCTCATCCACGCGATCATCCTCGGCATCATCGAGGGCATCACCGAGTTCCTGCCCATCTCGTCGACGGCGCACCTCATCCTCGCGGCAAAGGTGCTCACGCTCGAGGACACTGAATTCCTCAAGAGCTTCGAGATCATCATCCAGTTCGGCGCGATCCTCTCGGTCGTGGTGCTCTACTGGACGAAGTTCTGGAACTGGGACGTGCTGAAGAAGCTGGTCGTCGCGGTGATTCCCACCGGGGTGATTGGGCTCACGGTGTACAAGATTCTCAAGCAATACCTGTTGGGCAACGTGACGGTCGTACTGCTCTCGCTGATCATCGGCGGCATCGCGCTCATCGTCTTCGAGAGCTCCCGCACGCAGAAGGACGACGAAGTCGACTTCTCGGAGATCACCTATCGCAAGGCGTTTTTCATCGGGTTGTTCCAGGCCATCGCGATCATCCCCGGTGTGTCGCGCTCCGCGGCAACCATTGTGGGCGGCTCGCTCATCGGCGTGTCCAAGCGGACCATCGTGGAGTTCTCCTTCATGCTCGCCGTGCCCACAATGCTCGCGGCGACCGGATTGGAGCTCGTGAAGAGCTCGTCGGCGCTGGCCGGAAACTACGGCACGCTCGCGGTCGGCTTCGTCGTCAGCTTCATCACGGCGATCATCGCCGTGAAGTCGTTCCTCGGCTACATCAAGAAGCGCAGCTTCGCGGCGTTCGGCTGGTATCGCATCGTGCTCGCGGTCGTGTACTTCCTTGTCATCGGCCGCTGACCCCCGGCGCACGTCCGCGTATGACGGCGTGTCCGTCGCCGCGCTCGCATCACGCTGGGGACTTCCGGAGGTGTGTGCCTATGGCGCGATCAGCTCCACGCTCGACGTCGCGCACGTGATGGCACGCTCGGTGGCCTCCGGCACGCTCATCCTCGCGGACGAGCAGACGTCCGGTCGCGGACAGCACGGGAGGCGGTGGACGTCCGCGTCCGGCGCCGGCGTCCTGCTCACGTTGATCGAGCGTCCCACCGACGTCCGTGCGCTCGATGTGCTGTCGCTCCGCTGCGGCCTGGAGGCGGCAGAGTCGCTCGATGGACTCTCGGGCGAGACCGTCCGCGTCAAGTGGCCGAACGACCTCTACCTCGGCGACGCGAAGCTCGCGGGCATCCTCATCGAGACGCGGTGGCGCGGCACGGCGCCGGAGTGGGTCGCCATCGGATTCGGCCTCAACGTGCGCGCCACTGACAGTTTGCACGCGGCCGGCCTCGCGAGTGGTACCACGCGCCTCGCCGCGCTCGACCAGCTCGTGCCCGCGCTGCGCCGCGCCGTCGCCATGAGCGGTCATCTCACCGAGCGCGAGCTCGCCCGGTGGCGCGCGCGTGATCTCGCCACGGGCCGCATCGCCTCCGCGCCCGCCGACGGCACGGTGCAGGGCATCTCGCCCTCGGGCGAGCTGCTCATCACCGCAAACGGCCGCACCTCCGCGCATCGCACCGGCTCCCTCACCTTTGCCGCGCCGCTTCCATGCTCCTGACTTTCGACGTTGGCAATTCCGAGACGACGCTCGGCCTGTTCGAGGGCGACACCCTGCGCGCGCACTGGCGCGTGATGACCGACGTGCCGCGCTCGCCCGACGAGTACGGCGTGCTCCTGCGTGGGCTGGTCGCCGGTGCCGACGTCGCGCTGGAGCAGGTGCAGGGCGTGGCCATCGCGTCGGTGGTGCGCGGCATGGCAACGCACCTCATCGAGGCGTGTCGCCGCTGGATTCCCGCGACGCGCCTCGAGGTATTCGACGCCACCTCACCGCTGCCCATCACGCTCGCGGTGGACGAGCCGCTCACCGTGGGCGCGGATCGCATCATCAATACGCTGGTGGCCAGTCGCCGCTACCAGCGCGACTGCATCGTCGTGGACCTCGGCACCGCGACCACGTTCGACTGCATCACGCGCGACGGCGTCTTCCTGGGCGGCGTGATCGCGCCGGGCGTGCGCACCTCGGCAGAGACGCTCTTTCGCCGGACGTCGAAGCTCCCGTCCACGGAGTTGATCGTACCGCCGCATGTCATCGGGCGTCGCACGGAAGACTGTATCCGCGCTGGCGTGATGTTCGGCGCCGCGGAGTCCATCGACGGGATCGTGCGCCGCATCATGGAGGAGTGGCCGCGCCCGGAGCGACCCATGGTCATCGCGACGGGTGGCTTGGCGGAGCAGTTCGCGACGGTGTGCAAGAGCTTCGAGGTGGTGGATCCGTTCCTGACGCTTGCGGGTCTCGCGCTGGCGTTCGAGCTCGTCGGCGGCGACTCGCCGATGGCGTCGTCCCGCGCCTGATGCGCTCAAAAAACGAATTCGAGGATGTTGCGAAATTCGCCTCGAATTGCAGCGCGAGAAGCAGTCGGTGGCGCCGTTGTTGCGGGCCTTGAGCGCCGATGGCGGCTGAAGGAGTGAACAGTGCGGCTCAAACCGCAGCGGGGCCGGAAGAGTGCGCTAAGTCGTTATCTTGCAACAAGATAACCTGCTAGCATCTTTGCGGTCCCTCCCCCTTGTTTCACCGCGCCGCCACGAGTATCATCCTAGTCTGTTAGCACTCGACTTCAACGAGTGCTAAACACAGATCGACATCCTTTTCATCGAAATGGAGGGCACACCACCTATGGCCACCAAGAGCGCGGCCGGCGTGAAGATTTCGCCGCTGGCTGACCGGGTCGTCGTGAAGGCATCGGAAGACGCCGAGCAGATGCGCGGCGGTCTGTACATCCCGGACACCGCGAAGGAAAAGCCGCAGCAGGGCGAGATCATCGCCGCCGGCCCGGGCAAGTACGAGGACGGCAAGCTCGTCCCGATGTCCACCAAGGTTGGGGACAAGGTCCTGTACGGCAAGTACAGCGGAACCGAGATCACGCTCGACAACGAGCAGTTCCTGATCCTCCGCGAGTCAGACGTCCTCGCGATCGTCTCCTAATTCACTGCAACGACTAGAGGATTCTCATGGCTAGCAAAGAACTCTACTTCAACGTCGATGCACGCGCGGCACTCAAGCGCGGCGTCGATCAGCTTGCCGAAGCGGTGAAGGTCACCCTCGGCCCCAAGGGACGGAACGTCGTCATCGACAAGAAGTTCGGTGCACCGACCGTCACGAAGGACGGTGTCACGGTTGCCAAGGAGATCGAGCTGGCGGATCCGCTCGAGAACATGGGCGCCCAGATGGTGAAGGAAGTCGCGACGCGCACGTCCGACAATGCCGGCGACGGCACGACGACCGCTACGGTCCTCGCCCAGGCCATCTTCCGCGAAGGCCTCAAGAACGTCACGGCCGGCACCAACCCGATGGCCATCAAGCGCGGCATCGACAAGGCCGTCATCGCCGTCATCGAGGAGCTGAAGAAGATCAGCGTCCCGACCACCGGCAAGAAGGAGATCGCGCAGGTCGGCACCATCTCCGCCAACAACGACTCGGAGATCGGTAACCTGATCGCCGAAGCGATGGAGAAGGTCGGCAAGGACGGCGTCATCACGGTGGAAGAGGCCAAGGGCCTCGACACCACGCTCGAGACGGTCGAAGGCATGCAGTTCGACCGCGGCTACGTCTCGCCGTACTTCGTCACCGATCCGGAAAAGATGGAAGCGGCGCTGGAAGATTGCATGATCCTCATTCACGACAAGAAGATCTCGTCGATGAAGGACCTGCTCCCGATCCTCGAGAAGGTTGCCCAGATGGGCAAGCCCCTCCTGATCATCGCCGAGGACATCGAGGGCGAGGCGCTGGCCACGCTCGTGGTGAACAAGCTGCGCGGCACGCTGCGCGTCGCGGCCGTCAAGGCGCCGGGCTTCGGTGATCGCCGCAAGGCGATGCTGCAGGACATCGCCGTTCTCACGAACGGCCAGGTCATCAGCGAGGAAGTCGGCTTCAAGCTCGAGAACGCCGTCGTCTCCGACCTCGGCCGCGCCAAGCGCGTCGTCGTCGACAAGGACAACACCACGCTGATCGATGGCGGCGGTGACGAGGACAAGATCAAGGGGCGCATCAAGGAGATTCGCTCGGCGATCGACGCGTCCACGTCGGACTACGACAAGGAGAAGCTCCAGGAGCGTCTGGCCAAGCTCGCCGGCGGTGTCGCGGTGATCAACGTCGGCGCAGCCACGGAAGCCGAGATGAAGGAGAAGAAGGCCCGCGTCGAAGACGCGCTGCACGCCACGCGTGCCGCGGTCGAGGAAGGCATCGTCCCCGGCGGCGGCGTCGCGTTCATTCGCGCGCAGAAGGCGCTCAAGAGCCTCAAGCTGGACACCGACGAGCAGATCGGCGTCGAGATCATCCGTCGCGCCATCGAGGAGCCCCTCCGCATGATCGTCCAGAACGCTGGCGGCGAAGGCTCCATCGTGCTCGAGAAGGTTCGCTCGAGCAAGGACGACAAGTTCGGCTACAACGCGCTGACCGACACCTACGAGGACCTGGTGCAGGCGGGCGTGATCGATCCCACGAAGGTGACGCGCACGGCACTGCAGAACGCCGCGTCGATCGCTTCGCTCCTCCTGACGACGGAAGCCATCATCGTCGAGAAGAAGGAGAAGGAAGCGGGACACGCAGGTGGTGGCGGCGGCGGTGGCGGCGGAATGGGCGGGATGTACTAGGCTCCACGGCTCGAAGAAGTGCAACGGGGACCCAGCGATGGGTCCCCGTTCGCTAGGCTGGTCTGGCACCGACGACGTGCGGCGGTGTACCGTTGAGCCATGTGTCGCCTCCTCGCCGTACTGCTCCTCGCGCTCGTCATCGCGCCCGCCTCTGCCGCGCAGGCGCGCAACACCCGTCCCCTCGTGCTGGTCGTTCACGGACGCGGGCATACCGTCGGTGACACCGCGAGCCTCCGCCGCGACGCGCTGCGTGCGCTGCAATCCGGCGCGCGCGATCTCGGCGCCGATGCCCTCCTCGCGGACGATGACGTTCGACTCGTCTTCTATGCGGACGTGCTCGTGTCGGCGTCAGCCTCGCGCAGTGGTGGGACGTCGACCGCCTGCGAGTCAGCGTTGGTGGGCCGCAGCGAGGCCGGCTCGGTGTTCTCGCTGTTCGCCATGCTCGCCGGCGCGCTGGTGGACGCTGGAGCGAACGACGAATCGACCTCCGACCGTGAGGGCCTGCGCAGCCTCGCCGGAGACCTGCGCTACCTCGGCGACCAACGCATGCGCTGCGCGGCAGAGCTGCGCCTGGGTGCCGCACTCGCGCGTGCGCGTGACGAGCGGCGCCCCGTGGTGCTCGTCGCGCACAGCCTCGGCGCGCTGGTGGCGTGGGGACACTTGCACGCACGCCACGCTCGCGACGGCCAATCGCTTCCTGAGGTGCAGCGGCTCATCACACTTGGCTCGCCACTCGGGTCGTCGGACATCAGGCAGTTGATCTTTGGCGAGGATACGACCGGCGTGTCGCTGCCCGCCGCGGTCAAGTCATGGTTCAACATCTTGAACCCCGACGATCCCTTCGCGATGCGCCTGACGTCACCCGACTCACACCCGGTGCAGGGCATCGTCGACGTGTCCACGGAGCGCGGTGCGATCGACCCGCATGACCTGCGCACGTATCTCGACGACCGTACGACGGTGCGCACGGTGCTCAACGCGTGGTGTGACGCCTTCACGGCAGACAGGCCTGCCGCTATCGCAACGGCCTGCGCGCGATTGTCCCACTAAGAAAGGTTGTCGTCCCGAGCGAAATTGTCGTCCCGAGCGAGATTGTCGTCCCGAGCGAAATTGTCGTCCCGAGCGAAATTGTCGTCCCGAGCGAAATTGTCGTCCCGAGCGAAGTCGAGGGACCTGCTTTCTCGCCCTTCGCCGTTCGCCGTTCGCCGTTCGCCGTTCCCCGTGCGCTTAGAACGCGAGCGAGTACTGCGCCTCCGCATCCACCCGCGACGCGCGCGGCGTAAACGGCCCAACGACGCCATGCTGCATCGACACGCTCGTGGTGCCACGGAAGCGCGTGCGGCGCAACACGTCCGTCACCGCCTGCAGGGCCAGCCCGCGATCGTTGCAGCTCGCGCTCAAGTGCGCCAACACCACGTGCGTGAGGTTGCGGTTCACGCTGTCCCGCGCCAGGTCCGCGCACGCGCGGTTCGAGAGATGCCCCGAGCGTCCTGCAATGCGCGCGCGCACCGACGGCGGATACGGGCCGGCCATCAGCATCGCCATGTCGTGATTGGACTCCAGCACGAGCAGGTCAGCGTCCTTGCACAGCGCGCGTACGCTGTCGTTTACATGTCCCAGGTCCGTGCAGACCGCCGTGCTCGCACCCGTCGAGTGCGACGTCACGCGCACGCCGATGGCACTGACTGCATCGTGCGGCACGCCGTACGTCGCGAGCGTCATGCGCGAGAGCGCGATGCTCTCGCCCACCGCAACACGCGTGCAGTTCGCCTCCTGCAATTCCTCGCTGGCCGCCACCGTGCCCGCGCTGGCGAACAGCGACCAGCCCCATTTCTTCGCGCTCGACGCCGCCCCGCGCATGTGATCGCCATGCTCGTGTGTCACGATGCACGCCTCGATGGACTGCGGAGCCACACCGATGGATCGGAGGCGCGTGGCGAGCGTCTTCCGCGCGAAGCCCTGGTCCACCAGCACACGGCTCTCGCCGCACTCGATGAGTACCGCGTTGCCTTCGCTGCCACTGCCGAGCACCCAGACCTTCACTCGGACGCGCTCCACCGCACGGCGTGCGACGCCGATAGCTGCGCGCGCGACGCGTCGGTCAACGTCACGTGCCGACGCGACATCATGCGTCCGGCGACGTCGAGGAACTTGTCCAGCCGGTAGTCCGAATACGCGCCTGATTCCCCCCACGAGAACGGAGCCACCGCCTTGCCCGGCATCACCGAACCGTACACGTTCGCGCCGGCGCCCAGCACCGTGCCGGTGGTGAGGCGCAGCCCGATGCCTGTCTTCGCGTGGTCACCAAACAGCGTGCCGAGGAACTGGAGGCCTGTCTCGCGAATGCCGTCCGGTGTCCACAACTGCACCGTGCCGTACGTGTTCTTCAGGTTGCTCGTAATGGTGCCCGCGCCAAGGTTCACCCAGCGGCCCAGGATCGAGTGGCCGACGAATCCATCGTGCCCCTTGTTCGCGTGGCCGATGAAGATCGTGTTGGTCAGCTCACCGTGCACCTTGCACACGTCGCCAATCGACGACGCTGCGATGCGGTCCGCCGTGACTATCGTCTGCCGGCCCACGTACAGCGGACCGACGAGTCGCGTGAACGCCTGCACGTGTGCGCCTTCACGTACGACGATCGGGCCTGCGCTCGTGTCGAAGCACACCGACGGCTCGATCACAGCGCCCGCCTCGATGAAGACGGCGTGCTCGCCGACCTTGATGCCACCGGCGGGCAGTGCCGAATTCATACCGGCACCGAGGATCGGCAGGTCGTGCTCGAGCATCGGCACCAGATGGCCGACATAGTCCCACACCTCGCGCATCCACCAACCCGTCGCCACCACCGGCTGCCGGCTGTTCGCTTCGCGGGCGAGCGCGCCGAGCGTGGCGCCTCCGTCCAGCAGGTCGCCGACGTTGACGTCCTCCGCGAGCCGAATGGCGCCGAGGGTGTCACCAGCAGCCACAGAGTCCGCGTCGCCTAGCGCGACGAGCGCCGGAGCATACCGCGCATTCGCCAGCCAACTGCCGCGCGGAAGCACGCCAGATGTGATGACGGGCGCCGCGTCCGGCTCCTCGAACCCCGCCAGGTGCGGCGACGTGATGTGCCCCGCGACGCGCTCACCCAACGCCCGTGCCCAGCGCTCGCGTACGAGAAGGGCGCCGGCGCGCATCTCCCCTGCGGGACGCGTGAGCGCGAACGGCTCGAAGGTGCGCGCGCACAGGTCGTCGTAGAGGTAGACGACACTCACGTCCGGTCACGGAGTTTCGGCGGCAACGATTCGATGAGCGTCTTCAGGTCCGCCGCTTTCTCCATGGTAGTCACGAGCGTCAGGCCCTCGCACGATACGACGACCAGGTCGGAGACCCCATACAGGACGATTGCGCCCCCGTCCGAATGCACGACGTTGCCCGTGGCCTCCAGCGCGTGCACCAGGCCGCGCATCGCGTTGCCCTGTGTGTCGCAGGCGCGCACGCGCCGGAGCGCCGCCCACGTGCCGACGTCGTCCCAGGCGAAATCGCCGGGGAGCACCAGGACCTTCTTGCTCCGCTCCAGCACGCCGACATCCACGGAGATGGGCGCGGGGATCGCCGCGAAGAAGGCTTCCATGTCGTCGCCGTGCGCGGCGAGGTAGGGCGCCACCTCCGGCGTGAGCGCGCTCAGCTCGTCGAGGAAGTCCCCGGCGCGCCACACAAAAATTCCGGAGTTCCACAGGAATCCGTCGCGCACCATCGCCTCGGCGCGCGTGCGATCCGGCTTCTCGATGAACCGCTCCACGCGACGGGCATCGTTGCCGACATCGTCGCCCGGCTGGATGTAGCCGAAGCCCGGGTCTGCGCGCACGGGCACGATGCCCACCGTTACGAGCGCGCCCTCTGCCTCGGCCACATCGGCGGCGCGCGACAGCGCATCGCGAAATCCCGCGCCGTCACCCACGGACCAGTCCGCGTGTACGCTCAGCATCACGTCGTCGCGTCCGCCGCGACGCGCGACTTCGTGCGCGGCCCACGCCAGCGCGGCCGCGGTGCCGGCGGGGCGCGGTTCGGCGATGATGTTGCCGTGCGGGATGTCCGGCGCGAGCGCCGCGATGGACTCCACGAGCGACGCGTTGGTGAGAATCAACGTGTGCTCGGCCGGCACCAGCGGCGCGAGGCGCGCCAGCGTGTCGCTCAGCAGCGGCTCATTCGACGCGAGCGGCAGCAGCTGCTTCGGTCGCTGCGGCGTGCTCACCGGCCAGAAGCGGGAGCCCACGCCGCCGGCGAGTATCACGGCCCACCGGCTCATGTGATGTCGATGCTCGGCTCGGCGGCGATGCCAGCCAGCTCCGCGGCGCGCGCATACAACCGCTTCGGGCTGAACGGCTTCGTGAGGAATTCATTCGCACCGAGGGCCATCGCCGCGCGATGCTGCGTTTCCTGTCCCGCCGCGGTGAGGATGATCGTTGGTATCAACTTCAGCCGGTCGTCCTGCTTCATCTCGGACAGCACGTCCAGTCCGCTCTTGTACGGCATCATCAGGTCGAGCAGGACGATGCCGATATCCGTTTCGCGGCGCAGCACGTCGAGCGCTTCCTGCCCGTCGTAGGCGAGCGTGACGCGAAAGGGCCCCTGTTCGAGCTTCATCTTGATGATGCGCCCGATGTGCGGCTCGTCATCAGCGACGAGCGCATGGGTCAACTGGATGTCGTCATTCATGCTGCTACACCAATGCTGCGATGTGTTCTCGGTTGCGCCGCAGCTCGAAGAGCAGTTGGCCGACGTTCGCGTCCGGTCGCACGAGTACGACGAGGACCGCGTCCGCGTTGAGCACGGAAATGATGGCGAGACCCAGCTGGAACTCGAGCACCGTCGTGGTGATGGAGCCGCGCGACATCGCCGCCCCGAGCTCGTCGGCGGGGCCGATGATCGGTGGGATGAGCGCCGCCAATCCTTCGGTATCAAGGCCAGGAATCCCCTGGCTGTCGATCAGGAGGCCGTCACGCCCGAGCACGACGGCTGCCTCTACTCCCTCGCGCTGACGGATGGCGCCGACGAGGTCTCGAATACTCGGCATTCCTGCTCCACGAGGAAGTGAAGCGAAGCATAAGGACGAGGGGGGTGAAGTCAAGCTGCGACAATCGCTTGAGTTTGGTCGCGTACATCCATATTCTCCATTGAGCCATCACCACAATTCCTACTCGCGCCACCTCATGCTGCCGACTCACCTGTCGCGCGTTGCTGTCGTGGCCTTTGCCGTCCTCGCGGTCGCCTGTGGCGATCCGACCCGTGCCAAGGCAACGTACGCAAGCGCATCCGCATCCTACGTCCTGTACGCGCTGACGGGCGCACCGCCCGTCACGCCGAACGCCCTGAACTTCTTCGGCGGTTCCACGCGCGCGTCCGCGACGTTCGCCTTCGACATCGCGCTGGATATCGACGCGACCGGCAAGGTGGTGGTGTACCCCGTGCGCGCGCTCGGTGGCGCACTGGCCGGTACGCTCAAACGCGTCGGCCTCCAGACGGTGAGTGGCGGCTTTGAATCCGTGCGCGAAGTGCCGGCTGCCGGCTACGACACCGTCGGCGCCCGCACCATCGCGCCCGGTACCGTGCTGGCGGTCGAGCTGCGCGACCAGTCGTACTGCTACAGCGCGATCAGTCTCGTCACGTCGCAACTTCTGTATGCGAAGTTCGTCGTGGACAGCGTGCACCTGACGACGCGCAAGATCTTCACGCGCGTTGTGGTCGATCCGAACTGCGGCTACCGCATGGTAGTGCCGGATTCGGTGCCCACGAACTGATGCACGATGCCCGGCTGATTCGTGAACGCCCCGACGACTTGCGCGAGGCGATGCGCCGGCGCGGAGCACTCGGTGCCCTCGGGCCGCAGATCGATCGGTGCGTAGAGCTGGAGAGTGAGTGGCGGATGCTGCTCCAGGCAGTCGAGGAGCGAAAGGCGGCGCGGAACGCCAGCTCGCAGGAAGTGGCCAAGCGGAAGAGAGCCGGCGAGGACGCCGCGGAATTGATCGCGCTCGGTCGCGCGCTCGGCGAGGAGATTACGCGCATCGAGACCGAGCTCGGCGAGGCAGTGCGCGCACTCGACGGCATCCTGATGGAAGTGCCGAATATCACCCTCGCCGACGTCCCCGCCGGCGGTGAAGAGTGCAACGTCATCGTGCGCAGCTGGGGCGAGCCCCGCGCGTCGGACGGTGTGCGCCCGCATTGGGAGATCGCCGCGGAGCAGGGCATGATCGACCTCGAGCGCGGCGCCAAGGTCAGCGGCTCTGGCTTCGCCGTCTATCGGGGCAAGGGCGCCCGACTCGTTCGCGCGCTGCTCAACTTCTTCGTCGACAGTCACGTCGATGCCCATGGCTACGAAGAAGTCTGGCCGCCGCTGCTCGTGAATCGCGCGTCGATGACCGGCACCGGCCAGCTGCCAAAGTTCGAAGACGACGCGTACAAGATCGCCGGCGACGACCTGTTCCTCATCCCGACGGCGGAGGTTCCGGTCACCAACCTGTATCGCGACGAGATCATCGACGCGGGCGTGTTGCCACTCGGCTTCTGTGCGTACACGGCCTGCTTTCGCCGCGAGGCGGGGTCGGCCGGCAAGGACACGCGCGGAATTCTTCGCATGCACCAGTTCGACAAGGTCGAGCTCGTGCGTTATTGCGAGCCGGAGCAGTCCGAGGCGCAGCTTCAGCTCCTGCTCGGCCATTGCGAGGCCATGCTCCAGCGTCTCGGCCTGCCGTATCGTGTAAAGCTGCTCGCGGCTGGCGACACGGGCTTCACCAGCGCGAAGACGTACGATCTCGAGGCGTGGGCCCCCGCTGTGGGCGCATGGCTCGAGGTGAGCTCGGTCAGCTGCTTCACGGATTTCCAGGCGCGCCGCGCGGGCATTCGCTACCGTCCCGCGAAAGGTGAGAAGCCGCGCCTCGTCCATACGCTGAACGGCTCGGCGCTCGCGTTTCCGCGCACCATGGCGTGCATCCTCGAGCACTACCAGCAGCCGGACGGCAGCGTCATCGTCCCAGATGTCTTGCGGTCGTACGTAGGGACCGACCGGCTCGGGTAGACGATGCGCCGGGGCGTCCCCGAGCTGGTCGTCGGCGTGCTCCTCGCCATCCTGCTGTCCTCGTACGTGGTCTACACGCGGCAAGTCGTCAGCGACTTGCGTCTCGACGCGCAGCGATCGAGCCAGATGTACGCGCGCATCTTCCGCGCGCGCACCGACACCAGCGAAGACGCGGGCACACTGGTCCTCTTCGACCTGACGAGGAGCATCCGCGAACAAGGCGTGCCGCTCGTCGTCACTGATCGCACCGGCGCTCCCACCGACACCGCGAACCTGCCCGCTCACGTGACGGGCGATAGCGCGGTGCGCGCGTACGTGCGACTGCTGGATGGCCAGAATCCTCCCGTGTCGGACTCACTCGTCGGCATGATTCACTTCGGCAATACCTCCGTCGTGAAATGGCTGCGCATCATTCCCGCACTCCAGGCGGCCAGCGCCATCGTCCTCCTGCTCGCGGGCCTGTTCATCCTGCGGACACGTGGCAACGCGGAACGCGAGCGCGTGTGGGCCGGCATGGCGCGCGAGTCCGCGCACCAGCTCGGCACACCGCTGTCCAGCCTCAGCGGATGGATCGAGCTCATCGAGGACCGCGGCACCGACGACGCCACGCAGCACGCCGTGACGCAGATGCGCGCCGACCTGGTGCGTCTCGATCGCGTCGCACACCGCTTCGAGCGCATCGGCCGGGAACCTCGGCGCGACGACGTGGACGTGTCCGCGCTGGTCGAGCGCATCGGCGAGTATTTCCGCGCGAGGGTCCCGACGCTGAAGCATGCGGTGACGGTCGACGTGGCACTGCCCGACGAGTCGTTCGCCATCCTCGGCGACGCCGTGCTCCTCGAGTGGGCGCTGGAGGTCCTCGTGAAGAACGCGGTGGATGCGTTGGCGGGACGCGGCGGGAGAATCGCGTTGGCGTCGACACATCGGCCGGAAGGCGGTGCACTGATCACCGTGGTGGACGACGGCCCCGGAATTCCTCGCGAGTTGCGCTCGCGCATCTTCGAGCCCGGCTTCTCGACGAAGACGAGCGGGTGGGGCATCGGATTGTCACTCGCGCGGCGGATCGTCGAGGAGAATCACGGTGGCACGCTTCGCCTCGTGCCCAGCGACCGCGGCGCGTCGTTCGAGATTATCTTGCCGTGATGGAAATTGCGACAGACGACACGCTGTTGGAGGGCCTCAATCCGGCGCAGCGCGACGCCGTGCTGCACGTGGACGGCGCGCTCCTGGTATTGGCGGGAGCCGGCTCGGGAAAGACACGCGTCCTCACGACACGTCTCGCGCGACTGATCGACCACCACGGCGTGGATCCCAGTCGTATTCTCGCGGTGACGTTCACCAACAAGGCGGCCGGCGAGATGAAGGCGCGCATCGGCCGGTTGCTCGGCCGCGCGCCGGTGGGCATGTGGGTCGGCACCTTCCACGCCATCGGTGCGCGCATGCTGCGCGCGGCGCCGCACCTGGTGGGACGCACGCCGTCATTCACCATCTATGACCAGGATGACGCGCAAGCCGTGGTCAAGCGCATCATGGAGCGGCACCGCATCAACCCCAAGAACTTCACGCCGCGTGGAGTGCATGCCGCCATCTCCGACGCGAAAAACTCACTCGTGTATCCACAGGAGTACGCGAACTTCGCGATGGACCCGTTCTCGCGCGCGATCTCCATGGTCTACAACGACTATCCGGACGAGCTGCGCAAGGCGAACGCCGCCGACTTCGACGACCTGCTGCTGCTGCCGGTCCAGATGCTCGCCGCGCATCCCGCCGAACTCGAGAAGTACCGTCGCCGCTTCAAGTACATCCTGGTGGACGAGTACCAGGACACCAACCGCGCGCAGTACCAACTGGTGAAGCACCTCTCGGGCGGCCACGGGAACCTGTGCGTGGTCGGCGACGACGATCAATCCATCTACGGATGGCGCGGCGCGGACATCCGAAACATCCTCGACTTCAAGAAGGATTTCCCCGACGCGCATGTCGTGCGCCTCGAGGAGAACTATCGCAGCACGCCGGAAGTGCTCGACTTGGCGAACGTCGTCATCTCGGCCAACACCGGTCGCATGGGGAAGACGCTGCGTCCAACGCGCGGCAGTGGCGAGCGTGTCACCGCGGTGCGGTGTCTCGACGAGCGCGACGAAGCGGACTTCGTCGTGGAGGAGCTGACCACACGCCGCGCGCAGTCGGCGGGTACACTGCGCGACTACGCCATCGTCTACCGCACCAACTCACAGAGTCGGGCGCTGGAAGAGGCGATGCGCAAGCGTGCCGTCGCGTACCGGCTCGTGGGGAGCGTTCGCTTCTACGATCGTCGCGAGGTGCGCGACCTCATGAGCTACCTCAAGCTCATTGCGAACCCCGCGGATGACGAGGCGTTTCGCCGTGCGGTTGCTGTCCCCAAGCGTGGACTCGGCGACACCTCGATCGAGCAGTTATCCGTCGCGGCACGAGAGGCGGGCGTCTCCATGCTCGCTGCCTCGGCGCGCTCCGATCTCCTCAGCGCCATGAGGCCCGCGGCGCGTGGCGCGCTCGCGGAGTTCGCCACGCTCATCGGAGCGTTCGCCGTCTCGGCGCGTGAAGCGGCCGTGGACGAGTTGCTGCGCGACGTGGTGCAGGGCATTCGCTACGACGAGTACCTGCGCGGCGAGGGACCCGACGGCGCCGACCGCATCGAGAACGTGAAGGAGCTCATCACCGGCGCCGCCGAGCAGGTCGCTGACGAGGAAGGCGAGGTGGGCCTCACGCCGCTCGATCACTTTCTCCAGAAGGCGATGCTCGTCGCGGAGCTGGACAAGCTCGGCCCCGATGCTGATGCCGTGACGATGATGACACTCCACAATGCGAAAGGCTTGGAGTTTCCTGTCGTGTTCATCACAGGTCTCGAGGATGGCCTGTTTCCGTTGGCGAAGGCATTCGACGATCCCGCACTGCTCGAGGAAGAGCGCCGATTGTTCTACGTCGGCATCACGCGGGCCGAACGTAAGCTGTACCTCACGCACGCCGAAGAGCGCCGTCGTAACGGCGAGTTCATGGCGTCCAAGGCGTCGAGCTTCCTCCAGGCCATTCCCGAAGCGATGCTCGAGCAGCGCAAGACCATCAAGGTGCGCAGCTCCGGCCGGTCCTTCATGCAATCGCTCGGTGGCGGCAGCCAGTGGGGCAATTCGCGCGCGCGCGGCGTGGACCATCCGGCCCGCGAGCCGTGGCAGGACGCCGACAGTGCCTTTCCGCCCAGCGCGTCGCAGCGTCGTCCCGGCACGCCCGTCACGCGCGTCGCGGCATTCGACGAGTCGGAAATGTCGCAGGACGCCGCGATCATCGCCATCGGCTCGCGGGTGAAGCATCGCAAGTTCGGCAGCGGCATCATCGCAGAGCTCGCAGGTGTCGGACGCGATTTGAAGGCCAAGATCGACTTCGACGACGACTCCATCGGCCGCAAGACGCTGGTCGTCGCGCAAGCGAACCTTGAACGCGACATCGAGTGACCATCTCCATACGCGACGTCCACCACATCGCCGCGCTCGCGCGCCTTGGCCTCACTGAGGAGCGCGGTCGCGCGCTCGTGGTGGAGCTCAACGGAATTCTCGTCCACATGGACGCGCTGTCGGCGGTCGACACCGAGGGCGTGCAGGAAGCCATTGGCGTCGGCGCTCGCGGACTTCCCGCGCGTGGAGACCACGGTCCGCCGATCCCCCTCGCCCGCGGGCTCGATGCATTCGCGCCGTCCGTCCGCGATGGATTCCACCTCGTACCGCGGTTGTCCACGCACGAATCCCCGGCGGAGGAATGAGCGCCCCCTGTTCGTCTGCTGCCACCATTCGCGACGACACCATCGTCGCGCGCTGTTCCGCGATGGATACGGTCGCCGCCGCTGCCGCGCGCGCAAAGGCCGTGGGTGCTGGTCGCGACTCGCTCAACATCTTCCTCTGGACGGACGACGCCGACGCCCGCGCGCAGGCCGCGGCGTCCATGCTCCACCTGAACGACACGACGCCGGGCATGCTCGTCGGTGTGCCGTACGCGCTCAAGGACAACATCGCGACGACGCACCTGCCGACGACGTGCGGCTCACGCATCCTCGAGGGATATGTGAGCCCGTTCGAAGCCACTGTCGTCACGAAGCTGCGAGACGCGGGTGGCGTGCTGGTGGGCAAGACGAACATGGACGAGTTCGCGATGGGCTCGTCCACGGAGAACAGTGCGTACGGCCCGACACTGAATCCGCTCGCGCACGATCGCGTGCCAGGCGGTTCGTCGGGCGGCTCCGCTGCGGCGGTGGCCGCAGGCATCGTACCGATCGCACTCGGCTCCGACACGGGGGGCTCGGTTCGCCAACCCGCGTCGTTCTGCGGTGTGGTCGGCGTCAAGCCGACGTACGGGCGCGTCAGCCGCTTTGGTCTCGTCGCCTTTGCGTCGTCGCTCGATCAGGTCGGCGTTTTCGGCGCGACGGTGGACGATGCGGCGCGCGCGCTGCGCGTCGTCGCCGGACACGACTGGCACGACTCCACCTCCGCCGAGTTGCCCGTCCCCGAATTTCACGAGGCGGGCGCGGTGGACGTGAAGGGCATGGTGATCGGGCGCCCCAGGGAATACTTCCCGGATTCGCTCGACCCGCTCATCCGCGCGCGCTGCGACGAGGCACTCGACCGTCTTACGTCACTCGGCGCCGTGGTGAAGGATGTCTCGCTGCCGCATACATCCCTCGCCGTGCCCGCGTACTACATCGTCGCACCCGCGGAAGCGTCAGCCAACCTCGCGCGCTTCGATGGCGTGCGCTACGGACGTCGCGAGAATGGTGACGGGTTGCGAGGCATGTATGAGGCGACTCGCTCATCGGGGTTTGGCGCAGAGGTCACGCGCCGCATTCTGCTCGGCACGTATGTGTTGAGCGCCGGCTACTACGACGCCTACTATCGCAAGGCGCAGCAGGTCCGCACGCTCATCGCCGGCGACTTCAGCCGCGTGTTCTCCAGCGGCGTCGACGTGCTCTTCACACCCACGACCCCGACCACTGCCTTTCGCATCGGCGCGATCTCGGATCCGTACGAGATGTACATGAGCGACATCTTCACCGTGACCGCCAACCTAGCGGGCATTCCCGCCATGTCGCAGCCGATTGGCCGCGTGGACGGCATGCCCGTCGGCGGGCAGTTCCTCGCCGCGCACTTCGACGAGATGAAGATGTTCACCGCCGCCTACGCCCTCGAGCGTGCACTCGGCGCGGAGGCGAGCGCATGACGGCGCCCACCGTGGCATCGCTGTCGGCCGAGTGGGAGATGGTCGTCGGTCTCGAGGTGCACGTGCAGCTCAAGACGCGGACGAAGGCGTTCTGTTCGTGCTCCACGGAGTTCGGCGCGTCGCCGAACGTGCACACATGCCCGGTCTGCCTGGCGCTGCCTGGCGCATTGCCGGTGCTCAACGCGCACGCCGTGGAGCTCGCGGCGCGCGCGGCGCTCGCGCTCGACTGCACGGTGCACACGGCATCCGTGTTTGCGCGCAAGAACTATTTCTACCCGGACTCTCCCAAGGGCTACCAGATCTCGCAGTTCGACAAGCCGCTCGCGACAGGCGGCTTCGTGGAGATTGGCTCGCGCGCCGATCATTCGCCGATCCGGATCGGCGTCACGCGCGTGCACATGGAGGAGGACGCCGGCAAGTCGGTGCACGACCGCTACGCGGGCGTCACGGCCATCGACCTCAATCGCTCGGGCACCCCGCTCATCGAGATCGTCAGCGAGCCCGACATGCGGTCCGCTGAGCAGGCGGGCGCCTACCTGCGCGTGCTCAAGCAGATCCTGGAGTACATCGACGTCAGCGACGTCAGCATGGAGGAGGGAAGCCTTCGCGTCGACGCCAACGTCAGCGCCCGCCGGCGTGGTGAGACCGCGCTTGGCACCAAGACGGAGGTGAAGAACATGAACTCCTTCAGCGGCGTCGAACGTGCGCTCGAGGTGGAGTTCGTGCGGCAGGTCGGCGTGCTGAGCGCCGGCGGCGTCGTCGACCAGCAGACGATGCTCTGGGATGCGAGCACGGGCGAGGTCCGACCCGCGCGGATGAAGGAAGGCAGTCACGACTACCGCTACTTTCCAGAGCCAGACCTGCCGCCGCTCGTGCTCGCGGTGGATTGGATCGCCAGGATGCGCGAGGAGCTTCCCGAATTGCCTGCGCATCGGCGCTCACGGTTCGCCGGCAGTTACGCCTTGGGTGAGTATGCGGTGGACGTCCTCACAGCCAACCCGCGCATCGCGGACTACTTCGAGTCAGTCGCCCGCGCGCATGGCGACGCGAAGGCCGCATCCAATTGGGTCATGGGCGAAGTGCTCGCGCAGTTGAAGACGCTCGGCATGGAGATCGGCGCGTTCCGCGTGCGGCCGGCGGATCTCGCCCAGCTCCTCGACCTGGTGCGGGACGGCATTGTCAGCCATACCGCCGCGAAGCAGATCTTTACGCGCATGGTCGCCACCGGTGATCCACCCGCGCAGATCGCCGAGCGCGAGGGACTGATCAAGGTGGACGACGATGCGCAGCTCGCCTCCTGGCTCGATGAAGCGCTCGCCGACCTTCCAGCGGAGACTGAGCGCTATCGCGGTGGAGAGAAACGACTGCAGGGCGTGCTCATCGGCGCCGCGATGAAGAAGTCCAAGGGCCGCGCGGACCCGAAAAAACTCAGTCAGTTGTTGGTCGCGCGACTCGGCTCGTAAAGCGGCGCCGTCAGCGTTCCCACATAGCCCAGCGACTTGAGCGGCAGGCCGAACTGACGTTCGGCTTCCTCGCGGACGCGGCCCGCGCCTCCCATCCGCATGGCCTCCTTGCGCACCTGCTTGGCGCGTCGCAGCGCGGCGTCGCCCGACGGGTCGAGCTGGCACGCCGACGACTGCTCGAAGCGGACGAGCAGGTCCACGATGTGGTCGTAGGAGTGCTCGAGGTATCGCTTGACTTCCAGGTCTGGCAGATCCCAGCGGCTGTTCTCCGTCATGAGCCCGAAGATGCGCTGCCAGCCCTCGCTGTCCGCCGCGTGCACCATGCCGCGGAAGATGCGCCGGTTCGTCTGCGTGCTGAAGATGGTCGGGCTCAGGATGCGATCCAGCAACTCGTCGGCGTGCGAGTGGTCGCGGAGGATGAGGTCGCGCGCCTGCCGCGCGCACGCTGGCCCGAGATGCGTCTCGAAGCGGCTCTCCCAGTAGCTGTGCCCCAGTGACGACGTGCTTGCGGTGATGGCCAGCTGCGTCGGCACGAAATGGTTGTGCGCGATGCAGTCGGCGGCGAGGTGCGCGAGGTAGCCGAGCGCGAACGCGCGCATGGGCTCGTCCGGTGCGGCGGCATGAATCTCCAGCCCCACGGCCCACGAGTGGCAATGTCGGCCGGTGGGGACGTACTTCTTCGCGATGCTCGTGTCGGCCGCGATGGAGCCGTACAGGAAATGGTACGGAAAGGCGCGGAGCAGCTCGGCGATTGGGCCTGGCAGCTGGCCAAGCGACCGCAGCACCGCCTCACCGAGAAAGACGTGCGTGCCGGGAGTCCAGGCGTGCGCCGTCGCCGGGAACAGGGCGACGGCGAGCAGCGCGACGACGGCGATGCCGCCGAGTCGCGCCAGGGTGTTCAATAGCGTGCCGGAGCTCAGACGCCGAACCGCTTCCGCTGCTGACGGAGCGTGCGGCGAAGGTCGCGCAACTCGTGCTGCACGAAACCATCGATGCGGTCGCGGGCCGCGCCCACCGACGCGCGCACGTCGTGCTCGATGCGGTCCAGCGGAAGGCGCTCGATGAGCTCTTCGCCGTGTTCGCGCGCCCAATGGGCGCCCTTGGCACCGGCCCGCGCACTGGCCCGCAATGCGGAGCGTCCGGCCACGCCGGCACCCTTGAGGAGCGGCGCGAGGGGACGCGACCCCGAGGGGCCGCGCCGGAGGAGCAGCGTTGCCGTGGCGCCGATCGCGGCGCCGATGAGGGCGGCCGTAAGCAGGTCGTACTGCGCCTCACGCCCATCCCCGTTTGCGGGGACGGACTCGCGGACGCGTGGTCCCCGCTTCGGGCGCATCGGAATCGTGGTCGTAGCCATCGTCGTGCTCCTCTGGCGGCACGAGCGACGCGGTGCGCGCGTCCTCGATATCGCCTTCATGGTGAAGCGCGGCAGCCCCCGTGCGCACCCCGCGCATCGTCGACGCTGTCGCGACGAACATTGACTCTGCTTCTTCCTGGACTACCTCGAGCAGCGCATTGAACTCGTTCAGCCGCTGCTCCGTGAGCGCCACCGCCTGCTGCAACCGCAGGTTCGCGGCGGCAATCGTGGCGTTGACCTGCTGCACGTCCGTGCGCACCGACGTCGTGATGTAATTCACGTTGTCGGCGATGGCCGTCGCGTGCCGCATGATCGGGTTCACGTCGCCATACACCCGGTCCAGCAGCTCACTGGTCTTCTTGTAGCTCTTCCGGAAGTTCCACGCCGCCGGAACGAGCGCCACCGTCAACACCAGGATCGCGATCGTCATCAGACCGTTCGCGATCGCCGTCATCTTGTCGAACCAGCCGGGATCCTGTCCGACCTGCCGCATCAACAGCGTGTCGGGTAACGCCTGCGCCAGCAACAATCCTCCGGCGCTCGCGAACGAGACGAACATCGGCAACCTTGGCTAGGATGGCGTGGCGATGTGCAAGGGCGGGGCCATCTGCCATCCTAGTATCGCGAGGCGATGCGGGCTAGCCCCGGGCTCCGCGGGCGCTCGCGGCGCGAAGGGTGCATCTACCCGCTAGCTTCCACCACTCACGCTGCGCCTCACTCTCGCCCACCACATGTCAGCCATGCAGTATGTCGTACAGGGGGGTCGCCCCCTCGCGGGACGCATTCGCCCTTCCGGCAACAAGAACGGCGCCCTACCCATCGTCGCCGCAGCGCTCCTCTGTGATGAGCCGGTGCATCTCGAAAACGTCCCCCGCATCCGCGATGTGGAGGCGCTCGTCCTGCTCCTCAAGTCGGTTGGTGCAAGCGCGGAGTGGACGAGCCGCAACACGCTGACCATCCACGCCAAGAACGTCAGCGCGGCGGAACTCGATCCCGTGCTGTGCGGGAAGATCCGCGCGTCGATCCTCCTCGCGGGACCACTGCTGGCACGTTGCGGCGAGCTGATCCTGCCGCCTCCCGGCGGTGACGTCATCGGCCGGCGCCGCGTGGACACGCACTTCCTCGCGCTCCAGCAACTCGGTGCGTCCTTCGAGCACGACGACGCGTTCATCCTGCGCGCATCGAAGCTCAAGGGTGCCGACGTGTTCCTCGACGAGCCGAGCGTCACGGCCACCGAGAACGCCCTTGCGGCGGCCGTCGCCGCGGAAGGCACGACCGTGCTGCGCAATGCCGCGAGCGAGCCGCACGTGCAGGACATGGGGCGCTTTCTCATGGCCATGGGCGCGAGCATCGACGGACTCGGCACCAATACCATCACCATTCAGGGCGGGCGCCCGCTGCACGGGTGCACCTACGAGATCGGACCCGATCACATCGAGGTCGGGTCGTTCATCGGGCTCGCCGCCGTGACCCGCTCCGAGCTCACGATCGAGCGAGCCGGTGTCGAGCACCTGCGGTCCACGCTCATGGGCTTCGAGCGCCTCGGCATCGTGTGCCGCGTTGAAGGCGACGACCTCGTCGTGCCCGCAGGGCAGGAGATGATGATCCGCAGTGATCTGGGCGGCGCGGTGCCCAAGCTGGAGGACCAGCCGTGGCCGGCGTTCCCCGCGGATACCATGTCCATCGCCTTGGTGACCGCCACGCAGTGCACCGGCGTCATCGTCATCCACGAGAAGATGTTCGAGTCGCGGTTGTTCTTCGTCGACAAGCTCATCGGTATGGGTGCGCGCATCGTGCTCTGCGATCCGCATCGCGCCGTGGTGGTGGGGCCGTCCCAGCTGCGCGCCGGCCGCGTCGAGTCGCCCGACATTCGTGCCGGCATGGCCATGCTCCTCGCGGCCCTCTGCGCCACGGGCGAGAGCATCATCGACAACGTCGGGCAGATCGAGCGCGGCTACGAGCGCATCGACGAGCGCCTTCGTGCACTCGGCGCCGACATCGAGCGCGTCGAGGACCGTCGCACGCGGTGATCGCTGGCACCATCGCGGACATCCGGACGGGCGGCGAAGTCGTGGAGCCGTTCGCTGAACTGGGCGTCACGGCGTTCACCACCGGCCGCGCGGCGGGAAGTTTCGGGACGGCCACCGACGAGCCGGTGCGCGATGTGATGGGCCGGTGGTCCGCCCTTCGCGCGCTGGTTGGTGGCTCGTCCCCTCGCCTCGCCACGGCGACGCAGGTGCACGGTGCTGCGATCATTTCCCATGGTGGCACCTGGCGCGGATGGTTGCGCGGCCAGGATGCGGATGGGCATCTCTCGCTCGACGGCGTGACGGCGATGGCAGTGACCGTGGCCGACTGCGTGCCCGTCTTCCTCGCGCACGCCTCGGGCGCGATCGCCGCGCTGCACTCCGGTTGGCGCGGCACGGCCGAGCGGATCACGGAGCGCGCGATCGCCGCATTGCACGATGCGGGATTGCCAGCGATTGAGCTGCGCCTGCACTGCGGCCCCGCCATCTGCGGCAGCTGCTATGAAGTAAGCGCCGACGTCTACGCGCGTCTCACGGGTCGCGATCCCGGTGCGCCGAAAACGATCGATCTCCGCGCCCTCATCGCCGATCACGCGCGCTCGGCGGGTGTGCGCGAGATCTCCGTCAGCCCGCTGTGCACGCGCTGCAACAACGATCGATTCTTCTCGCATCGCGCTGGCGACCCCGGCCGCCAACTCGGCGTTATCTATCGCGCTTGCCGCGCGGACTCGGTGACACGAGCCGAAGCACTTGGCTGACGCTCTTGGCTGACGCTCTTCGCTGAGGCTCTTGGCTGAACCGCTTGGCTGAACCGCTTGGCTGAAGCTCCTAGCTGAAGCTCCTGGCTCAAGCTCTTAGCTGACGCTCTTCGCTGAAGCTCTTAGCTGAAGCTCTTGGCTGAGGCTCTTAGCTGAGGCCCGAGCTCCGGCTCCAGCTCAGGCTCGAGCTCAAGCTCGCTGTTACTGACAGCTCACGGCTCATCTGTTCATCCTTGACCCTCCTCAGGTCACGCGATACCTTATTGATGTGGGCGCCCAAAAAGGCGCCCGCAGAATGTGGGGGACGCTCCCCACATTTTTTTATTGTCAGGGGCTGCCTAGAGACAACATGAACGAAGCATTGGAACGTGTTGTCACAACTGAGCTTGCTATCGTCGAGTTCGATCTCGTGGAGCTTCGGCAGGGCGGAACGAAGTCGCGGCCGGTCCTGGAAGTCAGAATCGATCGACGTGATGGTCAGAAGGTGACCGTCGACGACTGCGCGCGCGCCTCGCGCGCACTCGAAGCGCGACTGGATGGTGGTGGCCTCGTCTCCGAGCAGTACGTGTTGCAGGTGTCGTCACCTGGTGAGCGCCCACTGCGGACGCCCGCCGAATGGCGACGCTTTGTCGGTCGCTGGGCGAGCGTGCTCGCGCCGGATTTCGGCGGGCGGCTCGAGGGTGAAATCCTCGCGCTGGACGAGGACGGTGGCGAGGTAGCAGTCACGCTCCGGCCGGAGCGCGGTGAGCCAAGACGCATTCCGCTCACCGCGGTCAAGGAGGCGAGGCTGGCGTTCCGCATTTCTTGACGACAGGTCACGGGGCCGGCAGCGATGCCCCTTTTCAGCGAGGTCTTTGATGGTCAGTTCCGCAGAGATGTTGGCGGCGTTCCGCGAGTTGTCAAATTCCAAGCAGCTCGATCGGACGGAGCTTTACGGGCTTCTGCAGGACGGCTTCATGGCCGCGCTCGCGAAGAAGTACGGTCCCACCGTGCAGGCCGAAGTCGAGATCGACGACGCCAAGGGTGAGATCAAGATCACCGTGCTCAAGACCGTCGTCGAAACGGTGGAAGATCCCGCACGCGAGATCTCCATCGAGGAAGCCAAGTTGTTCGACGACGGCTTCGAGGCGGGCGACGTCATGGAAGAGCCCCTCGACTTCAGCGTCTTCGGTCGCGCCGCCATCCAGGCCGCCAAGCAGCGCATCATCCAGCGCGTGCGCGAAGGCGAGCGCACCAAGATTCGCGACGAGTTCGCATCCCGTGTCGGCGACCTCCTCTCGGGAGAGATCCAGCAGATCGAGCGCGGCAAGCTCGTCGTCATGCTCAACAAGTTCCGCGAAGCGGAAGCCATCATTCCGTATCGCGAGCAGAATCATCGCGAGCATTTCCATCAAGGCGAGCCGATCCGCGCCGTGCTCAAGCGCGTCGAGGAAACACCAAAGGGTCCGCGCCTCATCCTCAGCCGCGCCGACGGGTTGTTCGTCAAGGCGCTGTTCAAGCTCGAGGTGCCCGAGATCCAGCAGAACATCGTCGAGATCAGGGCGACCGCGCGCGAGGTGGGCAGCCGAACCAAGATTGCAGTCTTCTCGCGCGACGACTCGATCGATCCCGTGGGCGCGTGCGTTGGGCTCAAGGGCTCGCGCGTGCAGACCGTGGTCAACGAGCTCGGTGGCGAACGCATCGACATCGTGCCCTGGTCGTCCGACCCGGAGCGTTTTGCCAAGCTCGCACTCGCGCCCGCCAAGGTTGCGCGCGTGTTCAGCGACGGCGTCAGCAAGACGATTCAGGCGGTGGTCGACGAGGATCAGCTCTCCCTCGCCATTGGACGCAACGGCCAGAACGTGCGGCTCGCGTCCGAGCTCACCGGCTGGAAGATCGACCTCTACTCGAGCCGCGAGTGGCTGGAGAAGGGTGGCGGCGAGCAGCTGTTCGCGCCGCTGCCCGGCGAAGTCGAGCGCGAGGAGGCGGCCGACGTCGCGCTCTCCGAGCTCGAAGGGATGAATCCCGGCACCGTCGCGGTGCTGAACGAGGCCGGCTACCGCACACTGAACGACATCATCGATCTCGAGCGCGACGACTTCCTGCGTCTTGCCGGCATCGCGCCACAGGAAGCGGATCGCATCATCGCGTTCCTCGATGAACTGACGACCGAGGAAGGGTCCGCGGACGACGGCAAGGCAAAGGCAGACGGCACCGCCGAGTGACCCTGTCTGCGATGGACCGCGCAAAGCTGCTTCGGCTGGTCGGACTCGGCGTCCGCGGCCGTGGTGCGATCGTTGGGGTGGAGCAAGTGCGCGAAGGCGCCAAGAAGGACAAGGTGGCCTTCGCGATCGTTGCAATGGACGCGTCGAGACATAGCCTGGACAAAGTCGTACCGCTCCTGACGGCCAGGCGGGTTAGATTTGTCGAGGTTCCGAGCGCCGCGGAGCTGGGGAATGCAGTGGGTCGTGAGACGACCGCAGTGGTCGGGATCGTTGATCGGCAGCTCGCGAAGGGGATTCGTGAGCTGGTGGAGTCGGGCTCCGAGGGAGCCCCACAGGAGGCAGTTTGAGCAAGCTTCGCGTTACAGACATGGCGGTGGAATTCGGAATTCCCGTCGATGAAGTGCAGGGATTGCTTCGTACGATGGACGTTCCGGTGCGCAGCCATTTGAGTCCGCTCACGGACGATCAGGTCGCCCGCGTTCGCGCCCGTTGGGAGCGCGAGAAGCGCGACCGCGCCCAGAAGCAGGCCGCGCCGCCGGCGCCCGCGCGCCGCCGTCGCGGCTCGGCTGCTGTCGCGGCACCAGAGCCCGTTCCTGTTCCCGTCGCTGACGCAGCGGGTGAGCCGGTCCGTCGTCGCCGCAAGGCAGCCGACGTGGCCGCCGCGGCCGAAGCCGCCGCGGAAGTCGCGGCCGTGGAAGCCAAGGCCACCGAGGCCGCCGAGGCCATTCATGCCGCCGAGCGCGCGGAGCGCGATCAGCGCGAAGCGGCCGAAGCGGCCGCGGCCGCCGCGCGCGCAGAGCAGATTGCCGCCGCTCGCGCGGCGGCTGCGGCTGAAGAGCGCGCGCAGGATCTCGCCGATGCCGCGGCATTGAAGGTCGATGCAGCTCCGGCCGCCGTCGCCACGCCTGCAGCCGGCGTTGTCAGCGTGGAACCGCCTCGTGCCGATACACCGCGGCCCGCGGCGTCATCCACACCGCCGGTTGCTGCATCATCCAGTGATCGCCCGCGTCCGCGGCCCATCACGCCAGGAGCACCGCGTCCGCGCTCGGCCTCGGGCGGCTCGCCATTCCCACCGCGTCCCGTTGCCTCGGCGTCGCCGGGTGGCTTCGGCGGCCCCACGCGTCGCGACGACCGTCGGCCTACCGTTGGCGGTGGACCGCCGTCCGGCAACCCACCAGCAGCGGCCGCCGGTGCGAGCAGCGCGGCGCGCAGCCGTGGTAAAAAGGGCAAACGCGGGTCGGTGGATCAGGAAGTGGTGGACGCGAACATCGCGAAGACGATGGCTTCCATGCGTGGCGCTCCCACGCGCGGCGGCCGTGTCGACCGTCGCGGCATCCGCGAGGAGGCCGAGGCGTCACGCCAGGCCGAGGTGGAGCGCGAGAAGAAGCTCGTTCGCGTGAATGAATTCATCACGGTGACGGAGCTCGCCCAGATCCTGAAGGTGTCGCCCACGGAGATCGTCGGCTTCGCGTTCAAGAATCTCGGGCTCATGATCACCGTCAACCAGCGCCTCGACTTCGACCAGATCGAGATCGTCGCGGGTGAGTTCGGGTTCCAGGCCGTTCGCGAGGACGAGTATCAGGCCGAGGAAATCGGCACGGCCGTCGCTGATCTGCCCGAGGAGCTTGTTTCGCGGCCGCCCATCGTCACGATCATGGGCCATGTCGATCATGGCAAGACGTCGTTGCTCGACTACATCCGCAAGGCGAATGTCGTCGCGGGCGAAGCTGGTGGTATCACGCAGCACATCGGTGCGTACCATGTCGAGCTCGCCGGCGGACGGATGATCACGTTCCTCGACACGCCGGGCCACGAGGCGTTCACCGCCATGCGTGCGCGCGGCGCCCAGGTCACCGACGAGGTTATCCTCGTCGTAGCGGCCGATGATGCCGTCATGCCGCAGACCATCGAAGCCATCTCACACGCCAAGAACGCCGGCGTGCCGATGATCGTCGCCATCAACAAGGTGGACCTGCCGCAGGCCAACGTGATGAAGGTGAAGCAGGACCTCCTCCAGCACGGTGTCGTGCTCGAGGAGTTCGGCGGCACCACGCTCAGCACAGAGATCTCGGCCAAGAAGGGGACGGGCATCGACCAGCTGCTCGAGCAGATCCTGCTGCAGGCCGACTTGTTGGAGCTCAAGGCCAATCCGAACAAGCGCGCCACGGGCACCGTGGTCGAGGCACAACTCGATGCGGGCAAGGGACCAGTGGCTACGGTGCTGGTCCAGAGCGGCACGCTCAAGGTGGGCGACGACTTCATCGTCGGCATGTTCTCCGGCCGCGTGCGTGCGCTCCTCGACGAGCGCGGAAAGATCGTGAAGTCGGCGGGTCCCGCCATCCCCGTGCAAGTGCTGGGCATGGCCGGTGTTCCAATGGCCGGCGACCAGCTGCTCGTCGTGGAAGACGCCACGTCGGCGCGCGAAGTGGCCCAGCGCCGCGAGCGCCTCGATCGCGAGGCCAAGAGCCGCCGGACGACGCGCGGTGGCGTCACGCTCGAGGACTTCATGGCGCAGTCCACCACGGGCGAGGTGCGCTCGCTGCGCATCGTCATCAAGGCGGATCAGGGCGGTCCGGCGGAAGCACTCGCCGACGCGCTGAGCCAGTTGGGCACGAGCGAGGTGAAGGTCGAGGTGGTGCACCGCGGTGTCGGTGCCATCACGGAGAGCGACATCCTGCTCGCACGCGCGTCGGGCGCCATCATCATCGGCTTCCACGTGCGCCCGGACAACAACGCGCGCGCCACGGCCGAGCGCGAAAACGTCGACATCAAGCTCTATCGCATCATTTACGAGGCGGTCGCGGATGTGCGCGCCGCGCTCGAGGGCATGCAGCGTCCCGAGCAGCGCGAGGTCGTGCTGGGCGAGGCGGAGGTGCTCGAGACCTTCAAGGTGCCCAAGATCGGGCTCATTGCGGGCTGCGCCGTGCGCAGTGGCGTCATTCGTCGCGACGCGCGCGTTCGCATCATCCGCGATAGCGTCGAAGTCTTCGAGGGCACCATTCACTCGCTGCGTCGCTTCAAGGATGACGTGAAGGAAGTTCGCGAAGGATTCGAGTGCGGTATTGGCATCGATAACTTCAACGACCTCAAGGTCGGTGATCGTATCGAGAACTACCGCACTGAGGAGATCGCGCGCACGCTCGAATCGGCTCCACAGAGCTGACGTCGGTTCGTTGCGCCTGGGGGGTGACCGGTCCCGCGTGACCGGCGCCCTCCGCGCCCGCTTCCCGCACTGGGTTTCATTTCGTGCCACCAGACCATCATCGCTCCGATCGTGTCGCTGCCGCGATGCGCGAGGAGATCGCCACCTTTCTCGCCAACGACGTCAAGGACCCGCGCATTCTCGGGCTCGTGACGGTCACGGCGGTTGAAGTCTCGCGCGACCTCCGTCACGCCAAGGTGTTCGTCAGCGTGCTCGGCTCCGATTCACAGCGCTCCGCCACGTTCGAGGGACTGGACGCCGTGGCCGGACACCTGCGCGGCCGCGTCGGACGTGCCCTTCGGTTGCGGGTTGCGCCGGAGTTCGAGTTCAAGAACGACACGAGCATCGCACACGCCGCGCACATCGAGCAGCTGCTGGCGCAGGTGCGCAAGGATCTGCCGCCCGAGGACGTACCTCCCGGTCAGCCGACCACACCCGCCTTACCTCCGTCGGGCGATGAGGGACGCGGCGACTGACGGAATGCTCCTCGTCGACAAGCCGGCGGGGGTGACGTCGCACGACGTGGTGCTCGCGGCACGCCGTGCGTTCGGCGAATCGCGCATCGGTCACGCGGGCACGCTCGATCCCTTTGCCACTGGACTGCTCGTGCTGCTGCTCGGCCGCGCGACTCGCCTGCTTCCCCATCTGGATGGGGTGCCCAAGGAGTACGAGGCCGTCATCATGCTGGGTACCGAGACGGATACCGACGACCTCCTTGGCACCGTCGTGCGCGAAGCCGAACCGCCGACCGACGCAGCCATCGCTGAGGCGATCGGTCAGCTCACGGGCTCGTTGGAGCAGATGCCGCCCGCGTACTCCGCGAAGCGCGTCGGTGGACGCCGTTCATACGAGGCGGCGCGCTCCGGTGAGACGCTCGTGCTCGTGCCCGCCCACGTGCACGTGTTCGGCTGGCGCGACGTCGTGCGCGAGGGCGCGCGAGTGCGGGCGACCATCGCGTGCGGCGGGGGCACGTACATCCGCGCCCTTGCGCGCGACCTCGGGCGCCTCACCGGAAGCGCCGCGCATCTCGCGGAACTCCGCCGAGTGCGGAGCGGACCCTTTGCCGTCGCGGACGCCGCGTCGCTCGAGACCGTGCGTGCCGGTCAGGCCGCGCTCCGGCCCGCGCTCGACGCGCTGCCGACCATCCCACACGTGTCGCTCGGCGCTGATGATGCCGAGCGCGTGCTGCGCGGCATGGCCGTGGAGCGGTTGGTGGAGGGACGCGCTGCGGCGCTGATCGATGAACGCAGTGGCGCACTCGTGGCTTTCGCGGAAGCGGACGCCGGCCGCTGGCAGCCACGCGTCGTGATGCGCAAGGTCGGATGAGGCGCGAAACGGTGGTGACGGTCGGGACCTTCGACGGTGTGCACCGTGGACATCTCGACGTCCTTGCCCGCCTTGCAGCGCGCGGCCAGGTAACAGGGCGCGCGAGCCTGCTGCTGACGTTTGCGCCGCATCCGCTCGAACTCCTGCATCCGGCCAAGGCGCCGCTGCTCCTCACCACGCACCGCGAAAAGCTTGCGGCAATCGCGACGACCGGGATCGACTACGTCGTCGTGGTTCCCTTCACGCGTTCGCTTGCCGACCACTCCGCGCGCCAGTTCGTGGACCTGCTGTTGCGCGATCGCTTCCAGATGGCGGAACTGCTGATCGGTCACGACCATGGCTTCGGTCGCGGACGCGCCGGCGACGTCGAGACGCTCCGAATGCTCGGCGCCGAAGAGGGGTTTGCCGTGGACGTCGTGGCGCCGGTAGAAACGACGGATGGCGTGGCGGTGAGCAGCACGCGCATCCGTCAGGCGGTGGCAGCGGGCGATCTCGCGACAGCAGAGGCGGGCCTTGGCCGGCGGTATTCAGTGACGGGCACTGTCGTCGCGGGCGAGGCGCGCGGCCGCGCGCTCGGCTTTCCCACCCTCAACGTCGAGCCCGACTCCCCGCGAAAGCTCTTGCCGCCGGACGGTGTCTACGCGGTCATGGTTGAGACACCCCGGGGCCGATTCGGCGGGATGATGAATCTCGGCGGGCGGCCAACTTTTGGTGACGAGCGGCGTACTATCGAAGCGCACTTGTTCGACGGTTCCGGCGACTTTTATGGCTGCACCGTGCAAGTGTCCTTCGTGGCGCGCCTGCGCGACACCATGCGCTTCGACGGGCCAACCGCATTGACGGCCCAGCTGGCCGAGGATGAAAACGCGGCACGACGCGCGTTGACCCACGTCGGCGAGCCGGGTAACTTGAAAGGTTCCATGCACTTTCCTCCCTCCACCCCGTAGTCGCATGTCCAACCTGAAGTACCGCCTGTTCCTCATTGGCGGACTCGTCCTCCTCTCGGTCTACGCGCTGTTTCCGCGCGATGTGGAGAAGCGTGATCGCCGGCCCGACGGAACGTTCTTCGATACGATGGTGCGGCGCGTGCCGCTGCGTTACGGGCTCGACCTGTCGGGTGGCATGCACCTCGCGCTCGAGGTTGACGAGTCGAAGGGTGTCATTGCGAACAAGGAGGAAGCGATCGACCGCGCTCTCAAGGTCGTGCGCACGCGCATCGAGGGCATGGGCGTCTCCGAGACGGTCATCCAGAAAGCGGGCAACGATCGCATCATCGTCGACATTCCTGGCATCGACGATCGCGAGCGTGCCATCAGCATGGTGCAGGGGCAGGCCTTCTTGCAGTTCCAGATCACCGACAAGACGCAGGCCTTCGAGAAAGTCCTTCCGCGTCTCGATGCGATCGCCAAGCAGCAGGGCCTTGGCGGGACGACTTCAACGACCGGCGACACGGCAAAGAGTATCGGGCTCGGCGGGCTGCTGACCGCCGAAACCGACACGTCGAAGCGCGATTCCACGAACACCGTGGCCGGCGCCGATTCGGCAAAGTCGGACAGCGCGGCCATTCCCGGCATCACCGGCGGCGTGATCTCCAAGATGATCCTCGCCGGGAACCAGCCCGGTCAGTTCATCTTTGACAAGGCCGAGGGCGACAAGCTCAAGAGGTTCCTCGAGCAGCCGGAAGTGCTGGCGGTGATGCCGCCGGGCAAGGTTGTGCGCTTCGGCAACGATTCCACGATCATCCAGAACAAGACCTATCGCTTTCTGTATATGCTCGATGCGCGCCCCATCATGACGGGCGAGTACCTCACGGACGCGAAGCCGAATACGTCGACGATGGATGGTACGGTCGTCGAGTTCCAGCTGAACAACGAAGGCGGCCGCAGGTTCCAGCGCGAAACGGGCAAGCACGTGAAGGACTACATGGCCATCGTGCTGGACAACGTCGTCATGGGAGCTCCGCCGGTCATCAACAGTGCCATCGGCACCCGCGGCCAGATCACCATGGGGCAGGGACGCGACCTCCAGGTGGCCCAGGATCTCTCGCTCGTGCTCAAGGCCGGCGCGCTACCGGTTCCGCTCAAGGTCGCCGAGGTGCGCAGCATCGGGCCCAGTCTCGGCCAGGACTCGATCCGGCAGGGAATCACCGCCGGTGTGGTGGCGCTGCTGCTGATCCTCGCGATCATGGTCGGCTACTACCGGTTCTCCGGCTTCCTCGCGATCCTCGGTCTCGTCATGTACGTGTTGTATACGATGGGGCTACTCGCCAGCCTCGATGCCGTCCTGACGCTTCCTGGGCTGGCCGGTCTCGTACTCTCGATCGGTATGGCCGTCGACTCGAACGTGCTGATCTTCGAACGCATTCGAGAGGAGATCGATCGTGGCAAGACGATGCGAAAGTTTGATTTTAATTTTTTCCAAAATTTGTATAGAAATCTTATCTTGTATTTCGAAAATATCATCCATTTCTGTATCGTATTTTTCGGACCAAAGATGAAATCCATCTGATACTTTTATCAGCTGAGCGGTGATGCGTAAAGTATTTCCTGATTTTCTAACGCTGCCTTCCAAAATATGATCAACATTTAGCATTGAACCTATGTGTCGTAAGTCTGAATTTTTGTTTTTAAAACTAAAACTGGAGGTTCTTCCTGCTACTTTGAGCATGGGTGCCTGTGCCAATACATTGATAATTTCTTCCGTTATTCCATCGCTAAAATACTCCTGGTCCATGTCATTGCTCAAATTTATAAAAGGCAAAACAGCGATAGAAAATTGGCTGGGAGGGATAGGTATTTCTTTGGTTGCTTTTAAGGATTGATTTTTTTTGAAATCGCTAGGACTAATTTTAAATTCTTCAAAAAAGTATTTGCTAAAATTGGTTGAGTTGCCAATCCCCACAGCATCGGCAATTTCTGATATTCGCAGATTAGAGGTTTGGAGTAATATCCTAGCCTTTTCCAATCTAATTTTTCGGATATAAAGAGTTGTAGAAAGTGCAGTTTCTATTTTAATATAGGCTGGTTTACGGAAGTCGTTAATGGTGATCTTGAAAAATTAAGGAAAAAAATGAAATGATGAAAGCATTTTAAATAATTGGTCAGT
>JANOIJ010000048.1:0-22661 GCA_031407575.1 Gemmatimonadaceae bacterium | reverse complement strand
GACACGACGCACGCAGACGGCGCTGTACCTGCGTTTTGCGTCGCGCGTTCGTGAACGCGCAATCCGCGCCCCATGCAGTTGCAGCGCTTTCAGCGTGCGTTGTGTCAGCGCCTTCAGCGTTCGTCGTCTGGGTTCCCTGCATTTCACCGTTCGCCGCCGAGTGTGCTGCCGGCGCGCATTCCCCGGATTTCGCGAAGAGCCGTTTTTGATACACCACGCGGTATTTCGGTGACGCTCGCGCGCGAGACACGACCATCTTGCCTCGCATGCCCACTCCATCCGAACAGAAGGCGCTCGCCTTCGTCGCCATCGTGATCCTGCTGGGCGGTGCCGTGCGCGTGGTGCGCGCGGGCGCCGCCGCCCCGCCCAACACCAGCGAGCAGCAGGCACTCGCCCGCCAGGCCTTCGCCGCGGACAGCGCGGCCATTCGCCGCGCAGACGCCAAGCGCACGAAGGTCTCCAAGCCAAAGAAGCGCGCCACCGAGCCAACGGTCGTAGGTGGCGTCGCCACCGTCCCGCCGTCGTTCGCACGGCCGGACCGTCCGTACGACAGCACGCCCTACGGCTCGCCCAGCCAGCGAATGGGCTTTCCCCCACCAGTCCCGCGCATCGACGTCGGGCCGGAGGGTCCTCGTCCAGCGTCGGGTGCCGCCAGCCGGGGTGGCATCGTGGACGTCGACGTCGCGAGCGCCGCGGAAATCGAGGGGCTGCCGCGCATCGGACCGGCGCTGGCAAAACGGATCGTAGCGCGCCGAGATTCGCTTGGGCCGTACGGCTCGCTCGAAGCACTCGGACGGGTCAAAGGCATCGGCAAGGCAACGCTGGAGGGGCTGGCGCCGCGCGTTGCCTTCAGTGGCAAGCGACCCGCTCCCTAGCCGGCCGGAAAAATCGGCCGAGCTGAGCACTCGGCCCTGGAAATGCACTTGTGGCGGCGGAATGCTTCCCTCGGCTACCTCCACACAATTCCTGCTGGCGCGGCTCGGTGACGCCCGGATCGGCTTCGCCGCATCCGCCGTCCACGAAATCGCGCGCGCGGTCGCCATCACGCCGCTCGCTGGCGCGCCCGACATCATCGAGGGCGTCATCAATGTCCACGGGCGGATCGTACCCGTCGTGGACGTGCGGCGCCGCCTGTCCATGCACGCGGTCGCGCTCGCCCCGGAGCAGTTTCTCATCGTCATCGAAGTGGCAGACCGCCTCATCGCGGTGCGCGTCGACGACGTGGAGGATCTCCTGGACGTCGCGGCGGACAGCCTGACGCCGCCGGCATCGCTCTCGCCGGTGCTCCGGCGCCTCGAGGGCATCAGCGCGCTGAGCGATGGCGCGCTTGTCATCTACGACGCCGACGCCTTCCTCACCCAGGCGGAGCGTGAGGCGCTGGACGCCGCGGAAACGGTGGGCGCGTGATGGCGGCGGAGAGGAGGGCGCCGCGTGCCATGCGCGCCTCGGGCTTCACCGACCCGTCGTTCGCGCGCCTCGCGGAGCTGGCGCACCTCCTCGCGGGGCTCGTCTTTCCGCTCAACCGTCAGCCAAGCGCCGAGGCGGGGATGCGTCGCGCGATGTCGGCCCTCCGCATCAGCGATCCTGCGCAGCTCCTGAGGGCTGCGGAGCAGCCCGGACCGATGCGCGACGCAATCCTTGCCGAGCTCACCGTCGGCGAGAGCTATTTCTTCCGCGACGAGGCACAGCTCGGCATCCTCGGCAGCGAGATCGTTCCCGCGCGCATCGACACCCACGGTGCACACCGTCCGCTGCGCGTGTGGAGCGCGGGGTGCGCGTCGGGCGAAGAGCCGCATACCATCGCCCTCCTGCTGCGAGAGCTCCGCTGGCCGCATCCGGCGCAGATTGTGGGCACCGACATCGCGCTGCCGCGCCTCGCCGCGGCGAAGCGCGGGCGCTACACGCGGTGGGCGCTTCGCGGCGTCTCGGACGAACGTGTGCGCGCCTGGTTCCGGCCCGTCAGCAGTTACTTCGAGCTCGCCCCCTCCGTGCGCGCCGACGTCGAGTTTCGCGCGCTCAACCTGGTGCACGACGACTACGGCACCGGCGGGCCGGGCTACGATCTCGTGCTCTGCCGCAACGTCATGATCTACTTCGACCTCGACACCGTCGCGCGGATCGCCGAACGGCTCCTGGCGTCGCTCGACATCGACGGGTGGCTGGTGCTCGGCGCGTCGGACCCGCCGCTCGCGCAACTCGTGGCGTGCGAGGCGGTGATGACGCCTGCCGGCATGGCGTATCGCCGGCCGAGCGCGAGCACGCCGCCACTGCTGCGCATGGACACCGAGGTGGCAACGTCCATCGCGCCGGCGCGTCCGGCGTGGAACGACGCCAGCTGGAGCGCCGCGTCAAGACAGATCAGCGCAGGCGAGTCGACGCGTCCCATGGCGGTGCCGGTCCGCGAGAGCGCCGCAATGGCGCCAGTCGTCGACACGACGCTCGCCCCGCCGGCGTACGCAGACATTCATGCGGCGTACCAGCGCGCGGATTACACGACCGCGGAAGGTCTCGCCATTGCCGCGATGGCCGCAGCGGATCTCTCAACGGACACGCTTCCCGTCGCAATCCTGCACATCCGCGCCGTGGGCAACCAGGGCCGTCTCGACGATGCCGGCGCGTTGTGCGCGAGCGCACTCGAGACGCATGCCCTTTCCGCCGAGCTGCACTACCTGCACGCCATGCTGCTCGCGGAGTCGGGCTGGCACGCTGCCGCCGCCGTCGCGGCACGACGCTCCATCTATCTCGACAGCCGGTTCGTCATGTCGCACCTGCTCGTCGGCGACGTGCTCACGCGCACCGGAGACCTCCACGGCGCGCGACGCGGCTTCAGTAACGCGCTCGAGCTCCTCGCGGGCGCCGATGCGGATGCTCCCGTCGCGGGCGCGGACGGCGTACCCGCCTCTCGTCTGCACCAGATCGCGGACCTGCGGCTGCGCGGACTCGCGAGCGGGACGCGCACGTGACGCACGCCGCGACCGGTCGCGTAGACACATTGGCCGCGCGCCTCGCCCGCCTGTCGGAGTACGAGGCCGGCCTCGCCACTCGCGACGACGCGATTGTCAGCCGCGCCATTCTCGACGCGCGCGCCCGCATCCTTGCCCGCCCTCGCGAACACGCCGACGAGAGCGCCGCGGCGGACCTGCTCGACGTGCTGGTGTTCGCGATCCGCGACGAGCGGTTGGCGATGCCACTCGCGTCCATCGTCGCCATCATTCACGCGGGCGTGGTCACTCCTCTGCCACGCGCCGTCGCACCAGTGTTTGGCGTGACGGCGTGGCGCGGACGCCCGCTGACAGTGCTGACGTTGGGCGCCGCCAGCAGCGATGCACAGCGCCGGCTCATCGTGCTTGGCGATGCGCGGCGCGCTGCTATTGGCCTGCTTGCCGACAGTGTCGAGGAAACACGCGCCGTGCGGCGCTCCGCACTCACGCCCGCTCCGTCCGGCGCGCGGCGGGCGATGATGATGGGCATGACGGACGACGCCGTGCTGGTGCTCGACGCGAACGGCTTGATGGACGCGACTCGGCCCGAGTCGTGACGTCGCATTCTCCCGGATGAGGTTCAGATGAAGGCAACAGTCGGCCGGCGCATCGCGCTGGCACTCGCCATCGAGCTTGTGCTCCTCGTCATCGTCGCCATGGTGGGCGCCAGCGCGCTTGGCAGGACCACCGCGAGCTACGAGAGTGCACTGCTGGTGCGCCGCACCACGGTGGTGCCGGCGCTGCTCGCCGAATCGGAGGTGCGCGGCGCGAACATCGAGCATCTGCGGCTCCTGCTCACGGGGGACGCGAAGTACGAACGCCGGCGCGATAGCCTCGTTGCCGTCACCAGGACGCTGATCACCGAGCTGCGCGACACTGTTGCCACCGCGACGCAGCGCGACCGCTGGGCACAGACCAGCGTCATGCTCAACCAGTGGGTCGAGGCCAATCAATCCGCGTCCGCGATGAGCAAGGCCGGCGATGAAGCTGGCGCGCTGCGCATCCGTGCCACACGCATAGAGCCGCTGCGAGACACGCTCGACGCGTTGTTCCGGGTGAGCATCCAGGAGGGACGCCGCCACGCGGATTCGGTGGCCACCGCGGGGCAGCTCACCGCCGAGAACGCGCGCGGCACGCTGGTGATCTCGGCGCTGCTGGCGATCATCCTGGGCGCGGTCGCCGCGTACCTGCTGAGCCGGTCCATCACGCGGCCACTCCAGGACACGGCGAACGTGATCGCGTCGAGCAGCGCGGAGATCCTGTCTGCCACCACGGAGCAAGCTGCGGGGACCAACGAATCGATGGCCGCCGTCACGGAGACCGTCGCGACAGTGGACGAGGTGGCGCAGACGGCCACGCAGTCCGCGCAGCGTGCACGCGCCGTCGCTGACGCGGCGCAGCGCGCCGCGGACGGCGGACGAGCGGGGCAGAAGGCGGTGGATGACGCCGTGGGCGCCATGAAGCTCGTGCAGACGCAGGTGGAGACGATGGCGACGGCGATCGTCGCGCTCGCGGAGCAGGCGCAGGCCATCGGCGAGATCACGACCTCGGTGAGCGACATCGCCGAACAGACGAAGCTGCTCGCGCTCAACGCGGCGGTGGAGAGCACGCGCGCGGGCGAGCACGGACGTGGCTTCGCGCTCGTCGCCGCGGAGATCAAGACGCTCGCCGGCGAAGCCAAGGAGTCTACCGTCCAGGTGAAGCGCCTGCTCGGGGAGATCCAGCGCTCCACCAGCGCGGCGGTCATGGCCACCGAGCAGGGCACCAAGCAGACCGCCGCCGCGGTGCGCCAGGTCAACCAGGCGGGCGACGTGATTACGCAGCTCGCCACCGTGGTGGAGGAAGCGGCGCAGGCCGCCGCACAGATCGTCGCGTCGGCCGGCCAGCAGGCGCTCGGCATGGATCAGATTCGCCAGGCGATCGCCAACATCCACGACGCCACGCAGCAGAGCCTCACGGCCACGCGGCAGTCGGAGACGGCAGCGCAGAACCTCACCGAGCTCGGGACGCAGCTCGTCGGCCTGGTCGGTACGCGATGACGGATGACGCGCTGGCCGTTCGGCTGCTCGCCATTTTCATCGACGAGCTCGACGAGCAGGTCCAGCAGTTGAACGACGATCTCCTCGCGCTCGAGCGCACACCGGGCGACGCGGAGCGCCTGCGTGCGGTGTTCCGCGTGATGCACACGCTCAAGGGTGCGTCGCGCGCGGCGGGACTGCCGATGGTGGAGCAGCTCTGCCACGCGTTGGAGGGCGAGTTGGCGCGCGTCCGCGACGGTGGCGCACCGCTCGGCGCGGCACAGATCGCGATGCTCTTCGAGTCGGCCGACGCGCTGGGCGAAACGCGTGACAAGCTTCGTGCAGGCGAGCCCGCGCCAGACGCGACGCTCGCGACCGCGCTCAGTCATGCGCGCGGCCGAGGCAGCGCCGCTCCGCTGGTGCGCAACCCTGTCGTCCCGAACGACGCTTTTGTCGTCCCGAGCGAAGAGAGGGACCTGCTTGTTCCCGTCGTCCCGTTGGAAGAGAGGGACGTGCTTCTTGTTGAAATGCCCAAGGATGAGGGCGACCTCTTCGTTGCCGACACCCCGACGGATGGAAGGGACCGGCTCGTCGTGTTCGCCCCCAGTGCACCGAGGGAATCGTCTCCCGTTGCGGCCAGCCACGTCCGCGTGAGCCTGCAACAGGTGGACGCCATCGCTGGCGCGGCAGCCGAGCTTGCGGGTCTTGCGTCCGTGCTCAGCGAGCGCGCCGACGAGCTCGCCGCCATTCGCGCGCGCCGCCGCGCCGAGCGTCGCGGTCACGGCGGTGACGACGCGCTGGATCGCGACCTCACCCGCTTGCTGCGCCACGCGGGAGAGGACGCGCGCGCCGTGACCGGCGTCTCGGGACGGCTTGGTGCATCGGCGCGCCACCTCCGGCAGCGACCGCTCGCGGAGCTCACGGAAGCGCTGCCGCGCATTGCGCGCGACGTCGCGAAGGAAGTCGGTAAGCAGGTGCGCGTCGTCGTCACTGGCGGCGAGATCGAGGCCGACCGCGTGGTGCTCGAGGCGCTGCGCGAGCCGTTGCTGCATCTCGTGCGCAACGCAGTCGACCACGGACTGGAGCTCGCGACGCAGCGCATCGCCGCGAGCAAGGACGCCGAGGGTGAGGTGCGGATCGAGGGCTCGCTGCGCGGCGATCGGCTGCAGGTCGTGGTCGCAGACGACGGACGCGGTCTCGACCTCATGGCGGTGCGTCGTGGCATCGAACGCCGCGGACGCGCCGCGCCCAGCGACCCGCACGTGCTGATGCGCGCGATCTTCGACGACGGATTCACCACGCGCGACACAGCGACCACGCTCTCGGGCCGCGGCGTGGGCATGGGCATCGTGCGCGCCGCCGTGGAGCGAATGGGCGGCACGGTGGCCATCAGCTCATTGCCCAACCAGGGCACACGCGTCACCATCGACGTGCCGTTGAGCATCGCCACCATGAGCGTCGTGCTCGTGGAGGTCGGAGGCGTCACGCTCGGCGTGCCGAGCGCGTTCGTCGTGCGCGTGGCGCGCGCGGATCCGCGGAAGCTCGCGCGTGTGGACGGGCGCACCGTGCTCGTGTCGCACGAGCGTCCCACGCCGGTGACGACGCTCGCCGCGCTGCTCGGGCCGCCATTCGAGGACGCACCAACGCCGGCCATGCTGCAACTGTTGGTGCTGGAGAGTGGCGGGCGGCGACTCGCCGTCGTCGTGGACGACCTCGTGGATGAGCGCGAGCTGGTGTTGCGCCCGCTCGAGCACGCGGGCCATGCGGCGACGAGCGCCACGGTGGGTACTGCGCTGCTCGGCACCGGAGTCGTGGCGCTGGTGCTCAGCGTGCCTGCGCTCATCGACCAGAGTGACGGGAGCGCGACGTCCCACGCGATGTTCGGCGGCGCGGGCGACGAGCCGCGCGCACCCTCGCGCATTCTCGTCGTGGACGATTCCATCACGTCGCGCACGCTGGAGCAGAGTGTCCTCTCCGCGGCTGGGTACGACGTCACAACGGCGGTGGATGGCGCGGAGGCGTGGCGCATCATCGAGCGCCACGAGTTCGCCCTCGTGGTGAGCGACGTCGAGATGCCGGTCCTCGATGGATTCGGATTGTGCGCGCGCATCCGCGCCAACGAGCGCACGGCGACGCTGCCTGTCATTCTCGTCACCTCGCTGGATGAGCCGGCGCATCGCGCGCGTGGACTCGAGGCCGGCGCTGACGCGTACATCACCAAGTCCAGCTTCGACCAGGACACACTGCTGGAAACGGTGCGCATGCTCATCGGTCGCGGATCGTGAAGGCGATCCGCGTGCTCGTCGCCGACGACTCCGCCACCGCGCGCGCACTGCTCGTCGCGATGTTCACCAGCGAGCCGGACTTCGACGTCGTGGGCGAGGCAGTGAACGGGCAGCAGGCGGTCGAAATGGCGGAACGACTCCTGCCCGACCTCGTGACCATGGACGTGCAGATGCCGGTCATGGATGGGCTCGAAGCCACGAAGCAGATCATGGTCCGCTCGCCCCGGCCCATCATCATCGTGTCGAGCACCGCGCGCACCGATGATGTGGAGCTCTCGCTGGACGCCACGCGCGCCGGCGCGCTGATGGTGCTGCCCAAGCCGGAAGGACCCCAGTCGCCGGGCTTCGCGAGCGACCGCCGCCAGATCGTGAGCATGGCGCGCGCGATGTCCGCGGTGAAGGTGGTGCGGCGCCACGGCAGCGTGGGCATCGGGCCCCTCAACACGCCGGCACCGCGGCCGGCGTACACGCCACCGGCGAGCCGCACGACGACCGCGCGTGGCGGCATCCGCCTCGTCGCCATCGCCGCGTCCACTGGTGGACCCGCCGCCATCCAGGCAATTCTCGCCGACCTTCCGCGGTCGTTTCCCGTCCCGATTCTCGTCGTGCAGCACATCGCGCGGGGATTCACGAGCGGCTTGGCGCACTGGCTGGGCAGCGACACCCAGCTCGTCGTGAAGCTTGCCGAGCTCGGCGAGCCGGCGCTCGGTGGGTTCGTCTACCTCGCGCCAGACGACAGGCACATCGGCTGCCGGTTGGATACCGCGGGCGACCTTCGCATCGTGCTCGACAGTGTGGTTGACGGCGCCTTCCGGCCGTCCGCGTCCTATCTGTTCAGGTCGGTGGCCGGGTGTCTCGGCGCGAATGCGTTGTCGGTGATCCTCACCGGTATGGGCGACGACGGCATCGCCGGGCTCCGCGCAGTGAAGGCGGTCGGTGGCCGCGTCATCGCGCAGGACGAGGCAACGTCGGTCATCTATGGCATGCCGCGCGAAGCCGCGCGCGCGGGCGTGGTCGATTGGGTGCTGAGCCTCAGCGGCATCGCCAAGCGCCTCACGGAGCTCACGACATGACTGGCCCGGAGCAGCGGAAGCCGCGCATCCTGGTGGTCGAGGACAGCGCCACGCAGGCGGCCGCCCTGGCCGACCTGCTCGAGAAGGATGGCTACGAGACGGTCATCGCACGCCGCGCCGCCCGCGCGCTGGAGATTCTGGACGAGGAGACGGTGGATCTCGTGCTCAGCGACGTGCTCATGCCCGGCATGGATGGCTACGAGCTCACGAGTCACATTCGCGGGCTCCCCAAGTTGGGCGAGCTTCCGGTCGTGCTGCTCACCAGCCTCAGCGATCCGCTGGCCATCGTGCGCGGGCTGGAGTCGGGGGCGCATCACTATGTCACCAAGCCGTACGAGCCCGCGAGCCTGCTGGCGCGTGTGCGCACGGTGCTGGCGCGCGCGAACGAGCCGCGCATGCAGTCCAAGCCGTTCACCGTGGATCTGCTCGGCACGGCGTTCACCATCAGCGCCACAAAGGAAGACATTCTCGAGCTGCTCGTGTCGAGCTATTCGGATCTCGTGCGCACCAGCGAAGCCGTGCGCGACGCCGAGCGGCGCGCGCGCTTCCTCACGGAGGCGACCGAGCTGCTCTCGTCCTCGCTCGATGTGCACACCGTGCTGCGCGACCTCGCGCGCCTCGTGGTGCCGAGCATCGCGGACATGTGTGCCGCCGACCTGCTCATTCCCGGCAACCACGCGCAGCGGGTGGAGCTCGCGCATGGCTTTGGCGCGTCCACCGCAGTGGAGGGCGTGGTCGGCGCGATCGAGAGCACGCCACTCTCGGCCATCGCGCAGCGCGCCGTGACCACAGGCGAGCTGCAGCTGGTGCCGGAAGCCGATGCCGACGAGCTCACGGACATCGCTCGCGATCCGATGCTGGTGGAGCAGGTACTGCGCCGTGCGCCGTTCACGCTGCTCGCGGTGCCGCTTGTCGCGCGCAAGCGGGTACTCGGCGTCCTGCACTTGCTGGGTGGCGACGCCGCGCGCATCGGGTCGCCCGAGTCGTTGTTGCTCGTGGAAGATCTCGCGCGCCGCGCTGCGCTGGCGGTGGACAACGCGCTGTTGTACGGTGAGGCGCAGCGGGCAACGAAGGCGCGTGACGACGTGCTGGCCATCGTGTCGCATGACCTGCGGAACCCGCTCAACACGATCCACATGAGCACGAGCTTCCTGCTCGATGTGCTCGAGACGCCGGGCGCGACGCCGCCGCCGATCATCCCACAGCTCCAGCTGATCCGCCGCGCGACGGCGCGCGGCAATGCGCTCATCGAGGACCTGCTCGACGTCTCGCGCATCGAGTCCGGGACGCTGTCCGTAGACGCGTCGTTCACCAGTGCGACAGGGCTCCTCACCGACGCGGTGCTCGAGCTCGAGCCGCTCGTGGCGGCCAAGGGGTTGCGCTTCGAATCCGTGTGGGAAGGTGCCGATGCCGAGGTGCCGGCCGACCGCGGACGCATTGCACAGGTGTTTTCCAATCTCGTGGGCAATGCCATCAAGTTTACGCCCAAGGGTGGTCTCGTTCGCGTCAGGGGAAAGCGCAACGGCCAACGGGTCGAGTTCGTCGTCACGGATTCGGGCGCCGGCATCGCGTCAGACGACGTGCCGCGCCTGTTCGATCGCTTCTGGAAGGCGACGAAAGCGTCGCGCGGCGGCGCGGGGCTTGGCCTCTTCATTGTGAAAGGCATCGTCGAGAGCCACGGTGGTTCGATCAGCGTGGACAGCACGCCGAATGTGGGCACCACGTTCTGCTTTAGCCTCGCAGGTGCCTCGGATGCGCCGTGGCGTCCGGCGGATGCCTCGGCCTCCGCCGTGCCGACATGATACGTGCGGTAGCACGCGACTTGCCCTTTGACGCCGCCCGCGATAGGCTCTGGTTAGAGGCCTGAAAGCCTGCGCACGACGCGCTGGTACCATCCATTCGCGCCACATGCTTTCGGCGCCGTAAACTCTTTGCGCGCGCTCCGAGATGGTATTCCACTTGAACAACCTCTGAGTCGATGTCCACCGAGGCGCTCGGCGCACGGGAGTTGACGCAACGGCTCATCGCCCGCGCTGCAGTGCCAGCCGACGCAACGGATCGCGCGGCACTCGTCGCTCACGCGGCGTGCGAGCATGCCTCCGCGGAGCTCTCGACGAGCCTCGGAACACTGGGCTTCAAGGCGTTGCTCATGCGCGCGCTCAAGCAGGCCGAGGCCCGGCATCCGCTTCTGTCGGAAGTCCGCGTCGGGGAGCGGTCGCCGGACATGTTGCTCGGCACAGCGGAGATGGTGGAGAAGCACGGCGCAGTCGCAGTTGCTGCAGGCCTCGAGGCGACGCTCGAGACGATGATGACGCTGCTCGGGCGGCTCATTGGGGTGGACGTGGTGGCGCGACTCGTGGAGCGGAACACGGCTACGACAACGCAGGATGACGAGGATGAGAAATGACGAAGAGAACGCTTCCCGCGGGGCAGCGCACCGCCGCCAGGGAGAGCAAGATCAAGGGCGTTCCGACGGGCGTGCCCGGGCTCGATAGCATCATCGACGGCGGATTGCCGGAGTATTCCTTCAACCTCGTCGCCGGACAGCCCGGCAGCGGCAAGACGACGCTGGCACAGCAGATCGTGTTCGCCAATGCGACGGTCGAACGGCCCGCGCTGTACTTCACCGTGCTGGGCGAGCCCACGCTCAAGATGCTGCGCTACCAGCAGGAGTTCAGTTTCTTCGATCCTTCGCTCGTGGGCACGGCGGTGCACTACATGAACCTGAGCGAAGAGGCGCTCGCCGAAGACCTTACGGTAGTGCTGGACCGCATGATCGCCGAGGTGGAGCGCATCAAGCCGGCGATCGTCGTCGTGGATTCGTTCCGCACCATCGGGAGCCGGGCGGCCGGACACATCACGCCCGGGGCGATGTCGATCGACCAGTTCGTGCAGCGCCTCGCGCTGCACCTCACCACGTGGGAGGTCACATCCTTCCTCCTTGGTGAATACGCCGAGCGTGAACAGCGCGATCCTGTATTCACGGTGGCGGACGGCGTGTTCTGGCTGTCGCAGGTCACCGACCGCAATTCCGTCGTGCGAAAGATGCAGGTCATCAAGGTGCGAGGCCGGGCTCCCATGCCGGGCCTCCATACCTTTCGCATCACGGACGACGGACTGCAGATCTTCCCGCGCATTCCGGAACAACAGTCGCAGCGCCTCCAGGAGACGTCGCGCCGCCTGGCCACCGGCGTGCCGGGCCTCGACGAGTTGATGGGCGGCGGCATTCCATCGGGAGACGCCGTGATGCTCGCGGGTCCGGCGGGGAGCGGCAAGACGACCTTTGCCACCCAATTCGCTGCTGAAGGGCTCAGGCAGGGTGAAGCCGTGGTGGTCGTGGTCTTCGAGGAGTACCCCGAGGAGTACCTGTTGCGCGCACAGTCGCGTAACCACGACATGTCGGAAGCGATCGAGGCGGGCAAGCTCGACCTGATGTATCTGCGCCCGCTGGATCTCTCGGTGGACGAGACGCTGGCGGAGATCCTCGAGTCCGTGCATCACCTCGGCGCCACACGCGTGGTGATCGACTCGCTGTCGGGCTTCGAGGTGGCGCTGGCACCGGCGTTCCGCGAGGACTTCCGCGAATCGCTCTACCGGCTGGTCGGCGCACTCACCGCCACCGGCGTGACCATCTTCATGACCACCGAGGTCGTGGGCGCCTATCCCCACGTCCAGTTCACCACGGAAAAAGTCTCCTTCATCACCGATGACATCATCGTCCAGCGCTTCGTCGAGATCGAGGGTGTGCTGCGGACGGTGCTGGCTATCCACAAGATGCGTGGGAGCGAGCACAGTCACGATTTCCTGACATACGACATCACGGCGAACGGCGCGGTCATGGGCGGGCCCCTCAAGAACTACCGCGGCATCATCACGGGCGTGCCCCTGCTCGTGCACCGCGAGCCCCGCGAAGGCTTCGCCGGACTCACCGGGCGGGAAGCGTCGGTGCTGGACACACTCGTGCGCCTCGGAGAGGCATCGCGCGCGCTGCTCGCGCAGCGCACCGGCATGGCCTCGGCAGAGCTGTCGCGGATTCTCAAGCGGCTGGAAGCGCTTGACTACGCGTCGCTGTCGGACGAGAAGGAAGGGCTCTATCGCGCGATCGCCCAGTCGGGCGGTTAGGATTTCGTGACCACGTACCGCGATGATCGGAGGCGCCAGTGACCAACGCCAATCACGACGGGATATCCATGGCGAGCTCCATGGTGCGCATGATGGAGCGCCTGCCAGCGGCGTTCGCCGTGACCGCGGGACCCAACCACGCGCTCATCTACGCGAATGCGCCGTTCCGGAGCCTCGTCGCGCGCGACGCCGATGTGCTGGCGCTCGGAAGCTGCCTCGTCGATGCATTCGTGGAGCCAAGCCGGGCCGGGTTGCAAGGCCTGCTCGATCGCGCCCTTTTCTCGGGCTCCGTCGCACGGAACCGGCGCATCGACCATTCGGAGAACGGAGCGCTGCCGCTCGTCTGCACGGTCTGGCCGGACATCGGGAACGATGGCAACGCGGAGCAGCTCGTCATCGAGTTGCGCCTCGCGACGCCCGGTGAGCTCTCCATCGCCATCCAGCGCGAGGTGGCGGAACGGCTGCTATTGAGCGCGCTGCGCGAACAGGACGCGGCGGAAATTGCCGAGACGGCGCGGCGCGGTTCCGCGTTCCTCGAGTCCGAGAGCCGCCGCCTGTCCCAATCACTCGACGTGGAGGAGACCCTCGCCGCCATGGAGCGCATGTCGCTCCCGGTCGACGGCGCCTGGTGCTTCGTCGATACGCTCCACAATGACGACGATAGCGTGCACCGCCTCGCCATCGTCCATCCGGACCCGACCAAGCAGGCGCTGCTCGACGAGCTCGAAGGCCGGTGGCTGCCGCATCCAGACGACAGCTTCGGGTTGCCCGCGACCCTGCGCAGCCCCGAGACGTCCGTGGTCGCCGAGGACGTGGATGCGGCACTGGTGCACAGTGCGCAGGATCCCGAGGTCCTGCGAATCCTGCGCGCCATCGGAATTGGGCCCATGCTGACGGTACCGCTGGTCATCGGTGACCACCTCGTCGGCGCCGTCACGTTCGTGGGCGGCGGGCACGGTACGCCGTTCACAAACGAAGACGTGGCGCTGGCGCAGGATCTCGCCGTGCGGAGCGCCATGGCGCTCGACCGCGCGCGTACGCACGCAGAGGTGGTGGCGCTCAAGGTGCGCGCGGAATCGGCGAGCGCCGCGAAGTCCGCGTTCCTGGGGATGATGAGTCACGAGCTGCGAACCCCGCTCAATGCCATCAGCGGATACGTGGAGCTCATGGAGTTGGAGGTTCACGGCCCCATCACGGCCGCGCAGCGCGTGGACCTCGCTCGCATTCGCAGCAATCAGCGCTACCTGTTGGGCCTCATCAATGACTTGTTGAAGGTGACGAGCGCCGGCGGTGGCCAACTGGTGTACAGCATCGCCGACGTCGGCGCGCACGAGCTGATGGCGGAAAGCGTGGCACTCGTGGAGCCGCTGATCGCGCAGCGGCGCCTGACACATGACCTGCTCCTCTGCGACCCCAGCATCGTGGCGCGAGCCGATCGCGAGAAGGTGAAGCAGATCCTCGTGAACCTCTTGTCCAACGCCATCAAGTTCACGCCCGCTGGTGGCAAGATCGTCATCGACTGCAACACCAGGGAGGACGTGGTCCACCTGCGCGTCTGCGACACGGGCATCGGCATTCCGACGGACAAGCTCGACGTCATCTTTGATCCGTTCGTGCAGGTGCTTGGTGGCTCGGCGATGCACGAAGGCGGCATTGGACTCGGCTTGGCCATCAGCCGTGGTCTCGCCCGGGGCATGCACGGTGACCTCACCGTGGAGAGCACACTCGGCCAGGGTGCGCGCTTCTCGCTGACGCTCCCATCGCGCCGGCGGAGCGACGGATCGATCAACCAGTCAGCGCCACCCGGATAAAGAGCAGCAGCTGGGCCGGTGAGAACGGCTTGGGCAGGAACACCGCGCTAGCCGACTCGATGCCCCGCCGCGCGCCGTCGTCGTCCGCATAGCCGGACATGTAGAGCACGGACACGTCCGGCCGCTCCGCCTTGAGCAGCGCGACGAGCTGCACCCCGTTCATCTCCGGCATCACCACGTCCGTGAGCACCAGGTCGATCGGCCCGTCATGTCGCGCGGCCATTGCCAGTGCCGACGTGCCATCGCGCGCCGCGAGCACCGTGTAGCCGCGGCGCTCCAGCACACGACGGGCGATCTCGCGCAGCGAGTCCATGTCCTCCACGACGAGGATCGTCTCCGTGCCCGGCACCGCCGCGAGGGAAGGACTCTCACCGGTTTGCGCCGGACGACCCGCCACCACCGGCAGGAAGACCGTGAATGTCGTACCCTGTCCAGTCACCGAAGCCACACGGAGATAGCCACCTGACTGGTTGACGACGCCATACACCGTCGAGAGGCCGAGCCCCGTCCCCTCGCCGACGGCTTTCGTCGTGAAGAAGGGCTCGAAGATGCGCGAGCGCACGGCCTCGGCGATGCCGGTCCCGGTATCGCTCACCGAGATGGCCGCGTACTTCCCCGCAATCGCCACACATCCGTTCTCCATCCGCTCGTCCACCGCGAGCGTCACTTCCGACGTCCCGATCAACAGCCGCCCACCCGAGGGCATCGCATCGCGAGCGTTGACCACGAGGTTCAACAGCACCTGCTCCAGCTGGCCAACGTCAGCCACGATCGAGCCAACGTGTTCCGTCAATCGCATCTGGAACGCGATGTCCTCCCGGATGAGCCGGTCCAGCATGGGCTTCACGCGCGTCACCACCGCGTTGCAGCTCAGCACGCGCGGCTGGAGAATCTGCTTGCGCGAGAAGGCGAGCAGTTGGCGCGTCAACGTGGCTGCGCGGTCGGCGGCATCGCGCACGTCCATCACTTCGGCGCGCCGCGGATCGCCCGCGTCGAGGTCCTCGAGCAGGAACTCGACGTTCGCCTTGATGACGGTGAGCAGGTTGTTGAAGTCGTGCGCCACGCCACCCGCGAGCTGCCCGACCGCTTCCATTTTCTGAGACTGACGGAGCTGCTCCTCCAGTTCATGGTGCTCCGTGGTGTCGCGAAACACCGTGTGCACCGCCGACCGGCCGCCGAAGTCGAGCTCCACCGACGCCACGTCGATCTGCCGGACCTCACCGTCCAGCGTGAGCCACCTGGTGCTGATCTGCGGTGCCGAACCGCCGGCCATCACGAGGCTCAGCCGCTCACGCGCGAGCGCCAGGGCCTCGGAGTGCGGCAGCTTCTCGGTCTCATAGCCGAGGAGATCCGCCGGCGACGCCGCGTGCAGGATGCGCGCAGCCGCCGAGTTGGCGAACACGATGGCGCCGTCCACATGGATGATGATTCCGTCCGGCGACAGCTCGACGAGCGAGCGATACTGCTCTTCGCTGTCCCGCAGCGAGTTTGCCGACGCCACCTCGGTGGTGACGTCCACGCCGTGCATCAGGACGCCGGAAATGCTGCCGTCTGCCTCCTGCAGCGGCTGGAAGGCGACATTGATAAACCGCAGTCGTTCCACGCCAGGCGCGGGACGGAGTGTCGCCGGCATATGCGTGCCGAAGTACGGCTCTCCCGTGGCCAGCACCCTGTCGGCAATGGCGAACAAGCCCTGCTCGGCCAGCTCTGGTAGGGCGTCCGCCCCTGGACGCCCCGTGGGGTCTCGTCCCATGAGCCGGACGCATTGCTCGTTCGCCATCTCGAACACGTGATGTGGACCGCGCATCACCCCCATGAACGCCGGCGCCTGCGCGAAGATGCCCGAGAGCTTGTTGCGCTCGAACTCGAGCGACTGGATCAGGCTCGCGAGCTCCTCTTCCTTCTCGTACTGATCCGAGATGTCCACGTTGACGGCGACCGTCCCCGATACCCGTCCATCTGCATCGCGGATGGGGACCGCGGAGATGAGGACATGTCCGCGCGATCCGTCCATGCGCGCGATCTGCAGCGCCTGTGCTTCCACCGCCTCACCGGTGCGCTGCGCGACGGAGGTCGGCCAGTCCTCGGGCTGCAACTGCTTGCCGCTCGCGACGAACCACGCCCGGAATTGGTGGTAGTCGTCCCTCGAGGTCACGGTCGGCAGCGTGCCCTTCCAGATCTTCTGGGCGGCTTCGTTCGCGTGCGTCGTGCCGCCGTTCGCATCCATGATGAAGACGCCAACCGGCATGATCTCCAGCGTCGCCTCGAGGCGCCGCCGTGCAAGGTCCGCCACCTCGAGCGCCGCCGCCTGCGCACGGTCCGCCCGCGTGCGCTCCGTGACGTCGGTGGACAGCACCATGTGGCAGGGGCGTCCGTCATACTCCATCGAGTGGAGCACGACCTCCACGTCGATGATGTCGCCGTTCTTCTTGCGGTGCCGCCCGCGTGCCGTGCTCGAGAGCCCGACGCCTGGGTCCGCGATGAACTTGTCGATGTGCGCGCGCTCCTCCGGCACTCGCATGTCGTACGCGGTCAGCGCGAGAAACTCCTCGAGCGAATAGCCATAGTGCGCGATGGCCGCATCGTTCGCGGAGAGAATGGCCGACGTCGCGTCATCCGACACCCAGAGCGGAGTCGGATTGGCGTCGAACAGGCTGCGATAGCGCTCGGCGCTGTCTCGCAGCGCGCGCTCCGTGTGGCGCTGGCCGGTGACCTCATGGTGCGTCACCATGAACCGCTGCGCGCCATCGATCCGGACCCGGTTTGCCGAGAGGTTGAACCACTCGTCCCCGCACGGATACAGCATTGCGAAACTGTCGCGCGTGCCGGCGAGCATCGCGCGAAGGCCTGTCGCCATCTCGGCCGCATGCGCGCTCCCCTCTCGCGCCGATGCATCGCACTTCGCCGGGTAGTTGTCTCCTGGGCGGGGCCGCTCGAAGCAGGGGTTTCCCCGCGCGAACTCTTCCCACGGGCGGTTCACGTCGACGATGCCGCCAAGCTCGTCGAGGATGGCCACGTGGTCGGGCATGGCATCGAACGCGGCGCGGAAGAACGCGCGCGCCCCGCGCACCTCGCGTTCGATTCTCGCCCGCTCCAGCGCGCTGCGCACGCTGCGCTCGAGCGGGCCCGCGCGGACTTCCGATTTCTCCAGCACGTGCGCAATGCCGGCGCGTGATGCCGCTTCGTCCACGTCGTGGCTGGCCACTCCCGTGAGGAGCACCACCGCGACGGGAAGCGTCGCGCCAAATGCTTCCTCGAGCAACTCCAACCCGCTGCGCACACCGAGCCCGTCGTCCAGCACGATCACGTCATACGTGGCGCGTTGGAGTGCCTGGAGCGCGTCCGTGTAGCTGTTCGCACAGTCCATCGAGCAGGTGAACCGCGGAATCTCGGCGAGGGCATTCTGCGTGAGCCAGGCATCCTCGACGTCATCGTCCACCACCAGCACGCGCAGATGCGAGCGCTCGCGGGATGCGTCACCGTCAGCGGCGTGAGGACGGGTCGCCGCGGTCATGAACGTGGCGTCATGCGAGAAGGCCCAGGTTCGCCTTCGGCCGACGACGTAATGATGATGACCATAGAGCCCCGCGCAGCGCGTCTTAGACGTGTCATGAGGCGGCGCGCGGTGAGGAGGAGTTCGCTTCACCGCGTGACGGCCTATGTGGGAGCGTGCGGCTGAACTGCGCGCCCTCGCCCGGAGCGCCTAAGCGGTGATGGTACCGCCGTAACGCTCCACGACACGACGTGCTAGCGCGAGACCCATGCCATTTCCTGGATACTCGGTTCGACGGCGCAAAACGCTCCAGCGGCCGCTCGGTGACGTCGCCCATCGCCGGTGGTTCGGCATCACGTCGCAATGGCCACGGTCGGTCGCCCGCATTCAGCGTGGACAGCAATTGGGGAATCTGCTCGATTGAGTATCGGCATGACGCCCCCAAACCTTTACAGCGCGGGCCGGACGTCCTCACGCAGACCGGCCATACTCACCTCCGCGATCGCGGCGACGCTCACGCTTTTGGCCAGCCCTGCCGATACTCCCCCGCGGGCGAGCCTGTACTGCGTCCATCATCCGGCAATGTCCAGAACGCCTCACCGTGTCGACCCTTTAGATGCCGCAACAGGCGACCTCCTCCGTGCCCTGCACGGAAACCATCATGGTCATCGAGGATGACGAGTGGGTGCGCCGCATTGCGTCGCGCGCGCTTCGCGCCCGCGGCTACACCGTGCTGGAAGCCTGTGACGGCCCTACCGCGCTCGCCCTCGCCGGTGAGTTTCCTGGCGTCATCCACCTCGTCCTGTCCGATGCCATCATGCCGGGCATGACGGGGGGCGCCGCCGTGGATCTGCTGCAGGTCGCGCGGCCGGACATCAGGGCGGTCTTCATGTCGGGGTACCCGAGCGGTGCCGTCGAGCGCCGCGGCGTCGATCACACGCAGGTCGTCGTGGTGGCGAAGCCCTTCAGCCACCACGAGCTGCTGCGCTGTATCCGCGAGCAACTCGACCTGCCGCGTCCGGCCGCCAACGAGGCGCCGCCCGAATCCGACGCGTTCGAGCGCATCGCCGATCCAGCGCGCCTCGCGGTGGTGCGCGCCACCGAGCTGCTCGACGCGCCACGCGACGAGATGTTCGATCGCCTGACGCGTCTCGCGACCCAGCTGCTCGGCGCTCCATCCGCGTTCATCTCCATCGTGGATGAGGACCGGGACTTCTACCTCTCGGCCCATGGCGTGCGCGAACCATTCGCGACAGAGCGCGAAGTACGCGGCCGGACCTTCTGCCACTACACCATGCGCTCGGTGGATGCGCTCGTGAGCGCGGACACGCGCGCCGACGTGCGCTTCCGCGGCGTGCCCACCGTCGAGTGTCTCGGCGCAGCAGCCTTCGTGGGTGTTCCGCTCATCATCGACGGCCAGCCTATCGGCGCGATGTGCGTCATTGATGTGGTCCCGCACCATTGGTCGGCCCCGCAGGTTCGCGCACTCACCGACCTTGCTGCCGTGGCGCTCGACGCGATCGCGCTCCAGGCCGCAACGCGCCGCCACGCCGCGGCACGCGCGGCGCTGCACAGCGCCAACCTGCAGATGCTGCTCGCCAAGAACAGCGCGGAACTGTCCAATCGCGCGAAGGCCGAGTTCCTCACGCACATGAGTCACGAGCTGCGCACGCCGCTCAACTCGATCATCGGCTTCACGAACATCCTCGCGCGCAATGCGTCCGGCACCATCGGCCCGCGCGAGATGAAGTACATCGAGCGCGTCAGCTTCAATGGCGGACACCTGCTCGCACTCGTGGAGCGCATCCTCGATCTGTCCAAGATCGAGCAGGGCGAACTGCAGCTGCGCTGCACGTGGGTGAACGTCGAGCACACCGTCCGCACGCTCTGCGACAGCCTGGCCGACCAGGCCGCGACGGCGGGCGTGTCGCTCACGGTCGACATCATGTGCGACGGGCACTCGGACGCAGTACCGCACCGGCCGCTCCATACCGACGAGGGCAAGCTGCACCGCATCCTGCTCAATCTCCTGGGCAACGCGCTGAAGTTCACGCCGTCAGGTGGCGCGGTCCGCGTGGCCCTCTACTGCGACCCATCGTCCGGTGAACCACGCCATCTCGACGTGATCGACACGGGCATCGGCATCGCTCCCGCGGCGCAAGCGCGGGTGTTCGAGGCGTTCGAGCAGGCAGAGGATGACACCGGTGCCCGCTTTGGCGGCACGGGACTCGGCCTGCGCATCTCGCGCGCGCTCTGCGAGTCGCTTGGATTCGGCTTGACGCTGACGAGCGAGCTTGGCCAAGGGACGACCCTCAGTATCAGGTTCGCGTAGCGAGAACGAACGGCGAGCATCGAGCTGTCAGTAACCACGAGCGCGGAGCCGGAGCACGAGCTCAGTTCCAGCTCCAAGCTCGTAGTTACTGACAGCTCAATGCTCGTAGTTCCTCACCGCTCTAGGTCGGCCGGCCTTACGCCGCGGTGGTTCGCCGGGCGGATGACGACCGCGCTCCAGGCAGTGTCAGGCAGAACCGGCTGCCCTGGCCCGCGACTCCCTCGGCGCGAATGGTACCGCCGTGGCGTTCCACGATGCGTCGTGATCGCGCGAGGCCCATCCCGCTTCCCGAATACCGGCTCCGGCCGTGCAGCCGCTTCAACGGTTCGAAGATCACCTCCGCGTCGCGGATGTCGAACCCGATGCCATTGTCCCGCACGCAGATGCCCCGCAACTGTCCGCGGTTCGCGTCCGCGCCCCTGGGAACGAATTCCTCGAGCGTGATGGATGGTCTCGCGTCCTCGCGGCGGAATGTCAGCGCATTCGCAATGAGGTTGCGGAACAGCTGGCGCACCTGCGCCGGATCGCCCGTCACCATCGGAAGCGTCCCGACCGACACCACCGCCCCAGCGTGCGTGATGGTCGCGTCGAGATCCCGCAGCACCTCGCGCACCATCGCGCCGGCGTCGATCGCATCCAGTCGCTCCGGCACCGACACCTGCGCGAGCGCCAGCAACTCGTCGATCAGCACCTGCATGCGCGTCGCCGCGTGAATCATGCGCTCGACGTGATCGCGACCCTCCGCCGTTGGTAGGGCGCCCGGTGTGCCCAGTAGCCCAATGCCGTACGCGCGCAACTTGCGCAGCGGCTCACGCAGGTCGTGCGACGACGTCGCCGCGAACTGCTCCAACGCATCGTTCCACCGCTCCAGCTCACCGGTCGGCCGGTCGGCCGCCGGCAGGATCTCGCGATCCGAGTGGGCGACATCGCTGCCGGCCACATCGAGGTTGAGCAGGGCGGCATCTGGGAACGTCGAGGGGCGCACGGAGTCAGGCTGCATCGCGGTCATCCGGGGAAAGGGATACGCCCATCAGTATCGGACTCAGCATCCCCATTTCTTTAGCGCCGCGTCCGCTGGCCCCTGAATTGAGGGCGCGACGAGCACCGGAACTGGGTGATCGTCCCGCCCCCGACGTACTATTAGTAGCCGGGAGTGCACCACGCCGTGATTTGCCGGAATTCTTGACACGATCCGGGCGACGGACGAGCTTGAGCGTCCGGCGCCGCCCCACGGTGGACCGTCTCGCACGCCCGTTTTTCCACCCGCGACACGCACCGTCCGTCTATGGCCGCACCGGTTGCCTCCAGCGAACGCCTTGGCGATCTCCTCGTTCGTGAGGGGCTCATCACGCGCGAGCAGCTGGAAAAGGCACTCCAGGAGCAGCGCCAGAGCGGCACGCGCGTCGGCTACAACCTCGTCAAACTCGGTTTCATTCAGGAAACCGAACTGACCAAGATGCTGGCCCGCCAGTACAAGATGCCGGCGGTGGACCTCTCCAAGTTCGAGGTCGATCCGCGCATCGCGAAGCTCATCCCCGGCGATCTCGCGATCAAGCATCTCGTCCTCCCCCTCAAGCGCGACGGCCGCACCCTCACCGTCGCCATGGCGGACCCGACGAACCTCGGCGTCCTCGACGACCTGAAGTTCATCACCCGCTATGACATCTTCCCCGTCATCGGGGGAGAGTTCACGCTCAAGACGACCATCGAGAAGCTCTACGAGAGCGCGGTGGACACGCAGGTCGCCGACCTCATGTCCGTCATCGACGACATGGGCGACGACGTCGAGGTCGTGGAGGAAAAGGAAGAGGACCCCACCACCGCGGCGCTCACGGCGCAGATGGAAGACGCGCCGGTGGTAAAGCTCATCAACGCCATCCTCACGGACGCGGTGAAGAAGGGCGCCTCCGACATCCACTTCGAGTGCTTCGAGCACGACATCCGCGTGCGGTACCGCATCGATGGCGCGCTGCACGAGGTGATGAAGCCTCCCATGAAGCTCAAGGCCGCGCTCATCTCGCGCTTCAAGATCATGGCGCAGCTCAACATCGCCGAGCGCCGCGTCCCGCAGGACGGCCGCATCAAGTTGAAGATGGGCAAGAAGGTCATCGACTATCGCGTGTCCACGCTGCCCACGCTCTTCGGCGAGAAGATCGTGCTCCGGATTCTCGACAAGGGCAACCTGACGCTCGACCTCGAGAAGTTCGGCATCGAGCCCAAGGCCGAGAAGGACCTGATGGAGGCGGTGTCGAACCCGTACGGCATGGTGCTCGTCACCGGCCCCACGGGCTCCGGCAAGACCACCACGCTGTACTCCGCGCTCAGCAAGGTCAACAACATCGACGTCAACATCATGACGGCCGAGGATCCCGTGGAGTACAACCTCTACGGTGTGAACCAGGTCCTGGTGCGGACGGAAATCGGCATGACGTTCGCCGCGGCGCTCAAGGCGTTCCTGCGGCAGGACCCGAACATCATCATGGTCGGCGAGATCCGCGATCTCGAGACAGGCGGCATCGCCATCAAGGCCGCACTCACCGGCCACA
>JANOIJ010000020.1:0-41150 GCA_031407575.1 Gemmatimonadaceae bacterium | reverse complement strand
GTGGCCGGCAACCCCCCGCGTCCGCCCGCGCGACACCCCCCCCGCCGTGTTGCGGGGCGGCCTCGCGCGCGAGGCCCCGACACTCCGTGGCGCGGGCACCAACGGCGAGTCGCCACCAACCCCGCGTGCGCAACGCGCCTTCGACATGACGCACGCAGCGCTGAGCGACGCGATCGGGCGGATGTATGCCGAGCGCCACTTCTCGGCCAAGCAGAAAGCGCGCGTGCAGGGCGTGGTGACCAACGTCGTCGCCGCGTTCGTCCGTCGCGTTCACGCGGTGGCCTGGATGTCTCCCGACACGAAGGCGCTGGCACTGGAAAAGCTGAAGACACTCTATGTCGGCATCGGCTATCCAGAACGGTGGCCGAGCTACTCCGATCTCGCCGTGGACCCCACCGACGCGGTGGGCAACCTTCGTCGCGTCGCGGACCGCAACTATCGCCATGCGTTGGCCCGCCTTGGCACGAAGGTCGACATGATGCAGTGGTGGATGCCGCCGCACACAGCGGGTGCGCTGCTCGTGTTTCAGCTGAACTCGTACGTCTTTACCGCGGCACTATTGCAGCCACCCAAGTTCGACTCGACCGCGTCGGAGGCCGCGCTGTACGGCTCGATCGGCGCGATCATCGGTCACGACGTCACGCACTTCGTCGACGTGCTGGGCGCCGAGTACGAGACCGACGGTCGCATGCGGCGTTGGTGGTCACCCGAAGACATGCGTGGTTTCGAGGCAGTGGCCGAGCCGCTGGTGCGTCAGTTCTCTGCCTACCGCCCGTTTCCGGATGTGGCCATAAACGGCAAGCTGACACGGACGGAGAACGTCGCCGACCTGGGAGGCGTCGCCGCGGCGTTCGACGCGTATCGGCGCGCGCTGGGCAACAGGACCGCTGACAAGAACTACCTCCGCCGGAACGACCGTGAGTTTTTCGTCGCGTTCGCGCAGGGTTGGCGCACCAGGATCAGCGAGAGCGCGATGCGCACACAGGCCGCCTCCAACGGCCATGCACCGGAGATGTATCGCGTCTCCACTGTTCGGAACATAAATGCCTGGTACGACGCGTTCGACGTGCGCGTCGGCGACCGGCTATACCTCGCGCCGAGCGCGCGGGTGCGCATATGGTAGTGCGGGATCGGGAGCGCGTGCGGGTCACCGTCTGCGAGCTTCCCCACGATCCCAGCGCGCTCGCGGCTGCGTGGGATGCACTGTGCGAACACACGGCGCGTCATGAGTCGGACGTCGTGCTGCTCCCTGAATTCGCGATGGTCGAGCCCGTGTGGCAGCACGAACGCTTCGACAATGCGCGTTGGTCCGCCGCGCAGGCGCTGAGTGAAGAATGGCTCGAGCGATTCCCCGAGTTGCACGTTGAACATGTGGTGGGTACTCGGCCAGCAACGATCGCGGGGCGTCCATTCAACCAGGGTTACATCTGGTCCGTCGCGGAGGGCGCGACGCCGCTCCGCAGCAAGTTCTTCCTGCCAAACGAACCAGGGGGTTGGGAGGCGGCCTGGTTCGACCGCGGCGACTCGGCGTTCCCCGCCTTTCACGCCGGCGGAATGCCGTTTGGCCTCAACATCTGTACGGAGCTCTGGGCGTTGGAGAGCTACGCCCCGTACGCCGAGCGGGGCGTGCAGGTCATACTGTCGCCGCGCGCGACGTCCGCCACGACGACGGCCAAATGGTTGTCGATGGGTGTCGTTGCCGCCGTGCGCTCAGGGGCGTTCAGCGTGTCGTCAAATCGAGTGGACCCGGCGGGGGCGTGTGGAGGCGTCGGCTGGATCATCAGTCCGGATGGCCACATCCTGGCGAGTACGACGCGCGACGCACCATTCGCGACGGTGTGCATCGACCTGTCTGCCGCGACTGCGGCGCGTGACAGCTATCCGCGCTACGTGTTCGGTGCGAACGCGACGACCGACCGGACGGACACCGTCGTCATCGCGCGCGGCCTCGACGAAAGGTGAAGGGTCGTCCAGGCCGCTAGCGAATATTGCGCTCGTCCTGCGCCTGGCCGAGAATTGCCTCGTGCACGCGCTGGAGTTGCGAGAGCGTGAACTTCTTGGGGAGCAACTCGAAGCCGATGTTGGTGCACGCGAGCTTGCGGCGCAGGCGTTCCAGCGCGGTGTCGAGAATGCGAGCATGGTCGAACGCGAGCGGACCGGCACCCAGTCGTGCGATGACCTCTGCGACGCCCACCGTCAGGACTCGAGCTGGTCCTGCGTGACGCGCGAGCCTCCGCGAAACGGTCGCAGCAGCTCGGTCAGCCATGAGCGCGTCCGACTCACGATCGGCGCCTCGACCGCGGACTCGAGCGACCGGAACACCATCTCGATAGTCCCGAGCTTGAGATGTGAGCCCAATGTCAGTTCTCGCTCACCAGCGATGCGCAATCCGTTGACGAACGTGCCGTTCGCCGAGCGAAGATCCACGACGAACCACGCGGCGCCCTTGCGGAGCAGTGTCGCGTGGTTGGTCGATACGCTGTCGTCGCGAATGCGCACGTCGCATTGCGGCCCGCGGCCGATCGAGCACACAGGTCGCTCGATGGGAAACGACGCACCGGCGTACGGTCCCCGCACGATCTCCAGGTTGGCTGCAACTTGCATCGGACTCGCGTCGCGCGCGCCGCTCGCAGCGTGCTCGCGCCTGAGGCGCGACACGTCGAGGATCGCCGTCGGCGCCGCTACATCACCTGGCTCGGGTGGCGCAACGCCCACCAACTCGAACCGCAGGTCCTCCTCGCCCAGGCGCAGGACGTCGCCGTGGCCCAGCAGGTAGGTCCCGCACACGCGTGAGCCATTGATCACCGTTCCGTTGGCGCTCTCGTCGCGCAAGAGGTAGCCTCCCTGTACTGGCGTGACCGAGAAGTGCCGGCGCGACACGTCCATCCCCGTCAGCACGAAGTCCGCAGTGGCGTCTCGGCCCACCACGATGCGAAAGTTGCCGAGCTCGATCGAGTCACCCGTGCCAACCTTGACCATTCTCGCACGCACACTCGACGAGAGCATCGGCGTGGCCGGCTCCGCGCGCACTACGCTGCCGTTCGCCTTTCCACCCTGCGTTGTCGACGTGATCGTCGCAGCGCCGGCGTTGTCGGTCGTGAACGTCAGATGGCAGGCGTCGAATTCGATGATCGCGCCGTCGCGCAACGCCTTTGGCGCGATGCCGAGCGCCTCCAGGTCCAGTCGCACGACGACAGACGCCGCGAGGCGCCGAATGGTGGACGGACCGGATGGAGGCACCGTGATCGACGCCACGGCAGTACTCCACTCGAGCGAGACGAGGGGCAGCGCGCCGGGTCCGCTCCCGCCAATAGCGTACGTCCCTGGTCGCAACGTGCACCGTTCGGTGTCAGAATTCAGAAGAGGCATGAACCACGATGCCAGTCGAGCACGCTGAACGAAGTGATCTGGCTCACTAGCTTGTCATCCTGAGCCACGGGCGAAGGATCTGCACGTGCTGTTGATACGTCAAACAGGTGCAGATCCTTCGCTTGGCTCAGGATGACAGTGTCACCGGTAACGACACCAACGCGAATCCGACTGCATGCGCGCTCCCGACTCGTCACTGCGCCAACCTGGTCCGCGCGCCGCGCGGATTGCAGCGCTCACGCTGCTGTCCGCGGTGCGGGACGCGCGCGATCGGTTGGACGATGATGCCGACGACGAGGCGCTCCACGATTTCCGCGTGGCTCTCCGGCGTCTTCGCTGCTGGTTGCGGGCATTCGACGCCGAATTGCGCGACACACTGCGACCACGAGACGCGCGGGCACTCAAGCGGATCGCCGGCGCGACAGGCGAGAGTCGGGATCTCGAAGTCCACATCCATCAGTTGACGAAAGCACGGCATGCGCGCGCGAAGGCGCATCGCGCGGGCACCGAGTGGATGGTGCGCCGCCTGCGCGAGCGGGCGGCTGCCAGTGACCGCGAGCTCCGTCGCGTCATCGATCGACGTTTCGACAAGACGATCCGCCGCGTGGAAGCGGCGCTTCGCCAGTATCTCGCCGACGTCGACAGCGACGGTCCCGCGTTCGCGACAATTGCCGGATGTAAGATCGCCGAGCAGGCGTCGGCGCTTTCGGCCGCACTTGCGCGGGTGCATGGTCCGGGCGATCGTGCCGAGGCGCACGAGGCCCGGATCGCGGCGAAGCGGCTGCGCTACCTGCTGGAATCCTTCGAGGAAATCGTGAGCGGGGCGACGCCGGTGGTTGCCGAGCTCACGCGGATGCAGGACGTGCTTGGCGCGCTGCACGACGCGCAACTGTTCGGGAGCGAGATTGCGCTCTGCGTCGCGGATTTTCGCGCCAGCGCGACGGCGACGCACCGGAGCGACGGTACTGGCGGTACCGCTCGGACGGGCGATGCGCGCCGCGACGCCGACCGGGCACGTGGTCTCGTGGCGATATCGCGCCGCCTGCGCCGCGATGAGACCTCCGCGTTCGAGATCGCGCGGGACGCATGGCTCGGTGGTGGCGCAGCGCCGCTCCTGAGCCAGGCGGCTGCGGTCGCCGCGACGCTCACACGCCGCGGACGGGAAGGGCGCGAGATCGAACGCAAGTACCTGCTGTCGACGGTGCCGCCCGAGATGCCGGCCGCAAGCGTCGTGGAGATCGACCAGGGATATCTCGTGGGCGACCGCATCGTCGAGCGCGTCCGTCGCGTGCGAGGCGGGGATAGCGTGCGCTACTACCGCACGGTGAAGATTGGATCGGGGCTCGATCGACTGGAGATCGAGGAAGAAATGACGAAGGCCGACTTCGGCGGCTTGTGGCGGCTCACTCGCGGGCGTCGGATTCACAAGCGGCGTTACACCGTCGCGATCGACCTGCTCCGCTGGGAAGTCGACGAGTTTCTCGATCGGTCGCTGGTCGTCGCGGAGGTGGAGCTCGATCGACCCGATCAGGCTCCCGCACCGCCGGACTGGCTCGCGGCCGTCCTGACGTCGGACGTGACCGAGGACGTTAGCTACCCCAACCGTCGGCTGCCCAAATCGCCCAGCCGACGATCGTGAGATGGTTTAGCCCTCGTATCGATCGTGGTACCGCACCCATTGCATCGGCCGCTGCTCGCCACGCCCGAGCGGCGTGAGGTCGAGCAGGTTGAAGGTGTTGAGGAATGTGTCGACGCCACGCTGGTACGTGGAGTACGTGTGGAACACATCGTCTCCATCGCGGAGGAAGACGCTGAAGCCGGGGAGGTCGCCCGGCACCTGCGGAATTTCGCCGCGGCGGCGCAGCTCGGTCGCCGGCTCGTAGTTGTACTCGACGCTGCTGCGCGCGTCGTCCAGCGTCACGTGAAAGTCGTAGTTGAAGTCCGTCTCGCCCGACGACAGCCACGGGAAGCGCCACCCCATCCGCGCCTTGAACGCCTCGAGCTTCGCGAGTGGCGCGCGCGAGACGGCGGCGAAGGCGGTGTCCGCCGCGGCGATGTGCATCAGCGCGCCCTCGACGTTGTCCATTACGTACGAGCAGCTCTTGCACCCCTCCTCCCACGCCGGCGCGAACATGAAGTGGTAGACGACGAGTTGCCGGTGCGGGCCGAACAAGTCGCGCAGCGTCTTCTGGCCCTCCGGTCCGTCGAACGTGTAAGCCTTGTCCACGCGCACCATCGGCAGCGAGCGACGTTCTGTGCTGAGCGCGTCGCGCAGACGAGTGGCTTCCTTTTCCCGCGCGAGCAGCGCCCGGCGGGCGATGAGCCACTCCTCGCGGGACGCGATGGTCGATTGTTCCATGATGGATTCCGGTTCGGGTTGGGCGGCGGCGGCGTTACGCGCGCGTCGCCGGAAGTTGAAGACGAGCGCGGACAGACCGGCGGTCGACGTGGTACCGGCCGCGACGAGTGCGAGCGTCGAGATGCAGCTGGGACAGAACATCTGCGCGACGGTGGTCAGGCAGCCGACGCGATGTACGCCGCGAGCCGCTTGTGGAGCTGGCTCGCCCACCCCTTGGTGTTGCCGAGCAGCGCTGCTGTGCGGCGCGAGGCGGCGAGCTTATCGAAGCCGGTCTCCACTACGCGGAGCAGCGTGCCGCCGTCGGCGGTGTCCTCGAGCGTGAACGTGACGAGCGTGCGCGGCTCCACCGAGAAGTCGACGCCGGCGTCCATTGGATTGGGGTGCCAGCGCCACGCGAAGCGGTGCTCCGCGTCCATCTCCTCGATCTTGACGTCGAACATGAAATGCTCGTGGCCCGGAATCGTCATGTGCCCGGTGACGTTGGCGCCCGTGGCGATCGTGGCGCCGGCGAGGTTTGCGCCGAACCACGCGCCCAGCTCGTCGGCGTTGGTGAGGGCGCGCCAGACGCGCGTCCGTGGGGCGGGGAGCTGCACGCGCTCCTCGATGCGGTCGCTGGACGTGGGGGCGGAATTCATGGTGGCGGTCATGGTGGTCTCCATTCAGGGTCAGTTGTCGCTGGCGAGGTGGCGGTGGAGCGACGCGAGCTTGCCACGCCAGAAGTGGCGATAGGGCGCGAGCCACGTGTCGATGTCGGCGAGCGGTTCTGGTCGCAGGCTGTACACGCGGCGCTGGGCGTCGACGCGCGCCTCGACGAGCCCCGCGTTGCGGAGCACGCGCAGGTGCTTGGACACGGCCGGCTGGCTCATGCCGAGCGTGTCCACCAGCTCGCCGACGGTGTGCTCTTGCTGGAGCAGCAGGTCCAGCAGGCGTCGTCGGCTTGGTTCGGCGAGGATGTCGAAGAGGGCGGTCGTCGTCATGGGTTGAATATGCTCGTATGGTTATATGCCTGTCAAGGCACGTATAAGGGGCAGAGTCGGGGTCAGAGTAAAATCGCCTTTTGTGATGTCTACTCTGACCCCCACTCTGACCCCATTCGCCTTTTCACGACCTCGGGTCTTCGCTATCCGTCGATGGGATAGCCCTTCCACAGCCACTCCAGCGCGGCCGGCAGCGTCTGCAGTTTCGTCGCACGATCGCAATGTCCCGCATTGCGCGCGAACACGAACTGGTACGCGTAGCCCTTGTCGGCCAACACGCTGGCCATACGCTCGTTCGCGACGACCCAATCATGCATCTCGTCGCGCAGCACGTTCGGGTTCAGGAAATCCCTGTCGCCGACTTGCATCCAAAGTCGAATCGGCTTGGCGGGGCTGTTCGGGATGAGCCGCTCGTGAAACTCCCACGCACCGTGCGGCGTCTCCGCGCTCGGCGGCCACTGCTGGTTGACGTACGTACCCGAGTACGTCAGCACACGGTGGTAGAGCTCGGGGTGATACCACGCCATGATGAGCGCCGCTGATCCGCCCGAGCTGCAGCCCATCGTGGCGCGACCGTTGGGATCCTTCGTCAGCGTCACGTTGAACTGCTGCTCGACGAGTGGCAGCACCTCAGTCTCGATGAACTGCGCGTAGCGTCCCGACATCGTGTCGTACTCCAGGCCGCGCTGGCTTCCCTGCGCGTCGCCGCTGCCGTTGCCCACCGAGATCGCGATCATCACCGGCACGCGCTTCTGCGCGATGAGGTTGTCGAGCGCGGTGAACAACAACGGGTCGGGTCCGTCCGCGCCGACGATGAACGGCGCTCGTGTGCCGGGGACGTACTGCTTCGGGACATAGACGGCCACTCTCCGCGTGTACGGAGCAGGACGGCTGGTCGTCACGATGAGCTTCGCCGGATCCGATGGATCAACGGTGCCGAACGTCCCCGCGTCGCGCGCGATGCCGGGATAGATCCTGCTGTCGGCGGAGCTCATCGTGAAAGTGTGAATCGTTCCTTGCGGAACGCTCTCCTGCACGACCATCTCGGCTGCGGTCGCATGCGTCGGGCCGATGATGAAGTTGCCGTCGACGTTGGGCGATGGAACGACACCGTCTGGTAGCTCCGTAGCCTTCACGAATCCCGCTGCATTCGGATCACGCGTCGGCGGCATTGGTCGCGCTGCCTGCGCGGGCGGTGGAGTCACGCCTGCAGCCTGCGCCATCGCCAGACTCGTAGTCGTCAGTAGCGCGATCGCGACAGCGATAGTCGATCGTGTGACCAGCATGGGTCGGTCCTCAGTCGAGAAGTTGCTGTGCGAGCACTACCATCGGCCGGCGAAACGGCGCGTGCCCGCCCGCACATTCGCCGCGGCAGTGGGCATCGTAAGTGTGTCGTCCATATCAACGCCCGCAACGCCACCAAGCGGTCCGGTCATGAGACGCATGACCGCTTTCGTCTTGCGACGGAGTGCGCCCCAATCCACATCACGCCAGGGTCCCGCGCCCGCGAACTTGTCCTCCTTCAGCTCACGCCCCGTCGGGTAGCTCCACTCCGATTGGAATACCACTTCTGGCGTCGCCCCCACGCAATTCAGCTCCGCGAACCCCCATCCTGCCACCGACCAGCCGTCAGTCGTCGTTTGCACGATGGGGCGCGGCGACACGTCGGGCCACCAGACGCGAACACAGGTTCCGTTTTTCAGCTCGGACCAGTCTCCGCTCTGCTCATCGAACGGGCACCCCCGGATGGACGAAAGGATCTCGCGCGCATCCCAATCCGTGGTGAGCTCGCGAAAGGTCAGGTCCTTCATCGCAATCAACGGTCTGGCGCCCGTCTCGTCGCGGATCGAGCCGATGAGCGCAACGGCGTCGTCCAGCATGAGGTGCAGCCCACTCGACTTCCATTTTAGCGGGCGCGTCGGGATCTCGCGCATCGGAACCACCGGCACGGCATTCGGCGCGCGCGCACGCGTCCGTCGTGCAGCAAGCGCCGCCTGTAGTCGCTTCCTCAGCCCCTCGATCTCGGCGCGATACCGCGTGCGTGCCTCCTCGCTCGTCCACCGCTCCCGCTCGGACACGCCCGCATCGGCAACCGCGCGCACGGCGCGTTCCGCGAGCTCGATCGTGGCTTCGCTCAGCGGATCTGACTCCGCGGCCAACTTGATTGCCCACGACGACACAAGTTGCGCCATTCCGTCCGGAGGCGTGGGCAACCCGCGCTGCTCGGCGATCGCGACGCCTTCGGCAGCGGCCAGGGCGCGGATGGCATCTCGCGGAATCTCCGGATACTTCTCGCCGCGCCGCAATGTCGACGCGAGCGTCTTCTCGAAGTTGTCTGCGTAAATGCCGCCGCTCCAGAACGTGCTCGCTTCCATGGTACCGAGTATGGCCAGGTCGAGTACGTCGGCGTTCTCGGCTTCGCTCGGGGGCAGCGGCGCCCGCAGGAGTGCCTCGCGCGCGAGCTGACCAACCAGACCGGGTGCGGCCATGACGGTGACGCTCCAGAACGTCCCTGCCGCGTACGCTTCGATGACGACGCGGCCGGGATGCGCAACCTGCGCGCGCGCGTACGCGCGGAGTGCCGCCCGCGATCCCCGTCCCGATTGGATCATCGGAACGTCACCCAGCGAGAACAACCGCGCGGTGTCCAGCGCCGAGGCGTCGCAAGCCAGCACGAGATCCGCGTGCATCGCAAGCCACCACCAGGCTGCAAGGTCGTCGCGGACGCCAGCTGCACTGAGGTCGACGTCGAGAGCGGACTTCACCGACCTGGAGTAGCGCTCCAGCCACGCTTCCGGCGCGCCGGGCTTGTCGCGTTTCAGCTGGTCGGTAATGCCGAACACGCGGCATTCTCGCGCCGCGTCGAGTACGATGTGAAACGCTGGGTCGAACGACGACGCCGAGATGGGACCATCGCCTGGTACTGGCTCTCCCGCGCGCCTGAGCTGCACGATGAATCGCCCAACCGTTTCTGCCCTCGCCGCCATACTGGCGAAGTATTCCTCATGAAAGTTGTTCGCTCGTAGCGGCTCGTCAGGGGGCATCGTGGTATCCCATTCCTACATGGACGGCGGCATCGGCACGGCGCGAAATTCGTCCGTGCGGATCGCCACGCCGCTCGGCTGCCGCACTCGGCGCCTGCCCTCCGCCACCGACGTCGCGACGAGCAGCCCCGCCGACAGCGCCGTCGCCGCGAGCACCATGGCGAACGCGGTCTGGACGCCGGCGATGACGTTCTGCTCGAGCAGGCTGTTCAGGCTCCTGAACCCCACGCTTCCGGGCACGAGCATCAGGATCGCCGGAACCAGCACCACGCTTTGAGGGCGGTCGCGCCAGCGACCCCACATCGTGGCGGCCACGCCGTCGAACATCGCGGCCACAAAGAGTCCCAGCTCGGGTCCCGCGACGCGGACACTCGAGCTGGCGAGGAGGTAGCTCACCGCGCTCGCAGCGACGATCCACCCCGTGTCGCGCGGCTCCGCCTTGAGGATCACCACGAAACTCGCGCCGGTCGCCGCGATGGCAATCGCCATCGTCCACCATGGAAGTCCCACTGGCGCGATCTCCTTCACCGAGCCGAAGAGGGCCGTCGCCGTCCGATCGCCGAGCGCGACGCCGAAGATCAGCGCCAACAGGATCATCGTCGCGCCAGCCAGGCGCGCCGTGCCCGACGCCAGGTGTCGCTCGGCCAATTCGCGCACGGCGTTGGTGAGCACCAGCCCGGGCAGCAGCGTGATGATGCCCGCAAGGATTGCCGTGGTCGGCGCATACGGTCCGACGAGCGCAGCGACGCTCGTGGCGATGAACGCTGCCGCGAACGCGGCGATGGGCTCGTACACCCGCTCCATGCGCCGCCCGCGCTCCGCGATACTCGCGAGTATGCCAGTGATGATGCCGAGGCACCCGCCGACGGCGATCTCGCGCACCCCGCCGCCGAGGAATCGGGCAATGCCTGCGGATCCGAGTCCGAATGCGAGAATGGTGACGAGCGCGCCGTACGGAGACGGCTCGGCTTCGATCACTTCCACGCGGAGCACCGCCTCGGGCGTGGAGATCACGCCATTGAGCACGTCGTTGACGACGCGATCCAGCTTCGAGAGCCGCCCGATATTCGGCCCTGCCGGCGCGAGGCGCAGCAGATGCGTCTCCTGATATTCCAGCTCGCCGAATGCGCACATGATGGACGTCGGCGTCGAGAAGAACTGTGCATGCGTGAGGCCCAGTCCGCGTGCGAGCAAAGCGAGGGAATCCTCCAGTCGTTGCGCGGTGGTGCCAGCAGTGTGGAGCGCACGCGCCATGGTGAGCAGGAAGCGCACCTCGTGGCGCCCGGGAGGGCTCTGCTGGTACGGCCAGCCGTGTGGCGGCGTCGGCATCATGGCGAGGAAGCTAGCGCGCGGAGTTCGGGGTCAGAGTCGGGGGTCAGACTAAGGGTCAGAGTAAGGGTCAGAGTAGGGGTCTGACCCCGACTCTGACCCCGACTCTGACCCCGACTCTGACCCCTGCGCTCGAAAGGTACGGCGCGCATATACAAGGATCGAGAAGCCACTCACATTCCGGAGGTCCCGATGAACAGCCGTCTCAATGCAGTAGTGTGGTTGACGGGCGCAGCATGCTTCGCCGGCGTCGCTGGAGGACAGGCACCGGCAGCGCCAGCCAGTAAGCCGAGCTGCGCGCCCACCGGCTTCTTCACGGCGCCCGCAAGGTACAAATCGGCGGAACCGTTGCCTGACGGCCGCGTCGCGTTCCGGCTCTGCGCGCCCGATGCGACGACCGCCATGGTCACCAGCACCGACTACGCGGCGGCAATCCCGTTTGGTATGGGTGGAACTCCTCCTGGTCTCGCGATGACGAAAGACTCCCTGGGGTTGTGGACGGTGACCACCGCGGTCCCGATCGAGCCCGGCACATACCGCTACAATTTCCGCGTCAACGGCGCCCGGGTCCCCGATCCGCAGGCAACGCGATTCTCCGAGGAGCGCGTCGGAACGAACAGTGTGCTCGAGGTGCCTGGCTCAAGCGGCGCGTTTCAGGCGTACGATCGCGCCATCCCACAGGGCGCCGTCACCAGCGTCGAGTACTGGTCCAAGACGCTCGGCGCCAAGCGACGCGCGCACGTCTACACCCCGCCAGGCTACCTGCGCTCCGCGACGCGTTACCCGGTGCTCTACCTCGTGCACGGGGCTGGCGACAGCGACGACAGCTGGACGTCGGTCGGCCACGCGAACTACATCCTCGACAACCTGATCGCCGCCGACAAGGCGCGCCCGATGATCGTCGTCATGCCCTTCGGCCACACGCCCGATCGCCCCGGCGTGGACATGCTCACGAACTCGGATTTCGGCGACGATCTGGCGAACGATCTCATCCCGTATGTCGAGGCGAATTTCCGCACGATGAACGGACCTCGCACGCGAGCAATGGCGGGCCTCTCCATGGGCGGCGCGCATACGATCCGCTTCGGCCTCACGCATCCAGAGCGCTTCGGCTACGTCGGCGTCTTCAGCATGGGGCTGTTGGACAGCGCACAGGTCACCGCTTACGAGAAGCAGAATGCCCCTGCGCTCCGCCGCGGTGCGCGGGAGTTCAAGCTGGTCTACTACGCCATGGGCAAGGACGACTTTCTGTATCGCTCAGTGGCGCCGACGCGAGAGGTGTTGAATCGTCACGGTATCCGCCACGTCTACAATGAGAGCGCCGGGGGTCACACATGGGTCAACTGGCGTCACTACCTCGCCGACTTTGCTCCGAGGCTGTTTCGATGAACAGCTGACGGACGCGCCCCGGGTCTTACCGCGCGTCGTGCAGTTCACGACGTGCAGATGCAGTTCGTGACACTGGCAGAAGGGAGTCAGCGTGGCCGAGTGTCTTTTTCGCGAACGACGGACAGCAACACGCTCCGCCCGTTCGACGACGAGAGACATCACCGACCACCGGGAGATTCCTGCCATGCTGCGCAGCATCATCGGACTGCACGATCACGATCACGCGGACGCTCACGACGATCACGGCGGCTTGCACCGCGATCTCCGGAGCACCGGCGCCGCGATGGGCCGTCGCGCGGCCCTGCGCATGGCGGCGCGCTTCGGCGCCGGGTTTAGCGCATTGTCGCTGCTCGGCTGCGGTGGCGATGCGGGAACCATCCTCACCGGCACCGACACGACCGGCACCAGTGGCACAAGCGGCAACGGCACGACCACAGGCAGCAGCGCTGCATGCGCGACGAGAATCCCCGAGGAGACTGCCGGCCCGTATCCAGGCGACGGCTCCAACGGCGCAAATGTGCTGAGCTCCACGGGAGTCGTCCGTCAGGACATCCGCTCCAGCTTTGCAGGACTGAGCGGCACCGCGGCGGGAATTCTACTGAACATCGAGCTCACACTCGTTTCCGCATCGACGTGTGCGCCCCTCGCCGGTTACGCCGTCTATCTCTGGCACTGCGACCGCGCGGGGCTCTACTCGCTGTACTCGTCCGGCGTCACCAACCAGAACTACCTGCGCGGCGTGCAGGAGGCCGACGCAAGCGGCAAGGTGACCTTCACGTCGATCTTTCCCGGCTGCTACTCGGGACGCTGGCCGCACATCCACTTCGAGGTCTACAAGAGCCTCAGCGACGCGACCAACGTGTCGAACAAGATCGCCACGTCGCAGATCGCGCTGCCCAAGGCCACGTGCGACCTCGTGTTCGCGACGACCGGTTACGAGCAGAGCATCCGCAACCTCTCCGGCATCTCTCTCGCATCGGACAACGTCTTCAGCGACGGCGCATCGCTCGAGCTGGCCACCTGCACCGGGGGCGTGTCCAGCGGCATCACAGCCGCGCTGACGGTCGGTGTGTGAAACGCGCGTCCCGCTCAGAACTTCAGCCGCTCCAGAAACCCGATACTCTTTGGCACGTTGGTGATCGGCAGCGGCGACTCGTCCTCGAGATAGTAGTGCTCGAGACCGTCCTTCTGCGCCGCGGCCATCACCTCGGACCAGTTCACCTGTCCCTCGCCAATCACGGCTTGCAGCTCCGCCGCGAGCCCGCCCGACAGGTTGTTGCGCGGCACGCCCGGCTTCATGTCCTTGATGTGCATCAGCTTGAAGCGGCCCGGATATTTCCGGATCAACGCCGCTGGATCAATGCCCGGATGGAACGTCCACAGCACGTCCATCTCGAACGACACGAGCGATGGATCGGTCTCGCGGATGATGAGGTCGAACAAGGTCCCATTGCCGTACGGGACAGGCTCGTAGCCGTGATTGTGGTAGAAGAACGAGAGTCCCGCATCCTTCATCGTGCGGCCGAACTGGTTGAAGTCCGCGATCGCCTTGCGCGCATCCGCTTCCGTGAACGCGCCATTGTGCGGATACCACGCGAGACCCACGTACCGCGCGCCGAGGGCCTTGGCGTTGGCGATGACGACGTCGGGGGTCTTCTTGAAGTCGTCGTACCCCGCGTGCATCGACGTCGCGCGCAGGCCCGCCGTCTTGAGCACCTCGGCGAATTTCTCGACGGGCATGCCGTACAGCCCCGCCGTCTCCACATGGGTGATGCCCATGCGGCGTGTCATCGCCAGCATGGCGAGGGGATCCGTCTTTGCTGCCTCGCGAAAGCTCCACAGCTGGATGCCCATGGGCGCGCGGAAGTCGCCACGATAGGTGATCTGGCGGGCGCCGTCTGGTGTCGCCGCGCTCGGCGACGCAGTGCTGGTGTTCGCCGAGCGGCAGCCAGCGACGACCACGAGTGCGCTCAGGGCGGTCGCCAGTGATCGGAGTGTGAGGCTGTTCATCGCGACTCCTGAGGGTGATGGGACTGATGCTTTTCCGCACCATACGCGCCAGCGGCAAACGTACCGGGGACGAGCAGGGGAGCAAGTACGCAGCGTTGGCCGCCGGCACTGGCGGCGGGTGCGCCGTACCTTTCGACCCCCACCACCAACCTGATGGAACGACTACCACACTGGCCCGCCATCCTGCGGCCGTTCGTCTACTACCACACGTGGCCGAGGACACAACCGATGCGGTCCGAGTCGCCGCGCGACGCGTGGGCGGACATCCGCCATTTCCTCGACCGCGCGGCAAAGCCGGTCCAGCGGTCGGGAAAATACATCGGGATCACTGCGCGACGGTGGTCGTCCGAGAGTGCCAGCGGACAGCCGGCGTCGGGGTTTGGCGAGTGGCCCTCCGAATGCTCCATCGCGGACTTCGACGCAGCGGTGCGCCTGGCCAGCGAGCGCTTCGGCAGGCCCAGGCACAAGTCGAAGACGCGCGACGGATTCGAAGTCGAGCAAGTGTGGTTCGTCCCGGTGGAGCGCGCCGACGACGTGCTCGACTTCCTCGACCTCGTGCCCACCTGCACGGACGGAAGTGAGTGGGCGCCGGTGCATGCGTCGTACTGGTGCCTCTTCCACCTGCGAAACCTCACGACCGGGAGGACCATGCCTCGGCAGGGCGGACGCCTCTATCCGCGGCAGTCAACGTTGAGCGCCACGCTGCAGCGTCGCAGCAGGGCCGGGCTCGCCATCGTCCTGCCATTCGGCGAGCCAGACGCCGCAGTGGCAGACTACGTCGTCGCGCTGCAGGAGCACGCGCCTGTCTGGCTCGACCCACGCTACTTCGACCACTTTACGCCGAAGCCCGACGGCGAGCAGTTCCACCGCCGCCGCCTGCCATCGCAGTGGATCGGCGAGACAGGAGGCGAGCTTCGGCTCGACACCGCACGAAGCGGCATTGCGCCGCTCGAGGAGAGCCAGCCGACCGACGCCGAGATGGCCGCGGATGCGACGCAGGACGACGCGCAGTTCCAGGCGAACTACGTCGCGGTGGCGAACGCGCTGCGAGAGCATCGCATGACCACACTGGTCATCCGCGGGCCACGCGAAAGCGGAAAGCGCTACATGGTGGAGCAGGCGGCCGCGTGGCTCGACATGCCGCTGCACGTGATTCGAACGGACCGCGACGCGACGTCATTGAGTTTCGCCGACGAATTGCGCGCGATCATCTCGGCATGGGACGGGCGGCCGGCACTTCTGCTGATAGACGTCTCTCACTGGACACCAGAGACGAACGCCGAAGTGCTCGCCCAGATGGCGGGGCGCGTCCTCCTGGGCGTGGAGATTCCAGCCGGCATGCGCCTCGTCGTAGCGGAAGACACTGCGCCCGGCGACGCCTCTGGGGCGGCCATCGCCCGCGCCCATGTCGCGCGCGACGAGGGGTTCGCGACCCCTCAGCAACTCGAGTTCCTCCGCCGGCAGGCACAGCGAGCCGCGTGGCGAGAGGTGGCCGTCGAGCTGCTGCCGCCGTAGGACCGGGGTCAGAGTCGGGGGTCAGAGTGGACTGGGCATTCTATTGCGGGCGGTGCGAAATGCCCGCGCGACTCTGACCCCAAACGCTTGCATGCCGACCCCGCAACCCGTATGGTGTTGCCATGAAACAGTTTCACGATGAAAAGATTGCCGGCCGCGCCGCGGCGCAGTCCGTCATCGAAACGGCGTGGCTCGTCCTTGGAATGGTACGAGCAGAAGTGGCGCGCACGCCGGGGTCTGGTCTCACCCTCACGCAGATGCGCTCGCTCGGCTTCCTCATCGGCAGTCCCGGCGCGTCACTCTCGGAGCTCGCGGAACACCTCGGCGTGCAGATGCCCACCACGTCGAAAGTCGTCGAGGAGCTGGTGCAACAGCGGTGGGTCATCCGTGACGTCGTGCCGGACAACCGGCGCAAGTTGACGCTGAGCATCACCCCCAAAGGCAGGAAGGTCGTGGAGAAAGCCGCAGAGCCAGCCATGACCCGAATGGCCGTCTTGCTCGATCAGCTGTCGGTGCGAGAGCGACAGACGATCGCGCGCGCGATGTCGCTGCTTCACCCCCTCGTGTTGCCAGGCAGTCACCAGGGGCGCAGTCTTTCGTAGGGCAAACGACCACGCGATTCCCTTCCATCCCCAAGAACGGAGAACGCCAGATGCTACTCACCATCGCACTCATTACCGCCCTTCAGACCGCGCCTGCTGCCGACTCGCTTCCAGGCGCGTGGCAGATCACGGGCGACGTTGCTGGAAATCCCGTGAAGGCACTCTGCACCATCGCACAGGAAGGCAGCAAGCTCACCGGAAATTGCGCGAGCGAAGTTTCCGCCCATCCGCTCACCGGCGAAGCGAAGGAAGGAAAGGTCACGTTCCAATACGAGATCGACTACCAGGGTCAGGCGCTGAGCGTCGTCTACTCCGCGACACTCGCGTCGACCAAGGACCTCAAGGAGTTCAAGGGCACGATCGAGGTCAAGCCGATGGGTGCCGGCGGCACGTTCACCGCAACGCGCGCTCCCGCAAAGCCATAGCCGGCTCACTCCGACCCCTCCCGCCATGACCACGCGTTCGCCATTCCGTCGTTTCGCGGTTGCGGCCCTGTTCCTGCTCGCGACTGCCGCGGTCTCCATCGCGTGGCGGAGCCAGGCGCCGCCCCGCGTCCTCGTCTTCTCGAAGACGGCGGGCTACAGGCACGCCTCCATCGAGCCGGGCGTCGCGGCGATCAAGAAGCTGGGGCGGGAGAACGGATTCGCCGTCGATGCAACGGAGGACGCGGGTGCCTTCACCGACCGGAACCTCACGCAGTATCAGGCTGTCGTCTTCCTGAGCACCACCGGCGACGTCCTGGATGCGCGGCAGCAGGACTCGTTCGAGCGCTACATCCAGGCGGGCGGCGGGTGGGTCGGCATTCATTCGGCGACGGACACCGAGTACGACTGGCCGTGGTATGGTCGTCTCGCCGGCGCCTACTTCACGAGCCACCCTTTGGATCCAAACGTCCGCAAGGGGACATTCCGGGTGCTCGACAAGAGCCATCCGTCTACCGTGGGGTTCCCCGACACATGGGAACGGGAAGACGAGTTTTACAACTTCAAGTCGATTTCCCCCGCCATCCGCGTGCTCGTCGACATCGACGAGAAGAGCTACCAAGGTGGGACGAACGGCGACCGTCATCCCATGAGCTGGTATCATCAGTTCGACGGCGGCCGTGTGTTCTACACCAACATGGGACACACGGACGCGACGTTCACCGAGGCGCCCTTCCTACGCCACCTACTCGGCGGACTTCGGTACGCGATGGGCACCGGCACGCTGGATTACAGCAAGGCTCGGCCGGAGGAGAATCGCTTCACGAAGGTGGTGCTCGCCGAGGTGCTGAACGAGCCGGTGGAGTTGGCCGTGTTGCCGAATGATCGCGTGCTGTTCGTCGAGCGGCACGGCGCCGTGAAGCTGTACACGCCGGCAACCAGGCGCGTCACGACGATCGCGACGATCAAGGTGAGCTCCAAGTACGCGGACTCGAGCGAGGCTGAGGACGGACTGCTTGGGCTCGCGGCTGACCCCGGCTTTGCGCGGAATGGCTGGGTGTACATGTTCTACTCGCCCGCCGGCCCTGCGCCGAAGAACGTGCTCTCTCGCTTTACCATTGAGCGCGATTCAATGAGTCTCGCGTCGGAGAAAGTCATGCTCGAAGTGCCGGTCCAGCGTGAGCAGTGCTGTCACACCGGAGGCTCGATCGCCTTTGACGGGCAGGGCAACCTGTATCTCTCCACGGGCGACAACACGAGCCCGCGCGCTATCGGCTACGCGCCCCTCGACGAGCGCCCGGAGCGCGTTCCGTGGGACGCGCAGAAATCCTCCTCCAACACGAACGACCTGCGCGGCAAGATTCTTCGGATCCATCCCGAGCCCGATGGCTCCTACACGATTCCTGCCGGCAACCTCTTCTCGCCGGGCACGCCGAAGACGCGCCCCGAGATCTAAACCATGGGCCACCGCAACCCGTATCGCATAGCGGTGGATCAACGCACTGGCCGTATGTACTTGGGCGACGTTGGCCCCGACGCACCGCGCGATTCGGCGGAGCGCGGCCCCGCTGGCTACGACGAGATCGGGCAGGCACGGCGCGCCGGCAACTTCGGCTGGCCGTACTTCGTGGCCGACAACAAGGCGTACGCCGACCTCGACTTTGCGACGATGACGGCGGTCGGCCAGTTCGACCCCGCGCGCCCCGTGAACGAGTCGCCCAACAACACGGGTTTGCGGGAGCTGCCGCCGGCTGAGAAGGCGTTCATCTGGTATCCGTCCGGAGCGTCCGCCGAGTTCCCGCTCGTTGGCACTGGTGGCCGCACGGCGATGGCCGGCCCCGTCTACCATCGTGGCGACTTCAGGAACGCCGCCCGCGCGTTTCCGCAGTATTACGACGGCAAGCTCCTCACCTACGAGTGGATGCGCGGCTGGATCATGGCCGTCACGCTGGACGCGAATGGCGACCTGGCGTCGATGGAGCGCTTCATGCCCAGCCAGAAGTTCAGCAACCCGATCGACATAGCGTTCGCGCCGAACGGCGACCTCTACATGCTCGAGTACGGGACGCGCTGGTTCCAGGGGAACGACGATGCGCGGCTCGTGCGCGTGGAGTACAACGCTGGCAACCGCGCGCCGAGCGTCGTCGCTGTTGTCGACAAGCCGGCGGGCGCGACACCGCTTCGTATTGCGCTCTCGTCGGCAGGCACGGCCGACGCGGACGGTGACGCGATTCGCTATCAGTGGACCATCCGTCGCAGCGACGGGACGGTGCTGCGGACGCTGATGCAGCCCAACCCATCGCTGATCCTCGACCGGCCGGGCACGTACACCGCATCGCTCTCGGCAACTGATCCGCGGGGCGCACGTGGCTCCGCGCACGTGAAGATCGTCGCCGGCAACGATCTGCCGCAGGTCGCCATCGAGATCACGGGCAACCGGTCGTTCTTCTTCCCCGGTGCTCCGATCCGATACGCGGTGCGCGTGAGCGACCGCGAAGACGGCTCGCTCGAGAGCGGGCGCATCTCGGCCGATCGCGTGATCGTGAGCGCGACGTACTTGAAGGACGGCGTCCCTAAGACGTCCGCTGCGCTGGGACATCAGGCTCCTGTTGCGCCTGTCGCGCACGCGGACGGCAAGCGTCTCATCGAGGGCGCAACGTGTTTGTCGTGCCATCAGGTGAACACGACGTCGATGGGGCCCGCCTACGAGACGGTCGCGCAGAAGTATCGTGGCGACACCAGCGCCGTGGCGCGACTCGCGGGCCGCATACGCGAGGGCGGATCCGGCGTGTGGGGGCAGGTGATGATGCCCCCGCACCCGCAGCTCACGTTGGCGCAAGCGACGCAGATGGCGTCCTACATCCTGAGTCTCGGCACCGTGGTGGCCACGCCCTCGCTCCCCGTGAGCGGCACGTACTCACCTAATGCGACGCCGGACAGCGCGGGCAAGGGTGCCGTCGTCCTCCGCGCCGCCTACACCGACCGTGGGGCGAATGGTCTCGTGGGCGCCGCATCGGAGCAGACGGTGGTGCTCCGCGCGCCGACGGTCATCGTGGCCAGCGGCGAAGTGTCCGATGGCGTCACCAAATTCAGCGGGCCAATGGCGCCGGTGGAGGTCACCATCGGCGGGAAGTCCGGCGCGTATGTCGGCTTCAAGGGGCTGGACCTGACAGGAATTACCAGCGTGACATTCTCCGCGACGGCGCCGGTGCAGTACGTGAACAGCGTGGGCGGCAAGGTGGAGGTCCGGCTTGGTGCGCCCGATGGCGCGCTACTCGGTGAGACATCGGCCATCGAGCCATCGGCCACGGCCGGCGGGTCAACACAGCTGCGTACCGCGCTCAAGCCGACGATTGGGATGCACGACGTCTACTTCATCTTCCGGAACGCGCAGGCGCCGGAAGGCCGGAGTCTGTTCATCCTGACGACGGCCACGTTCGCGGCGTCGCCGTAGACCACGCGATGACGAATTGTCGGTGTCCGTGAGCCGACTACGAGCATTGAGCTGTCAGTAACCGCGAGCCTGAGCCTGAGCCTTAAGTACGCGAAACGCGGGACGAGCCGTGGATGTCACCCCGAGCAAAGTCGAGGGGTCTGCACGTTCAGTCTGGGTTTGAGGTGCAGACCCCTCGATTCGCTTCGCTCACTCGGGGTGACATGCACGCATTGTGCGCACCTGAACCCTTAAGTCGAGCTCGCAGTTGCTGACAGCTCAATGCTCGCAGTTACTGACCGCTCGAGGTTCGTGGTTTGGAGAGCATTTTGCGTCGAGCAGGACAAGTCGCCTCAGTACGCAACGCCGAATCGCTCGCCCACGTGCTGCGGCTTCTCCAACTCGTCCAGCACCGCGACCGCGTAGTCCTCGAAGGTGATGAAACTCTTGCCCTGGGCGTCGACGAGGAACTGGTCTCCCGTCGTGCGATACGTCCCCGTTCGCTCGCCCGGTGCGAATTCGGCCGCGGGGCTCAGGTAGGTCCAGCCCAGCCCCTGTGCCTCGCTGCGCCAGATTGCCAGCGCGTCGCGCCCTTCCTTCGCCTCGGCCCGATAGGCTTCGGGAAAGTCCGGCTGGTCAGCGAGCGCCTGGCCGGGCGCGACTTCCAGGCTGCTTGCCCCGCCGACGTACAGCACGCGCTGCACGCCGGCAGACCGCAGTCCGGTGATGAGCGCACGCGCGTTCGCGGCGAGCGACGGCGCGGCCAGGCCGCGCGCATTCGGCCGCGGCGAGATCGCGCTCACGACGGCATCGGCGCCGCGCGCGATGTCGGCGATGCGGGCCGCGTCGGTGGCGTCACCCTTGACCAGCGTGACGCGTGCGTCGGGTGACGAGACGGCGGCCGGTTCGCGGACGACACCGACGACCTCGTGACCGCGCTGCAGCGCCTCCGCCGCGACGCGACTGCCGACATTTCCGGTGGCTCCGAACACAACGATCTTCATCTTCTCATCCTCCGTTCATGGTTGTGTGACTGCTGTGGTAACACACTGTCCCAAATCGAGTCAGCTTCACGCGCGTGCCCGGCGTCGCTGCTCGCGGCGCGCCAGGTCGCCCGCCAACTCAGCGATGGTCGTACTGGCCAACTCCTGTTGAAGCGCCTGTTCGGCGGCGTGGATCCGGGTCTCGAGTGCCGCTTGAATGTTCCTCCCCACTGGACAGTTCGGGTTGGGTGACGGGTGCATCGGGATGACGTCCCGATCCTCGTCGACGGCATGGTAGACGTCGAGCAGGGTGATGGTATTCGCCGGGCGAGCGAGGAGTGCCCCTCCGCCGGCGCCCATCTGTGAGGTGGTGAACCCCGCCTTTGCCAATTGCGAGAGCAGCCGGCGGATGAGCGACGGGTTCGTGTTCACGCTTCCAGCAATCAGCTCGGACGTGGCCGGCTCTCCCCGCTGCGCCTGCAGGAGTGTGAGGATGTGGACGGCGACGGCAAAGCGAGTGTTCATGACGGGTGCGTGAGTGTGTATCTAACATAGTAACGCTTCGTGCCGAGTCAAGCCCAGCCTTGCGCTACCGACTGAAATGCGACAGATCGTCGTGGCCATCCGGGCCACGGTCACCACACCATGGAGAGCACACCCATGAAGCGTCGCACGCTTCTCGTCCTCGTCGTCGTACCAGCCGCGCTGGCCGCACAGCAACCGCAAGGACCGCAGCCGTACGTCGTCGGGAACCCGCTTGGTATTCCCGTCACTGGGACATCGGAGCCGATGTCGTCGAACGTGAAGGTCTATGGCGCCATCTATTCGGCAGAGAGTTGCTCGTACGACGCGCAGCGCGGCGTCATCGTCGTGCCAAATCGCGGAGTTCCGCAGAACGTCCAGACGAACAACGCGTGGGTGTCGTTCATCAATCACGACGGATCAGTGCACACGGCGCGATGGATCGGCGTGCAAGGCCCCGCTGAGCGAGCCGCCCTGACGCCCGCGCTCGTGCTGAACGAGCCCTATGGCAGTGACATCGCGAACGGTATGCTGTACGTCGCCGACAGGGACGGCGGAACGGCCGCGAGCGATCCGAGTGTCGCCGTCATCCGCAAGTTCAACATGCAGACGGGCGCTCCTGCCGGAGAGATCCGCGTCGATCGGGTCGCCTGGTTCAACGACATCGAGGTGGCGGACGACGGGACGATCTACGCGACGCAAACCGGCGAGGCTGGCGACAATGCGAATCCCGCCACGTGGCAGGTCTGGAAGATCACCCCGGACGGCAGCGCGTCGATCTTCGTGCAGGGCGCTCCGCTGAAGCGACCCAATGGCGTCGCCCTCGACCCGCAGGGGAACATTGTCGTCGCCAACATGATCACCAGCGACGTGCAGACGTTCTCGCCAGCCGGCCAGTTGGTGAAGACCGAAAACGCGGTGCAAGCAGGGAGTGACGGTCTCGTCATCATGGCTGACGGAACAAAGTACGTGAGCAGCGTCGTGAATGGAGGCGTCTCACGCATTCGTCCTGGCCAAGCAGCGGAACTCATCGCCCGCAACATTCCGAACGCCGCGTCCATGTGCTACGACGCCGGTGCGAATCAACTGGTGATCCCGATGAATCCGAACAACGGACTTGCCTTCGTGCCGATCAGGTAGGCGCAGTGCGGTCGCCGCATCGCAGCCCGTTCGCGTCTGCACGGCGAGGATCAGTAGCTACTCCCCCCACCGCCTCCACTCGTCGCGCCCGAGCCCCCGAACGAGCTGCCACCACCACCGCCGCCACCACCACCGCCGCCACCACCACCACTGCCGCCACTGGATGAGGTGTCAGGAACGATGATCGGCAGCACGATCCGCTGCGTCCAGCTGGCGCGACATGCCTCGCAGGTAAACCGGTCTTCGGCGAGCCCGGACGAGGCAGTCGTCGCCTGCGTGATCGTGACGCGTGTGGACCGCGCCGTCTTGCGCTGACATTCGCGACACACGGAGTATCCGGAGAACCACTTTACGTACGGCACCACCGTGCTGTCGCCGCAGTCACACGACCAGACGTCATAATCGATGCTGCCGACGCGCTCTTCAGCGACCTGCCCGGCGTCGAGCCACGCATCGTCGGCACGCTCGTCCAGCTTTCGCATCGCCTTCCCGCAGCGCGGACAGGCCCGCGGCCGGTTGCGTCGCCAGCGCACTGCGCCGACAACGGCGGCGATCGCACTCACAAGGCCACCGATGGGAAGCGCGACGTCCCAGGGGAAGGAGCCCTCCGCATCGGCGACCTGCTCCACCACCGGTTGGACGGCCGCGGCCGCAAGGCCGACATCACCCCTCAGCCTGGCTTCAATCCCACCAATGCCCGCGTACACCGCGCCGGCGTAGTCCTTCTTGCGGAGATAGGGGATGATGGAGTCGCGGCAGATCGTCGCGGCGCTCGCGTCCGTGATGATCCCTTCCGCTCCGAGTCCGGTATTGATCCAGCACTCGCCGCGACCATTGGGCGCAAGCTCCTTGGGCACGATCAGGAGGAGCACGCCAACATTGCGACGCGCAGATCCGATCTGCGCCACGCTTCCCACCCGCCACGTGCGATAGATCTCGACGGCCACCTCGTTCGGCGTGTAGTCGCCGATGGACGGCAGAATCGCCACCGCGATATCGCCGAGCCCCGCCTTCTGGATGGCGGCAATGCGCGCATCCAGCGCCGGACGCGTATCGCGGGCGAGGACAGACTTGAGATCCGAGATGAACGACGCCGGCGTGGGAACCGGCGGCACGTACTTCGTGATCGCCCCGCCCGTTGGAGTCGTTTGTGTGAGCGGGAGCGCGACGAGCATGAAGATGGCGCGATTCGCCCTGAGACGTTGTCGCAATGATCGAGTCGAGGTCACGATACGGTCACACCGGTGTGAGGCTCGATTCCGCGCGGAGAGATCTGCCGCTCTCACCGAAATGCAACTCGTCCTGCGCCTCGGCCAGTCGGCCGATGTCATCGCCCAGCGCGGCGGCCGCATCGAGGAGGGTCGTGAGCGGCTCGAGGTCTGACGCTCCCGCGTGGAGCCGGAGCAGGTCGAGGCGAATCTTCTCGAGCGCGGCGACGCTGTCACCGAGCGCGCGCCGCGCGTAGCTGCGATCGTCATCGTCATCGGCCGCTGGAATACTGGCAGACGCCGCGAGCGTCTCGAGTTCGGCAAGCCGCGTTCGCGCCGCCGCGGCGCGTATCTCGAGACGCTCCACGATGCCGGGCAGCGCGGCGAGTCGCTCGCGGTAGGTCGTGGGCAACGCGGCGAACAGCTCACTGGCGGCCAGCCCCAGCGCCACCTCGGTGGGACGAAAGACAGCCTCCCCGATGGGACGCGAAGACACCGGTGCCTTCAGCAGTCGAGCGACCCACGCACCAGCCCGCGACGTCCATAGGCGATCGCGGAGACTGCGCGGCCCGCGACCCGGCGCGCTCGGCATGAGTGGGACGTTGTACGCGTTGCTTGCCGCAAGAAAGACGAGCGTTGCAATAAGGTACGCGCCCAGGACACCGCCGGGCCTGAAAAACGGCTGCAGCATCATGCCGACACTCTGGAAGGCGGACACGAACGTCAAGACGCGCAGTGCCTTCTGCCCAATCGTGAGCGGCAGCTTCTCCTCCAGCGCATCGGCCTCGGCCCGTTCCGCGTCGTCGCGCGCAATGGCTTCCCGAAGGTCGCCGAGCGAGTACCCAACCTTGAACAGGCGACGCGCCTGGGTGACATGAAAGCCGAGAATGGGCACGATCGGCGTCGCTAGCAGTAGCGCCGGCCCGGCTAAATTCGGAAGGCCCTGCGGAAAGTCGTAGACAATCATCACGACGAGACTGCGGATCAGAGCCAGTGCGCCAATCGCGAACATGCCGATGAACAACGGCTGCGCGGGGTTCGTCTTTCGCAGCCAGCTCCGAAGCGCCACTGGAAGGGCGCGCACGACCTCGGTGCGCGGCTGCAGCGCATCGGCGAGCGCTTCGCCATTCGGCAGGCGGTCGTCTGGATGCATCGCGAGGCAGCGATCCACGACCGCCCCGAGCTCCGGCGCAACGCCGGGCGCGACCAGTGCGAGGCGAGCTGGCACCTCCGTCGCCTGCTTGACGAGCAGCGCCGGCACACTCGCCGCTTCGAACGGCAGTCGGCCGCTCGCCGCGAGATAGCCAACGACACCAAGCGAGTACAGATCGCTGCGGCCGTCCACCGGTTGGCCAGCCGCCTGTTCCGGGGACATGAACCGTGCGGTGCCCATGATGCGCCCCGGATCGCTGGGCGCGTGATCCGCCGCTTCGGTGTGCGCGATGCCGAAATCCGTCACCAGCGCGCGGCCGCTCCCTTCCTCCAGCAGGATGTTGTCGGGCTTCACGTCGCGGTGGACGATGCCGTGCTTGTGCGCGTACGCAAGCGCCCACGCCACCTCGCGCATGATGCGCATCACCTCTGCGGACGGAAGCGGTCCGCCAACGCGCAACCGCTCGCCGAGCGTCTGTCCCGGAACGTAGGACATGACGAAGAAGACGAATCCGCCCGCTTCGCCGACGCGGTGGATGGGAACGATGTGCGGATGCGACAAGCCCGCTGCGGTGCGTGCTTCGCGCAGGAATCGCTCCCGCAGATCACGCCGAGCCGAGAAGTGCGTGGGAAGCACCTTGATCGCAACGTCGCGATCGAGCTGGACGTCTCGCGCGAGGTAGACGATGCCCATGCCCCCGCGACCGAGCTCGCGCTCGATCGAGTACTCGCCGGCCAGTGCGGTCTGGAGTGCAACAAAGTCGGTCGAAACGGTGCTCATGCGCGCCCCCACGTGAGGTGTTTCAGTATGGCTCAGTGTAATACGGTTCCTCGCATGGTGAGTTACAGGTACTTTCGCCAGGTTCTGCCCCGGAGCGAGCTTACACAGCGGAGCTGTTGATCACCTTCTGGCACACGTGCAGCGCAGGCATCAGGCATGCTCACCACACGAACGCTCGGAACACAGGGCCTCACCGTCCCGGCCATCGGCCTCGGCGTCATGAGCATGAGTCACGCGTACGGTGCTGCCGACCGTGACGAGCACGAGTCCATCGCCACCATTCATCGTGCCATCGAGCTCGGGTGCACCTTCTTCGATACGGCCGAGGCGTACGGACCATTCACGAACGAGGAGTTGCTCGCGCGCGCGCTGAAGCAGCTCCCGGGCGTGCGCGAGCACGTGATCATCGCGACCAAGTTCGGATTCACGTTCGACGGCAACGGCGTCATCGAGGGCGCAGACAGCAGGCCGGAACACATTTGCGACGTCGTCGAGGCTTCGCTCCGTCGCCTCGGGACGGACTACATCGATCTCCTCTACCAACATCGCGTCGATCCCGGCGTGCCGATCGAGGACGTCGTCGGCACGATGGCCGACCTCGTACGCGAGGGGAAGGTTCGGTTCCTCGGACTCTCCGAAGCGGGCGAACAGACGCTCCGGCGTGCACACGTCGTGCATCCCATCTCCGCGCTGCAGAGCGAGTACTCGCTGTGGGAGCGCAACCTCGAGCCGCGCGTCATCCCGGTGCTGCGCGAGCTCGGCATTGGTCTCGTGCCGTTCGCGCCGTTGGGGAGAGGCTTCCTGACCGGCGCCGTCAATCGCGCCGAGGAGTACCCGGAGGGGGATTTCCGCCGCGGCGATCCGCGCTATCAGGGCGAGAACTTCGACGCGAATGTGCGCGCGGCGTCCGCGGTCCGCGACGCGGCGGCGACGAAGGGCGTCAAGCCGGGCCAGCTCGCGCTCGCCTGGTTGCTGCACAAGGGCGACGACATCGTTCCGATCCCCGGCACCAAGCGGCGCACCTACCTCGAGGAGAACATCGCGGCGGCGGACGTGTCCCTCTCGACCGACGAGATCGCGGTGCTCGAGTCAGCGCTCGCCCCGGACAAGATCTCCGGGCCGCGATACGGCGAGCGTGCGATGGCGCAGATCGACCGGTGACGTCATGACGACGGCGTACGTCGTCATCCGGCCGGCCACGCCAGCGGACTTGCCGGCCATCGGCCGGCTCGGCGCGCAGCTCGTGCGGATGCACCACGAGTTCGACGCGGAACGCTTCATCCCAGCGACGCCGCAGACCGAGCGGGGATACGGCGGGTTTCTCGGCACGCAGCTCCGGCAGCAGGACGCCATCATCCTCGTCGTCGAGCGGGGCGGTGTGGTGATCGGCTACAGCTATGCTGCGATCGAGGGATTCGACTACATGACCTTGCGCGGGCCGGCCGGAGCGCTGCACGACATCATCGTCGATGCGGCGGAACGCGGGCATGGCGTCGGACAGATGCTGCTCGATGCCACGCTCGCGGCACTCGCCGAGCGCGGCGCGCCTCGCGTCGTGCTGTCCACGGCCGAGCGGAACGAGTCCGCGCAGCGCCTGTTTGCGCGCGCGGGATTTCGGCGAACGATGATCGAGATGACGCGCGAACTGGACTGATCGCGCGTCGCAACGCGCTCACCGCAGGCGGAGCGCGGTCAGCTGCCCTGCCGTCTGCAGCTGCGAGAACGTCCACCGCTGTGCGAGGATCTCCGTCGCCGGCTGCTCGATCGTGAGCATCGCGCGTGCCTCAGCAGCCGCACGCACGTTGATGCGTGCGCCCGCCAGCACCGCGAGTCGCATCGGTCCCTCGTTCGCGCCGAATGCCGCGTCTGGAATCCGCAGGTTCGTACGCGCCCCGGGCTCCACGCGACCGAGCAGCCATTCTCGTCGCGCTCCCACGAGATAGACATGGAGGTGGTCTCGGGTGGTGTTGTCGAATCGGATGGCGAGCGGGTGCCCGTCGGGGAGAACCGCGGCGTTGTTCGCTGCAAGATTGGAAGGGATGCTTGCACAGCCACCGAGCGCGAGCGTGATGGTCAGTGCTGAAACAAGGGACCGGATGCGTGGCGTAGTCACTGTATCCTCCATGAACGGGAACGGCGCGCTCGGCGCCTTATCCCTTAGCGCGCAGAATGTCTGCAAACCCACTCACGGGTTGCGATGTCCAACTGCGCAGACCGGTTCTCGCCATCAGCCCCGAGCGACCATGCCCATCACCCCAGTGCCCGCCAGAGCTTCGTCCCTGCTCACGGGAACAGCGCCCACGAACGGACGCGACGCGCATGCCGTCACGGAGCTCCTGCGCGCGTGGAACGCCGGTGACGTGGGCGCACCCGACGCACTCGTGCCGCTCGTGTACGCGGAACTGCGCCGGCAGGCGCGGAGCGCCCTGCGCCGAGAGGGAGAGGGGCACACGCTCCAGGCCACGGCGCTCGTGCACGAGGCATGGCTGCGCCTCGACGCGCAGCACGACGCACGCTGGGAGAGCCGCACGCAGTTCCTTGCCGTGGCCGCGCAGACGATGCGTCGTGTGCTCGTGGACCACGCGCGCACGCGCCGCGCGCTCAAGCGTGGAGGCGGCGAGATGCAGGTCACGCTCGGCCACGCGGACCATGCGGTCGCCGCGGCTGACACGGTGGACGTGCTCGCGCTCGACGACGCGCTCGCGCGGCTCGCGGTCATGGATCCGCGCAAGGCGCGACTGGTGGAGCTGCGCTACTTCGCCGGGCTGAGCATCCCCGAGGTTGCCGCGACGCTCGGCGTCTCGCTGGCAACGGTCGGACGAGAGTGGGCCGTTGCGCGCATGTGGCTCCGCCGCGAGCTCGAGGCGTGACGACGCCAACGCACGTCGCGCCGGTGGTTGGCGCAACACCGCCGATGACGCCTGAGCGCTGGCGTGCGGTGGACGCGATTCTCCAGTCCGCGCTCGCATGCGAGCCGTCGCGGAGGGACGCCCTGGTCGCCGATGCGTGCGCCGGGGACGACGCGCTCCGCATCGAAGTCGCGTGGCTCCTCGCCGCGCACGTTGACGATGCCGACGACTTTCTCGAGCGGCCTGCCGCGGAAGCGCTCGGCGAGACGGCGCTCGACGCGCACCGCGCGAGCGCCTTGCTCGAGCGCCTCGCGAGTGCGCTCGGAGGACGCTACGCGATCGTCAGCGAGATCGCGCGCGGAGGCATGGCCACGGTGTACCTCGCACGCGACCAGCGGCACGACCGCCGCGTCGCGATCAAGGTGCTGCGCGAGGAGGTCGCGGCCGCCGTGGGCGCCGAGCGGTTCCTCGCGGAGATTCGCGTCACGGCGTCGCTGCAGCACCCGCACATCCTTCCGCTGTTCGACTCCGGGAGCGCGGACGGACTGCTCTGGTATGCGATGCCGTATGTCCAGGGAGAGACGTTACGGACACGCCTCGCGCGCGCGGGGACGCTGCCGGTGGTCGACGCGGTGCGCATTGCGCGCGAGATCGCGGACGCGCTCGACTACGCGCACCTGCGCGGCATCGTGCATCGCGACGTGAAGCCGGAGAACGTGCTGCTCCAGGACGGACACGCGCTGGTCGCCGACTTCGGCATCGCGTTGGCGCTCGAGCAGGCGGGCGGCGAGCGCATCACGCGCACGGGCCTGGCGCTTGGCACGCCGCAGTACATGGCGCCGGAGCAGGCCTCGGGCGAGCGCGCACTCGATGCGCGAGTGGACGTGTTCGCACTCGGCGCGGTGCTGCATGAGATGCTCGCGGGCGACTCCCCATTCGCGGCGGCGACGCGGCAGGCCGTGGTGCTGCGCGTGATGCACGAGCCACCGGCGGCGTTGGCGATGGTGCCACCATTCGTCGCCGCCGCCGTGGGGCGCGCGCTGGCGAAGCGACCCGCCGACCGGTTCCCGAGCGCGGCTGCGTTTGCAGCGGTGCTTGCCGCGCCGTTGAACGGGGCCGAACCCAGGACAACGCCGTCTGATGGTGGACGCGTCGCATCGCGGGGCCGCACGGTGTCCGCGCGCACGGCGATGTACGCAGCGGCGTTCACGCTGGTGGCGGGGATTGCAGGCGGCCTGCTCCTCGATCCCTTGTCGCTTCTGCGGCGCTTGACCGTTCAGGCGCCTTCGTCGGCACCTCAGGCGCCGCAATGGACCAACGACGCCAGCAAGGCGCCGACGGCACCGATGGCTGTCGAGGAACTCACGGTGGTCGACCGCGCGGGCCGGTTGGTGCGCGGAATCTCCGCCGAGCGTCCGTGGACGCCGCGCTTCTCTCCCGACGGGCGCCGTCTGGCGTACGGTGCCCTTGGCTCGGGGCGGAGCACGAGCGATCTGTGGGTCACCGACCTCGACGCGGGCACCATATGGCGTCTCACCGACGATGACGCGGACGGCAACGACCCGCAATGGAGCGCCGATGGTCGGACCATCGCGTACTCGGTGGGCGCGCAGGGCGAAAAGGACGTCGTGCTGCGACAGGTCGCGGGTGGCGCGGGTGGCGCGGGTGGCGCGGTTCGCGCGCTCGCGTCGCGCGACGGGCAACAGTTCCCGAGTGACTGGCTGCGCGACGGCAGCGCGCTGCTCGTCACGCATGAAGCCGCGCCTGAGGGGCGCGACATCCTCGTCCAACCTGCGGACGGATCAGCCGCGTGGCCGTACGCCGCCACGGTTGCGAACGAGTCGGCCGCTCGCTTCTCGCCCGACGGGAAGTGGGTCGCGTACACCTCGGACGAATCGGGGCGGGCCGAGGTGTACCTCGACTCGTATCCGAAACCCGGACGGCGCGTGAGGATCTCCTGGAATGGTGGCCTGCACCCCGTCTGGCGCGGCGACGGCCAGGAGTTGTACTACTGGCGCGACGAAGAGCTGGTGGCCGTGCAGCTCGGAGCGGCGGCGGGCGGCGCACCGCCGGCGCTTGGCGCGCAGTCCGTGTTGTTCCGGGCACGGTATCTCGTCGGTGCGAACACGATGTACGACGTGTCGCGGGACGGGAAGCGATTCGTGCTCGTGCGGCAGCCGTGATGACTGTCCGGCAGGTGTCCACGGATATCACCGTGCACTCCGTCAACCGCGTGGCCAACGATCTCGGCGAACGTCCGTCGGATACTCCTTCGTGCAGAGCATGACGTAGGGCAGTGGCCCGCCGCGGGAGGCTTGACGCATTGCTGACGAGAGGCTGACGAGAGGTTCACCGCGCGGGTACCGCGTCGGTGCGGAGCTTTCCTAACTTGTTCGCTCGCTCGTCGGAGCTGTCATCGATCCTCGCGTTGCCGTTCGTCGCACGCCAGCAGCCATGGTACTCCGCGGAAGTCTCCACGAACCTCACGACTCGATGAACGGAATGGACAGACGACTCTTCATTCAGGGGATGCTCGGCGCGGCATCGTCGACGCTGCTGGCCGCGGGGTGCACTCGGTCGGGGGTGCGTCCCGGGAGCACGAGTCCGGCGTCGCGCTGCACATGTTGGCGGTGACCGGCAATCGACACGCTTCTGGTGCGCAACCCGTCGAAGGCGTTCGCCATCTCGGTCCGCGCGTGAGCGCGCCGCGCCCTGACACGCTCACTCGACCTTGTACACCTCGACCCTCACGGTGAGTTGCTGCGCGGCGTTCCCGCGGAACGCTCCGCGCGTCGGCGAAACGTCCGCGTAATCGCGTCCGACGGCGACCTTCACGTGGCCGTCACCGACCACGACATCGTTCGTCGCATCGAAGCCGCGCCACCCGTGCGTGTCCGTGAAGGCCTCCACCCACGCGTGCGACGCCTGCTCACGTCCCACCGTGCCGGCGTCCGGCATGTCGGCCACGGTGTACCCGCTGACGTACCGCGCCGGAACGCCCACCGCGCGGCAGAGGCCGAGCAACACGTGGGCGAAGTCCTGGCAGACTCCCGTGCGCAGCCGCATGACCTCGTCCACCGTGGTGCCGACGGTCGTCACGTTGCGCTGATACACGAATTGCTCGTGCACCAACCGCGTCAACGCGCGGACCGCGTCGAACGCGCTGAGCTCCGCCGTTGGCGCATGCGGAGCGGCGAGGTCGGTAAACTCGGTTAACGCAGGCACCATCGGCGACGGCGAGAGCCAGTCCACCAGGTCGCTGGGCGACAGCGGAGGCACGGGCGTGGCTGGCACCGCAAATGGATTCTCCAGCGTGGTGGAGAGCTCGCCGCGCGTCTCCACTTCGAGAAATCCGTGCGGCTTGACGACCGTGACGAGGTGCGTGCGATTCCCGAACCCGTCGGTGTATGGGCGAACGGATCCTGTTGGTGTAACGGAGAGCGCGAAGGTGTCCCACCGCTGCGTCGCGTCCGACAGCGGGCCGAGGCGCACTTCCATCACGCCCTCGAGGACATCGGCGGTGTACTCGAACTGCGTCACGTGCTTTACGCGAATCTTCACGTGAGCGGCCGACTGGCTTGCTGCTGCTGTTCCGCCATCAATCGCCTGGCGCGCACGACGCCGGAGCGGCGGCCGTGATGCGGTTCGTCGCGCAGGTACACGCGCGTGACGTGATCGGTCACGCGCGCGAGATCGCGCTGGACGCCGCTGACGTAGTCCTGCAATCCGCTCTCGATGATCTCGTCCACGCGCGCGTACTCCAACTGCGCCGTGAGCAGGCCAAGGGCGCGGGTTGCGGAGCTGCTGGCGTGGCGCGGCAGCTCGACGCCCATGTCGTCGGTGCCGAGGGCGCGTAATGCCTCACTGGCCTGGCGCAGGCTGAAGCGCACGCTCTGCGGGAAGGTGGCATTCAGGAGCAGAAATTCCACGACGCGCGCCGGTTCCACGCGGTACGAGTAGTAGCGAGCATAGCCCTCGGCGCCGCCGCAGGAGCGCAGCACGCTCATCCAGCGCACCGTGTCGGACTCATTGCGCCCGGCGTCGCGCAGCAGATGCGACTGCGACGCGATGGCGTGCGCGACGTTGTCGGCGCGCTCGAGGAACGTGCCGAGCCGGAAGAACCGCCAGCATTCGTCCTGCGCGAGAGTGGAGTCGGCCAACCCCTGGACGAGATGGGCCTCGTTGCGAATGCGCTGGAAGAATGCGTGGGGATCCATCTCCGCGATCGCGGGCAACCCTGGATTGCCCAGGTACAGATGCAGCGAGTTGAGCGTCTCCCACATCTCGCTCGAGATGCGCTCACGCACCTGACGCGCGGCCGCGCGCGCGCGGTCGACGCACGCGACGATGGATCGCGGATTGTCCTTGTGAAACACGAGCCAGTGTCGCGCGGTGCGCGCCGCATCGGGAAGCAGCACGGCGCCGGACAGCCGCGCCGGCAGCGGGCCCTCAGTCGGGCGCGGTGCCAGCAGGGACGTCCAGCGTTCGGTGTGCGTGGCAGGATCGTCCTGATCGTCGAACTCGAGATGTTCGCTCACTTCGATGAGCCGGCCCACCGCGAGCGATCGTTCCACGTACCGGCTCATCCACAGCACGTCCTCGGCAACTCGGCACAGCATCGGTCACGCCTCCTTGGCCAGAACCCAGGTGTCCTTGCCGCCGCCGCCCTGCGACGAATTCACGACCAATGATCCCGAACGCAGCGCAACGCGCGTGAGTCCGCCCGGCGTGATGCGCACCTCGCGGCCAAACAGCACGAATGGCCGGAGGTCGACGTGTCGCCCCTCCAGATGATCGTCCACCCAGCACGGGTGACGAGAGAGCGCGAGCGTCGGCTGCGCGATGTAGTTGCGCGGATTGGCGAGGATCTGCGCGCGGAACACCGCGATCTCCGCGGCTGAGGCATGCGGGCCAATGAGCATGCCGTAGCCACCGCTCTCGTTCACCGCCTTCACGACGAGTTCGTCCAGATTGTCCAGCACGTAGCGCATGTCGTCGGGCCGCACGGGGAGATACGTCGGCACGTTGCGGAGAATGGGCGCTTCGTTCAGGTAGTAGCGGATGATGTCGGGCACGAGCGCATACACCGCCTTGTCGTCCGCAACGCCGGTTCCGATGGCGTTGGCGAGACTCACGCGCCCCAATCGATAGCACGCAAGCAGCCCAGGCACACCGAGCATGGAGTCGGCGCGGAAGGCGAGCGGATCGAGGTAGTCGTCGTCGATGCGGCGGTAGATCACATCCACGCGCTGCCGTCCCTGCGTGGTCCGCATGAAGACGGCGCCGTCGTCCACGAAGAGGTCGGAGCCCTGCACGAGCTCCACGCCCATTGCCTTTGCGAGCGCGGCGTGCTCGAAGTACGCAGAGTTGTAGACGCCAGGCGTGAGCACCACGACCACCGGCTCGTCCGCCGTTTGCGGCGCGATGGACTGGAGCACCTCGAGTAGATCGTGCGGATACCCTTCCACCGGACGCACGTCGTAGTCCTGGAAGAGCTGCGGCCACACGCGCTCCAGCACGCGGCGGTTCTCCAGCACATAGGAGACGCCGGACGGCGTGCGCAGGTTGTCCTCGAGCACGAGCAGTTCGCCGCTCGCGTCGCGCACGAGGTCACTCCCCATGACATGCGTATAGACGCCGAGCGGGACGTCGACGCCGCGGAGCTCGCGACGATAACCGGTCGCGGCAAGAACGAGCTCCGCCGGCAGCACGCCCGCGCGGAGGATGCGCTGGCCGTGATAGATGTCGTCGAGAAACAGGTTGAGCGCGCGGATCCGCTGCTCGAGCCCAGTCGAGATGCGATGCCACTCATCGGGCATGATCATGCGCGGCACGAGATCGAAGGGCATGATCTTCTCCATGCCTTCCGCGCCCTGATTCACGGCGAAGGTGATGCCGCCGACGCGAAAGGAGATATCCGCCGCGCGGCGCCTGGCGTCGACCTCCTGGGGACTCAACGTCGCCAGTCGGCGCGACAGCGCTTCGTAATGTGGTCGCGGCACGCCGGGCGCGGTAAAAACCTCGTCCCAGAAGCCGCCGAGGTCGTACGCCTCCAGCGCGGACCGCGGCGCATTCGCGGAGAAGGTGAGCGACTCGCTCCTCGACTGCACGTCAGACACGATTCACGACCCACGACTCCTTGCGCGCGGTGAAGCGGCCCATCGCACCGTAAAACGTGCCACTCGTGGGCGTGATGTCGCTATAGTCTCGGCCGACGGCGACGGTGACGTAGTCGAGCGTCGGCGTCACGCGATGCGTGGGATCGTACGACACGACGCGAAACTGGCCAGGCGCATCCGGGTCCGGCAGGAGCGCCTCGATCCACGCATGCGGCGCACCCTCGCCGAGCAGGTGGCCGGAGACGTAGCGCACCGGCACGCGAAGCTCGCGCAGGAGGGCGATGGCCACGTGGGCATAGTCCTGACACACGCCTCGGCTGAACTGTAGCGCGGCTGCTGCAGGTGTGTGCACGCCAGTGATGCCGAGCTCGTAGATCAATGCGCCGGCGGCCCACTCGCCGCCAAGTAGTGCGAACGCCCACTGCCGCAATCCGTCTTCGTCGAGGCATCCCGCGCCGAGTGGAAGCACCTCGTGCGCGAGGTCGTCGAGCGGTGTGTCCGCGACCAGCGCCGCGATGGTGCGCGCGCCATCGACGATGCGCGGGCACGAGGCGGTGAGCCTGGTGGGCGCGAGAAATGGCGCGACCTGCGCGGCGGACATCCGAAACGGCTGCACGCTCGCAGATCGACGCACCGTGAACTCGGCGGTGAACGCCACCGCTTCGCGAATCATGGGGCTTTCGAAGTGATAGACGACGTTGCCAAAGCGATCGGATTCATAGCGCGTGCACGGCTCGTCAGCGCCGTCGACGCGAAGATCGGCGCTCAACAGTCGCTGGGCGCCATGCAGTTCCGGTGGCAGCATCACGAGGCGCTGCTGGAGGTCGTGCACGGGCGACGCATACTCGTAGTGGTACTGCTGGCGAACGCAATAGTCGACGGCAGTGGCACCGTCGTTGTCCGACGACGTCAGTGCGACGCTCGGTTGCGCGACCGCGCCCCTCACCGCGCCGTCTCCAACGGTCGCGTGCGGGCGACGTGAGGGCGCACCGCAACGAGCACCATCGTGGCGACGGGTTGGTCAGTCTCGAGATGGAACTCACACGCCGGGCGAAGCCGCATCGCATTGCCTCAGTTTCGTGGCGGCGTCGCGACGCCACGAAAGCCAATGTGTTCGAAAAACAGCGATCAGTCCACGCTATTCTTACATGAAGATCCAGAAATGATGGAGAATCTCTGCTTTTCCTGCAATTCGGAGACTGCATGGGCGTGCCATTGAGTTTGTCCGCCTCGCGGACATTTGGTCGTCTGTAGTACGACCCGCCCTCGAGACCCAACGCATGTCCGCACCCCGGCCATACTGGCCAGTCACGCTTCGTCCATTCGTGGCCTATCGACCGCCACCGACGCGCCAGCCAACGCGGTCGGAATCACCGCGCGACGTGTGCGCGGATGTGCGCCGGTTTCTCAACCGTGTGGCGAAGCTGTACGCGCACACGGGCAACTCCCTGATGATCACCACGCGGCGGTGGTCGACTGAAAGCGTACGGAACGCGCCGACGAGTTACCTCGGCGAATGGCCGTCGGAGTGCTCCATGGAGGACTTCGATGCCGCCGTGCGTCTCGCTCACCAGCGCTTCGGCACCCCGACGTATCGGCCGAGCGCGAGCAACTTGGCGCTGGCGGGCGCAGAGTTCGAGTGCCACTGGCGTGTCTCCACCGACCGCATCGACGACGTGCTGGAGTTCCTCGCCTGCGTTCCGTCGTGCACGGGTGGCGAGTTTGCGCCCGTGAACGCCAGCTACACCTGCTTGTTCTTGTTGCGTGACCTCGATAGCGGAGCGGTGGTTCCAATGCAGGGGTCGCGCTACCATCCCGGGCAATCGATGCTCAGCGTGGAACTGCAACGGAGTTGCCGGGCAAGTCTCAGGTTGACCCTCCCGTTCGACGCGCCAGACGACGCTGTGGCGAACTACGTGGTTGCGTTGCAGGAGCATGCCCCAGTGTGGCTCGACCCGCGCTATTTCGATCACATCAGCCCGGAGCCTGACGGTTCGCGCTTTCAGCGAACCAGGCTTCCGGCATCGTGGGTCGGAGTCACGCCGACCGGCGAGCTCCGCCTCGATGCGTCGCGAAGTGGGATCACGCCCATGGAGGTGGATCTGCCGTCGGACGCCGAGATGGCGGGAGAGGACGTGACGCGCGACGACGCTCCCTTCCAGGTGAACTGTGCCGCGGTTGCGTTGGCCCTTCGTCGGCCCTCCGTCGCGACGATCCTGATCCGCGGCGCCGAGGACGCGGAGTACATGGTAGAGCGTGCTGCGGCGTCGCTCGGGATGCCGCTGCATCTGGTTCGAACGGTTCGCGCTTCGAGGTCGTTGAGCCTCGAGGAGGAGCTGCGGACCGTGGTCTCGCGATTGGACGGGCGACGCGCGGTGCTCTTACTGGAGGTGGTGTCGTACGTGGCCTCGGCGACGAACGCCGCCCTGCTATCGCAGATGGCGGGGCGCGTCCTTTTCGGCGTGGCGCTTCCGCCGGAGGTGCGCCTCGTGGTGTCGGTTGACGGGACGCCCGGAGAAGGCGCGCTTGCAGCCGCCACCCGCTCGGACGAGGCGTCCACCGAGGGGTTTGGAACCAGGCAGCAGCTCGAGTTCCTCCAGCGTCAGGCGTCGCGAGCAGGCTGGCGCGAGGTTGTCATCGAGGTGCTGCCGCTGCCGGAGTCATCCAGATAGTGCGTCCGCAGGCGGCGGTGCAGTTGCCCGCCCCCTTGTGAATTGCAATGCCACCAATAGCGAACTCCACGATATGCGTTCGCGCTGGTTTCGCGTTGATCCATCGGTCCGGGTTTTGCCTTTCATCACGGCAAATGAATCGATCGCATGCGCCGCGTTGCGCATGTCGTTGCTGCCGCAGGCAGCGAGACTCCGGACACAGGAAGGCGTCGATGTCACTGGACACACTTCAGGATCTGTATGTGGATGGGCTGAAGGATCTGTACAGCGCCGAGAACCAGATTCTCAAGGCGCTTCCCAAGATGATCAAGGCGGCGGCGAATCCGGAACTGAAGTCGGCGTTTGCGGATCATCTGGTGCAGACCGAAGGACACGTCGAGCGGCTCGTGCAGCTCTGCGAGGAGCTTGGCGTCAGTCCAAAGGGCAAGAAGTGCACGGGAATGGAAGGGGTTCTCAAGGAAGGCGCCGAGCTCATCGCCGAGAAGCCGGACGCCGACGTCCTTGACGCGGGCCTCGCGGCTGCGGCGCAGCATGTCGAGCACTATGAGATGGCTGGCTACGGCAGCGTGCGCACGTGGGCCGAGCAACTCGGGTTCGCTTCGCAGGCGAAGCTGTTGCAGCAGACGCTCGACGAGGAGAAGGCGGCGGATCGACTGCTCACCCAGCTCGCCACCAGTCAGCTCAACACCGAGGCGGAAAACGGGTCTGTCGAGGTCGCCGAGCTTGCCGACGTCGCGCCGAAGTCGCGCGCGAAGTCGAAGGCGACGCGCTCCGAATCACAGAACGAATTGCGCTGACCGAGGGGCGCCCATGCACAGAAGGCCTCCGCGCTTGGTGCGCGGAGGCCTTCTGTCGTTGGGTGTCGCTGCGTGCGGCTCAGGCGCTCCGGCGACGCCGTGCGACGAGCATCACACCGAAAAGTCCCGTTGCAAGGAGCACGATGCTCGACGGCTCCGGCACCGCTGCGACGCTGAGATCGTCGAGCGCGAGGACCGCGGCCCGATTCTCGTCCAGCAGGTGCGTATCGAACTCGATCTCCTCGATGTCCGTGTAGTGGAACGTGAACACCTGCGCGGAGTTGGTGAGCGTGATGACCTGGCTGAAGAAGGGATTCACGTCGCCCGTGCGATAGCCGTTGACCACGATATCCACCGGCGTGGTGATCGCGTCGAACCGACGGTACGACAGCGACGCGTAGAAGAAGTTGAATGGCGTGTCGGTGCGATAGATGAAGCTTGCATCGTCCGCATGTGCGTAGGCGAACTTCGGCGGGGATGTGTCGTTGGTGCCGAAGCCGAACGCCGTGGCGTTCGTCATCACGCCGAAGTTTTCGAAGGAATAGCCGCCGTACGTCGTGAACGCCGACGAATTGAATCCGGCGGCGTTGGTCGCGACGTCGTCGAAGTGCAGTACTTGTGCTGACGCGGGCGACGCCAGCGACAAGGCGGCGACGCTCGCGAGCAGCGAGATGCGGCGGAGATGTGTGCGCAGGGTGGTGATCATGGGGAGTCGTAAAGTGGGATGGATGATTGAATCAGTGAGCGTGGGGCGTTAGAGCGCGCCGTTGGTCCACGGGCCCCAGATGGCGAAGGTGCCGCCGCGCTCCGTGCCGAGCCGATTGGTGGAGCCCTGCGTATTGAAGAACAGGATGCGGCCGTCGGGGCTGTAGCAGGCGCCCGCGAACTCGGTCGCATCGATGGCGCTTGCCGCGCGCACGAAGTCGAAGATCTGTCCCTGCTTTGTGAGGCCGCGGAGGTACTGCGTGCCGCCGCCGTCCTCGCAGAGCACGAGACCACCGCGCGGGCTCACGCAGATGTTGTCGGGTGCGTCGAGCACACTCGCGCTCGGAGACTCGAAGACCAGCACGAGGTGTCCCGTGTTCACGGTGAGCGCACGATACTGCCACACCTGGCCAGCGCCGGCCGCACCGCCGCTCGTGGCGTTGAAGTAGCAGCTGTTGTCGCCATACCAGCAGCCTTCAAGGCGATTGAATCGCGTTCCGCCTTTGGCAAAGCCCTGCGCGTAGCAGGACGTCGATGACGAGATGGTGGTCGGATCCGGAATGTCGATGTCCACCCAGACGGCGGGAAGCGGAATGCCGGTGGGCGTACCGCCGCCCGCGGCGTTGTACTGCGGCTTTCCCACGAGCGCGAGCATCTGCAGCTTGCCGCCCAGGTGGAGGTTGCCCAGCTGGGTCGGGATGAAGCGATAGAATCCCGACGTCGAGCCTTGGTCCTCCGTCTCGTAGACATGGCCGTAGATCGGATCCACCGCGAGAGCCTCGTGTGAGAAACGGCCCATCGCGTTGAGTGACACCGGCGCGACTTCCGACGACGCAGCGGCAGGAATCTCGAAGACGTAGCCGTGGTTCTTGAGGCGGCCCGACGCCGTGCTCTCGGTGGTTTCTTCGCAGGTCAGCCAGCTTCCCCACGGCGTTGGGCCACCGGCGCAGTTGACGCACGTTCCGCTGATGGACACGAACTCATCGACGAGTGTCGGCTCGCCGGTCACGGGATGTACGGACACTTCGAGCGACGTGCAGCCACCGCCGGCCTTCGCGTCCCACGGGTTGGTCCCGATGGGCACCGAGGCGGCCGCGTTGTCGCGCATCTCGTGATTGCGAATGAGGCGGATGTTGCCGTTCGACATCGGGAACGCCGCCATGCCGTCCAACGCGTTGGGAACAGGGCCAACGCCGGTCCCCTTCATGGGATCGCCCGCTCGGCTGATCTGCCGGAGGGTAAAGCCGGCCGGAATGAGAAATGGCAGGCCACCCGGATCGGAGATGAGGCCGCCGTATCCTCCCCCTCCACGTCCCGCTCGTGCGAGCGATGCGGTGCCGCCAGGCTCCAAGGGTGTGACATCGTTGCACGCAGCCAAGCCCATGAGCGAGGGCGCAGCGACGAGCGCCCCTCCGGCGTACTTCGCGCCTTTCCGCAGAAACTCGCGACGATCGACTTCTGTCATGCCACACTCTCCATTGTCCGGCCCGCACGGGGCGCCACGACGCGGCGCGTTGGCGCTGGGGTAGCGCATGCGAGTCCGCGTCGACGAAAGCGAGTGTGGCGCGCACCACGCTGGTGCGTAACGCGTGCGAGCGAGTCGCGACGGACGGGTTACGCCGTCGTGATGTGCGGATGCGGCGTCGTGACGAATGCACTGACGGCGTGCACTGACGGCGTGCACTGACGGCGTGCACTGACGGCGTGCACTGACGGCGTGCACTGACGGCGTGCACTGACGGCGTGCACTGACGGCGTGCACTGACGGCGTGC
>JANOIJ010000411.1:0-2472 GCA_031407575.1 Gemmatimonadaceae bacterium | reverse complement strand
GCATGTGGCCCGCCATCGACGCACCCATGACGCCGGTGCCTATCCAGCCAATTCGCATCGTCGAGTCTCCGTGACGTCTGCCCCATTGACGACGTCGCCATTTCTGACCGTTCGTGCTTCCAGCCTGCAGACATCGCGTGCACAACGAGGCTCGTAGCCAGCGAAGGGGCTCTACCGAGCCCGGCGGGCTTCGTCGCGACGCATCCAGCAGAAGAATCTTTCTCCGCTGCGAGCCAGGTACTCACTCCACTCGTAACGATTTCGCCCTAGACCCAAAATAAGCGCGTTTGCGCTCGGCCGGCGACAGTCACTGTCACGATATCGCTGCGCGCACCTCAGCCGTCTCGGCCCGATTGGCCGTGTGTGGGTCTCGCCAGGTTGTCGTTGTCGCTCGATCCTCCACGCATGTTGAAGCGGGTGCACGCCATCCGGGCCTCGCTATCCCGGTCTCGGGGCTGGACTCACGGCCGCAGCGGCCGGTGCAGTTGATCAACGCCGCGGAGAAAGACGGCCTGCCAGGGATTCCACGCGAGCAGGCGGAAGATGAGGCGTCGACTGGTGCGCACGACCTGCACCGGGATCAGGATGAAGGCGTGGAGAAACGCCTTGAACTCCATCCGCAGGACGGCGACCTGCTCGGCGGCATAGCGCGCGGCCCAGCGGCCAGCCGTGGGCAAGCGCAAGGCAAACCACGCCTTGAGCGTCCACGCGAGGGCGGCCATCACCAGATAGGCCCAGTTACTCAGCAGGCTGTCGACCGGCATGCGGGTCGCGCCCACGCCGTGCTTCAGTTGATCGATCAGGTTCTCCTGGTTGCACCGATCGTTGGCGAGGAAGACGATGTCGGCCGCCGCGGTCGCGTGATCGTTGGTGAGATAGAAGAAGTAGCGCATCTCATCGAACAGTCGGTGGTCGCCCTGTTGGACCGAGATGTTCTTCCGCACGACGACCATGCGATACGGCGTCGCACAGGCCACCGGCTGGTAGGCGAACTCGGCGACGGCTTCCGCCTCGAGGCGCAGGTTCTTGTACGCGCGCTCGACAATGCGTGCCTCCTTCACGTTCGTGGGCCGGTGGCGCGGCTCGGTCTGGACGGGGGACTGCGGACGTCGCACGAGCGGCGTCCACGCGCTCGCGGGCAAGGCATCCGCTGCGCGGATGACCGTGGCCCGGGCATCGTAGCCAAACACGAAGCGCACGCCGTCGTGGGTCCACCGATCGAGGTGCGGCGTTTGCGAGAAGTCGGTGTCGCCGCGGAACGTGACCCGCCTGAAGCCGGCCTCGCGACACAGCGCCTGCGCCTGGTCGAACCGCGCCGCCGCGCCTTCCGCGGACGGGCGATTGCCGCTGCGATTCACCAAGTACAAGGGCTCCTGCGTGTTGGCCAGCGACACGACCAACGGATGGTAGCCCCAGACGCCGGTGTAGGCGATGTCCATCCCTTCCTTGCACTGGCCGGTTGTCTCGGCCAGCGTGCCGTCAGCGTCGATGATCGCCTCGTCGAAGAACGCGGCGGGCTGCGCCCGCCACACGCGCACGCGCGCCGCGTTGAACGCCGTCTGCAACGCCTCGATCGCGGGCGCGTCGAACCGACGGCAGAAATCGCCCGCGGTCGTGGGATCCGGAATGCGCTGCGCCCCCAGCGCGTCGAGATACACCTCGTCCTGTCGGCGGTGCTCGATGTCCTGCAAGCAGGTCCCGCCGCACAGCACGTTGTACGCGATGCCGAGCACGTGATCGGATTCGTGATAGGGCAGGTGCACCTTCAAGACCTGCACGTGCCGATCAATCGCGTCCACCAACCCGGTGTGCTGAGCCAACCGGTGCATCGCGCCAATCCCGCCACTCACCAACCCGCGCACCCGATCACTGTGCTCGTAGCGCATGGTGCGCGCCCGATACATCGGGGTCGCTTGTGCGGGCCACGTCCGCGGCCGCAGCCGCTGCGCGATCCGTCGTTTGCGCCGGCCCACGTTTTGATGTCTACTCGTCGTCACTCGAAATGTCCTCTCGTGGCAGAGCGTTCTGGTGTCGGAACCGTGAAACTCTGCTACGTAGTACGGACATTTCGAGCTCTTCGCTTACACCATAAGCCGCAAACGCGCTTGTACTGGGCCTAGAGTCGTCGCCGGGTAGTGAGTTCAGCACGTCAGAAGCCTGTCGTCAGGCTAGTACGGTGGCCTTGCTGAACGATCTCGCCTCATCCGAACGCACCGGTGAGCGTACTGCTGAGCTAATCAAGCGGCAGCTGAGATTAACGAGATTCGCACTGGTGGTCGCACTGTCACTCCCACCGCTGCTGCTGCTCCTTTCATCCTCGGCGCTCGCCCGTTCGTACACTGGGCCGCTGGGCTGGTGGTTCTTTTCGACAGCCGCTGCAGCCCTGCTCGGGCTTGCGGCCGAGACAATCTGGAATCGCTTTTCTCGGCCATGAGCGGCGCACCCACCTTCACAGACATGACGCGTCAGAAG
>JANOIJ010000312.1:0-20541 GCA_031407575.1 Gemmatimonadaceae bacterium | reverse complement strand
CAACTCGCTGCCGTAGATGCGCAACCCCGAAGGTTGCTCATCAAACGAGAGGCCAAACTGCCTCAAACGGTAAAGAAGTTGCCGCACGTTGTGAGAGGCCGCCCGCGAACTCCCACCGTCGTTGAACAGCAGATCTTGAAGCTCTTGTCGCGTGTACCGGCGACCTTCGGCCAGCGCCAGAATGAGAAGTAGCGCGAACAGGTGTGGCGCGTTTGGTGTGAGTCGCACCTCGTCGACTTCAATTGAGCAATCGCCAAAGACCGAGAGAACTATTCGGGGCATGTCATTGCTCCTAGCGCATCAGCTAGTGGCGGGCGGATCACATGTGGATATTGATGAAAGGTCTAGCATTGCTGTCACAACGGCGTCATCTCGAGCCGCCTTGAGCTGCGCTTTGGAGCTGCGCGCGCACGGAGCAGGGATGGCGATGGTGCACAAAGCCCACTCGTCGTGGCGCGAGCCGCTGCCACCAGGAGCACTCATAGGCCCATCAAGTGGACCGTCCGGTCAGTCTCCTCAAGCCCTTCTTAAAGAGCGTTTTGGGGGCTTTCAGCACACGATCCTCCTGCGGCGGGACTGGCGAGCTTCGTGGAGAAAAACGCGCGGGGAATGCGTCTGTTGTGGACTCCTCCACCAAATGGGATGCACGCAAGGGTAGTCCTCGACGTCTGGCGGCCCCGTCACTCAAAACTGCCTCTATTCTTGGCGGACGCTTAGAATATCTTAAGAGTTCACGTTCCCTGCCCGAATACGCTCAAAATCGCCGCGACCCCCAAGCCGCCGCCATCAGAGCCTCCACTCACCAAGGAATATGCCTCCTGTCGACCTCCGTCGTCTCGACTGTACCAACCCCGGCCGTGGACCTTGGCTCGTCGTACCGGACCTCGCGAATCGCTCCATCAACCTCCGCCACCGGAAGAGCGGCTTTGTTCACCGCGTCTACTACGGAACGCGGACAGAGCGCACGCAGGAAGATGCCGAGACGCAGGCCAATGCCCTCTGCGCCGTGCTGAACGCGCTCAAGGCCAAGCGCCCCTAGGCTCGCCGTCTCGAGGAGGACGCCCTCGCAACTGCTCGCGAGGGCGCCGGCGCGAACGATCCTCCAGACTCCGCGCTGGCGGCGGCGACGCAACGTTTGTCGCGTCGCCGGCCGCTGTTTGAGGCGACGCCAACGGCCCGGAGAGCCGGTTGACGGCCGCTCAAGTGGTTCTGTGCCGCCGGCCTCCGACCGCGCTACTCCGACACATTAATGAAGTAGCGGCCACCACCCCACGCTCCCCACTCGGTCGCGAGAAACGGCGCCCGGCGGTGGGAAGCGCTCGACTGCTTGTACTCGCCGCCCGCTAGCGCTTGTCCAGTGCCGCGATCAGCGTCGACGTCGAAATCCCTTCCGCGTCCGCCTGGAAATTCAGCACGACGCGATGCCCCAGCACGGGGAGCGCCATAGCCGTCACGTCGTCCATGTCGGGCATGGAACGGCCGTCCATCGCCGCCCGTGCCTTGGCGCCGAGGATCAGATACTGCGACGCGCGAGGTCCCGCGCCCCAGCTGACGTACTTCTTGACCATCGGCGACGCCTCGGGCGAATCCGGACGCGTCGAGCGCGCGAGCTTCACCGCATAGCTCACGATGCTCGGCGCCGCTGGCAGGCGGCGCACGAGGTGCAACAGCTCACTCAGCTGCTCGCCGGACAGTACCGGCCGGACCTCGACCTGACGGTCCGACGTCGTCTCGAGGACGATGCGCTCCTCCTCCTCGCGGCTCGGATACCCGACGGTCAGCTGGACCATGAACCGGTCGAGCTGCGCCTCCGGCAGGGGATAGGTGCCCTCCTGCTCGATGGGGTTCTGCGTCGCGAGCACAAAGAACGGCTCCGGCAGCTTGTGCGTGGTGCCTGCCGCGGTGACGGCGTGCTCCTGCATGGCCTGGAGCAGGGCAGCCTGCGTCTTCGGTGGCGCGCGGTTGATTTCGTCGGCGAGGACGATGTTCGCGAACACCGGCCCCTTCACGAACTTGAAGAACCGCCGGTTCGTGGCGTGATCCTCCTCCAGCAGCTCGGTGCCCGTGATGTCGCTCGGCATCAGGTCTGGCGTGAACTGCACGCGCGAAAACTGGAGGTCGAGCGCCTGCGCCACCGTCTGCACCAGGAGCGTCTTGGCAAGGCCAGGCACACCCACCAGCAAGGCGTGACCGCCCGACAACATGGCGGCGACGAGATTGTCGACGACCTCGCGCTGCCCGATGATGCGGCGGGCGATCTGCGCATTGAGCGCTTCCCGCGCCGAGGCAAGCTTGTCGAGTAGCTCGAGGTCGCGACTATCGTCGCGGGTGGGGCTGACTTTGAGTGAGCTCGTCACAGGATCGGGATTGGGTACCGAAATGAGACAACGGCGCGCCTCAGAAGGTTACCGCGAAGGTCGCGCCGCACAAAGACCGTGGGAGTGAAACGTTTCCGGCGAGGTCAGCGTTGGCCCGTCGGCCCGCGGATGGGTGTCCAGCTGCGCAGGACGACAGACGCAAACGCCCGCGGCCCGTCCCTACTTGCCGCACCGGAGCGCGTCGAGAATTGCTCCCCCGGACGTCCCTGACTCGAGGCGCACGTCGCGAGCGCGCTTGTCATCCCGCAGGCCGAGGAATGCGGGCTGCCGGAGGACGCCAGCCGCGGTCATCTCATTGTAGCGGACTTGTGCGACCAACTGCGGCTTGACCCACACGCTGCTCCCTCGGCTCGCCGGTGCGTTGGAGAATGGGGACGTCGCCCGCTCGAGCGACGCGAGCGTGCCGCCTAGGGCGACGAGGGTTGCGCGTGTAAACCCGGTGCCGACCTTGCCGGCGTAGCGCAACGCTCCATCGTCGTCGTAGTACCCGACGAGCAGTGCCCCGAAGTGCGTCCGGTCCGCGCCCTCGGTCGGCAAGGTGTAGCCGCCGATCACGAACTCCTGAGCATGCTCCAGCTTCACCTTTCGCCATAGTGGAGAACGTGCGCCAGACGCGTACTGGGAGTCCACCTGCTTGAGGATCAGCCCCTCCCATCCGTCACGCTGCGCAGCGGTGATCAGCTTCCTCGCCGCCGCCGAGCCGCAGCGCGCGGAGTCGCCGCGGCGCACGATCGCCTTGGCGGACTTGGCAACCACCGACTCGAGGACCTCCCGACGCGCGTGCCATGGAAGCTCGCGCAGGTCCTTTCGCGACACGGAGAGCACGTCGAAGGCGACGAACGCGGTGCGATGCCCGGACGCTTTCACCTCGCTCGCGCTGCGGCCGCTGGCCTGCCGTCCCTGGAGCGCCTGAAAGCGCAGGGGTGCGCCGGCGCGGTCGACTGCCACGAGCTCGCCGTCGAGCGTCATGGCGCCCTTTCCGCGCGCGAGTGTCTCGAGCGCCTCGGCGACTTCGGGAAACTGATGCGCCTTGTCGATGCCGTTGCGGCTCCAGAGATGCGCGCCGCGCGCGCTGGCCTCGGCGATGACGCGGATGCCATCCCACTTGGGCTCGATGGTCCATTCATCGAGCGGAGGAAGCTCGCCGGCGGGAGACGCGAGCATCGGAGCAGGAGCACGCGCCATCAGCGGTCCGTCAGGCGGACTTCCGCTTCTTTGGTGTCTTCTTCGCCGTCGACTTCTTCCTCGCGGTCTTTCTGCGGGCGGGTTTCCCGGAGCTCGCCGCGAGACTCTGCTGGAGGCGACTCACGAGATCGAGCACCTTGGTGTCCTCGGGCTCGTCAGCGTCATCCACCGTGATTGCTTTGCCTTTCGCCTTGGCCTTGATGATCGCGCGCAACCGCGCCTGGTATACGTCCTTGTACTTCGACGGATCGAAGTCGTCCGCAAGATTCTCGATGAGCTGTATAGCCATCTCGCGCTCCTGCGGCCGCACCTTGGCGCTCGCGGATGTGGGGAACGTGAGCTCACCGGGGTCCACGAGCTCATTCTCGAAGCGCATCAGCTCGAGCACGAGGGCGTTGCCCATTGGCTTCACGGCGGCAAGGTGCTGTTTCTGGCGGAGCGCGAACGTGCCAATCCCCACCTTGTCCGTCTCGGCGAGCGCGTCTCGCAATAGGGCGTAGGCTTTCTCGGCTCCTGCGAGAGGCACGAGGTAGTAGGGTGAATCGAAGAAGCGCGGATCGATCGAGTCGGCGGGGACGAAATCCGTCATCTCCAGCACGCGCGACATCTTCGGCTCGGACGCCTTGATCTCCTTCTCGTCTACGACAACGAACTTGCCTTTGGAGATCTCGAAGCCCTTGACGATGTCAGCCCACGGAACAGACTTCCCGTCGACCGTCGAGACGCGATCGTACTTGATCGGCTTGTGGTGCTTCTTGTCGAGCTGGCGGAACGAGACCCTGTCCGCACTCCGAACCGCGGGCCGCAGTTCGACGGGGATGTTCACGAGCCCGAACGCGAGGGAGCCTTTCCAGATGGTTGCCATGTGCGATTCTCTTGGCAGGGCTCGTGCCTCGGACGCCGTGCCACCCGCGACGCACGGATGAGCGCGGCGGCCACGGAACGACACGCTAGGAGCGAGGACGAAGAGTCGCGAGTCGTGTTCTCGCTGCCTCATACCGTGGCCGGAGGAACGGATCGGCGGAGCGCCAGCCTCGCTCGACAACCGCGTAATGCACCATGGCACTGTCACGGTCGCCCGCGGCGTCGAAGAGCTGCGCGAGGAGCTCATGCAACTCCGTGCGGCTCACGTAGAGACCCGATCCGGAGATTCCGCCGTGCAAGGCCGCGCGCACGACGGGAATGCCGTCGGTCGGCCGCCGCAACTTGAGCAACGTGCGGCCCAGTTCGAGGTTCGCCCGAGTGTACCCGTTGGACGGATAGACGATCGACGCACGGAGCGCTCGCTCGGCGGCGAGGTCCTGATTCGCTCGCGAGTACAGAAGGCCGCGCACGAAGTGATGCAACTGCGGGTCACGCGCGTACAAGCTTCGACGGCCGATCGCCTCGATGGAATCGATGAGGCCACGCGCGCGAAGCGAGTCGCCGCCGGCGACGGCGGCCGTCGCCGACAGCGTGAGATGCCACGCGGTGTTTCGCGCCAGGATATTCTCGGGCTCGCGTTTGTTCGCCGCCCACCGGCGCGCCATGGCCATGAACGAGTCTGCCGCGACGATTGGAGATCCCGCCTCCATCTCGAGAATTGCCAGACTGACATCCGCAGGCAGGTCGCGACGAATGCGCCCGCTCCCCGGGACGCGTCCGTCTCGGTGCAGCGCCATCGCCTCGCGATAGCGTCCTTCCATGCGCATGGCGATCGTGCACGCCCACCGGTGGCGCCCGTATTCCGAAAGATCTGCGGACGCAAGACCGGTCGCACATTGTGCATCGACGGCGTCGAAATCGTCGCTGCGAATATCCGAATCGATGTCCCAGAACGTGGCCGCACCGCGGACCGACAGGTCAGCGGCCTTGCGCGCCGCCGACTGCGCTTCAGTGCGACGACCAACCCCGGTGAGGAGTTGCGACAGGGCCAGCCACGGCGGACCGTCGGCGGGCCGAAGCGCGATCCAGCGTCGCAGCGTTCGCTCGTTCGCATCCAGTGAGTCCGCCCAGTTGTAGCGATGCGAGAGCAGACTCAACGCCTCACACAATCGGCAGATCGCACCCGGCAGCACGCCGGCCGCCGAGTCGAGCGCGATCGAACGATTCGCCAACATTGTTGCGCGCGCGAGATCCGGGACGCGTTCGGCGGCACGCAGGAGTGCCTCGGGATCGCGCGGGTACAGCGTCGCCAGCGATTCGGCCGCCGCAATCGATAGCGGCTCCTGCCGCCAGAATCCGACGTGAGTGCGGATGAGCAAACCATCTCGCGCCGACGCGCGCGACGCGAGCCGCAGCGCGCGCTCGGCCAGCGGCACTTGATCGGGCGCGCCCGGAGTCGCCGAGCGCCACGCGTAGTACACAGCCATGACAAACGTCGAGTCCTCACGCACGGCGGCATCGAAGAACCGCTTGGCATCGGCGATCTCGAACTGATAGAAGGCGCGCAGTCCCTTCTCGTAGAGCGCATACGCGGTCGGCGAGCGCGTCGATGCTTCCACGAGGGACCCCACTGGCGCGCCGACGCGGAGATCCGCGGCGACCAGTGATGTCGCACTGTCCAGGAGCGCAACGCGGTCCGTGCCAGTGACCTGGTATGCAGCACGCACGACGCCACGCTCGAGATCGACGCGCCTGACATCCAGTCGAAGCCGTTGGCCGGACAGGCGAATCAGCTCACCTTCGATGATCTGCGTCGCGCCAGCGCGGCGCGCGACGTCGCTCACTGCCGCATGCGCCGAGTCCGCGTTGCGTGGCATGAGCTCGAGCATACGCGAATTCGCGATGACCTCGATATCCGTGAGCCGGCTGAGGCTCGTTGCGAGCATCTCGCTGAGCAGCTCAGCGGGTTCGACGGAATCGGGGGCGGCCATCTCGCGAATTCGGCCGACCGCCAGGATTGGCGGCGTGTCGCGCGCCACGGCCGTCGTCCGCCAGCCGAATATGGCTGCGACGACGCCGAGTCCCACGATGCCCGCGGCAATGAGCGCATGTCGGTGGAATGCAACGCGCGCGTTCGGCAATGCGGGGGCTGCGACCGGCGCGTCGACCGTGACCGTGTTGGCGACGCTCGCGCCGGCTGACACGGGCGAAATGACGTCCGGCGACGCGGGCACTCGTTCGACGTCGCGCAACCGAGCCATGAGTTGTTGCACGGCGGGGTCCGCGTCGGCATCGAACTCCTGCTGGAGAAGGTCCGAATATGCCTTCCCGTGAGCGAGGGCCGTGGTGCGCTCGCCATCCACGGCCAACGCTTCCATATATGCAATCGCGTACCGCGCATTCACCGGATCTAACTGTGTAAGGCGCCGCCGGAGTTGGATCGCCTCCTCGCTCCTTTCGCTCGCCGTGCATTCGCGCGCCTGCGCTTCGATGGCGCGCAGGCCGTCCGCGGCGAGTGACGCTCGTTGCGACTCGGCCCATCGCTCGAAGTCGGGGGCGTCGCTGAGATAGAACCCGCTCAGGAAGGGACCGGCGTAGAGCGCCGCGGCGGCGGCCCAGTCCTTCTCGCGCACGGCTCGGCGGAACTCCTCGACGTCGCTCGTGATGCGATCGGCGTCGAGCCGCAAGTCTGGTGCGGCGAGCAGAACCTCGGTGCCGAGCTCCTTGCGCAGACCATAGATGGTTTGCGACAACACGTGCCGCGCACGATCGGCGGACGACTCCGGCCACAAGACACCGATGATCTGGTCGCGACTGGCGCCCTTGGAGCCCGCGGCGGCGAGGATGGCAAGCACCGCGAGCGAGCGCGGACGCGGGCTTCCCGCGGCGCCACTGTCAGCGTTTTCCACCCACAGACCGCCGAACGTCTTGAGCCGCACGTGCGCGGCGCTCCACGAAACTGGGTGATGGGCGATGACGTTTGCGCCACGCCGGAGGGTTGTTCCACCCCGATTCTACGACTCCCGCCGCGTCCCAACAAGCTCGGGACCGGATGTCCACGGTGTTTGCGAGTGTGCTGAACCCCTGTCGGGACAAGGAACTACGGATGTGACACTGCGTTTGATCTTCGATTTGATAGCGCCTTGATGGTTCGATCGTACTCTGACGCCCGTCACAAAATCATCGCGAACAAGTGCACTTCACCTTCGAAGCCGGAGACTCAGTATGAGACGACCCATCCTTTCATTCCACCGCCGCGTGGCGATCCTGCTCGCCTTTTATCCGATCGCCACTGTGGCCGGCCAGGGCACCGGGAGCGATGTGCAAATACACGATTTCAACGTCCCCGGTCTACCGGTGTGCGACGTCTATTCCGGGTGGCTCCCGAACGCACCAAGCAGCGCGCAGTGCTCCATCGCGGTCGGTGGCGGACACGGAAGTGCGTCCGCCTCGTCCGACCTCATCGCGCGTACGATGTCTGCCGCAAGCTCGATCACGCAAACGGGCCCCGACAACTCGATGGCTGCGGCCGCCTACGCGCACACGGCTCTGCAGGGCGGGATACGCGTCAATGGCACGTCCGGAGCAGGGGACAACCTCGTGTACCGTTTCCTGACATCGGTAAGGGGGGGAGTATTTAACGCGTATGGTCCGATGCAGGTCTATTTTTCCTTGTACTTGGGTCACGCTTCTGGGCTATCGGGTTTCGCCTACCACTCCGGAGGTGACTATGGGGGTCAGACGTCGACCGACTTGTTGAACGCGACCACGACGGTTGGCGGGGTGGACTTCACTCTCCCGTTCCACTCGTTCACCGGCGGGATCGTCTACGTCCTTGATCTGCAAGCGGGTGCAAGTCTACCCCAGGCCGATCAAGCGACCGGCGCCTCCGCCAGTCAGACGTACGACGTGCGGCTCGCTGGCATCGACGCGGTCGACGCGAGCGGCAACGTGATCGCGAGTGCGACGTTTGCGCAGAATGGCTCTGCAACGATCGACATGGTCACGACACCTGAGCCGGCGAGTCTCACGCTGCTCGCGACCGGGTTGATAGGCATCGTCGGGGCGGCCCGCCGACGCCGGTCGCGCACCGCGTAGCGTTACTGTCGCACCGCTCGAACCGCGTCCGCCGAGATTGTGCCCGCACCACTCAGCGACCGAGACATCAGCACCTTCGCCCATCCCACCTGCGTAAAGTTCCACGTTCCAGGCAGATTCCACACGCTGCCACCGGATTGCTGGTTGCGCGTGAGGTCCACGAGCAGAGTCCCGCCGTCGAGGGCGAACACGCGATAGGAGGCCGACGTCGTCCGGTTGGACGCCGTCGGTCCACCGCGCGTACACCTTGTATGTGCCAGGCGTGGTGACCTTGAAGTAGAACGATGCGCCGTCGTTGCTCGGCCCGCACCATGGGAGGCGATAGTCGTCGAAGTATTTCTCCGCCTCGCCGGTGGCTGTGGTCCACGTCGACGCCGCAGCGAACTTCGCCTTCAGCGTATCGTTGTTCGCCGTCGCGTTGTCGATCACGATCTCGCCCTGCGTCGAAGCGAGGCTGATGACAAGTTCTGCGCGAGGAATGTCTCGTACACACGCGCGAGCGTTACGGCGTACGCGTCGCGATTGGCTGCCGAGTTGCGAATGCCATCGTAATGATGCCTCCGCGACGTCCACGGCACAGGACGCAACCGTGACGAGAGCGAGGAGCGCGGGCAAGCGCCTCGGTGGGAGCTTCTTTACGGCACGGTCACCATGACCTTCGCATCCGCGCGGTGCGAGAGGCTCACGAGCGACCCGACGGCGACGTAGCTCCCCTTTTTCGCAGGCTTCCACCGCGCGGAGTAGGTGAGTGAGCCGTTCGCCGGAATGGTGACAGTGCCGAGTGCCATGGTAAACGCCATGCCTTCACTCCAGCGCCAGACGTGCGCGCCGGTGGCGGCATCGACGACATAGAAGTCGTACTGCTGACCGCTGCCGAAGGTCACGTTGGCCGCGGTGCTCGCGGCATTGGTGACCTTGAGCGTGAGCGCGACCACGCTGTCCACCGTTGCGGTCGTGAGTTCTGCGGAGAGCGACGCGATGGGTGTCACGGAGATGGGAGGCAGGGGCGGAGCTACTGCTGCAAGCTCGAACCGCGCGCCGAGCACGGGTTGCGCAGCCATGGCGAACGTGTGGCTTCCGGTTGCGGTGTTCCGGCTCGCGAGAAAGCTCGATGGTTCCGCCTTGGCGGAGAAGCTGATGGTGAAGTCAGCCTTCGTGCAACGGGGTGGCGAGGAGAAGATCGCGTCGGTTGGCCGGCCCTGACCGGTGGCGGCGCATGCGTCGTTGCTCGTGGTGACAGCGACCTTCTGTGAACCGCTGGAACCGAAAAACGTCCCGCCCTGGCCGTCGAAGTAGACGAGTGAGGCGGACGGGCCGGCAACTGGAACGAGCACGGGGAAGAGATATGCACGAATGGGATCGGAGTCCGCGGCCGACGAGAGTTGCACGACGCGCTTGGGGTTGTCCTGCTGCCACGCGATGAGCGTGCGTAGGTTCAAGGTGGCCAAGAGGGGGAGGTTGCACAGCCTTCCCGGAACGCACGGCAAGGGCGCGATCTCCGTCTGGTGCGCGGTTGCCAGGAAGGTGGTGGCCACGCCGTCGATCGTGATCACAACGGGCGACACTCGGCCGCCCAGCCGCACGGCCTCGGCGAGTGAGCTGTAGGCGCCACCGAGGTCGGCATCGCCGCCGGAGTGCGACACCGAGTCGGCGAGTCGCGTAAAGATGTCGACGACAGTGGCGGCGTCGTTCTGCGCGGGAACGGTGATGCTCTCGCTCCCGCACGCCGAGGTGAGCGCGATTGCTGCTATGGCGATGGAAGCAATTCGTGTAAAGCGCATGTTCGTGGTCACTCGCGAGTTGGGCATCGGCGCGATGGTCGCGCCGCGAACGATGAACGCCACCCGGAGACCCGAGCGGCGTTGGGATCCTTCGCCTCGCTCAACCCGAGCGGGCCTGCGGCGGTCACACGCCTGCGAGACCTACCGCAGCACGAACTCCGACGTCTGCCGAATTGGGAAGTTGGAACTGTGCAGTGTCGCGACCGCGACATACTTGCCGCGTGGCAGCTTGGTCATGGCGCGTACGTCGACGTGCATGGTGTCGCCACCGTCGAGCAGCTTGTTCTGCACGGACTGCGTAAACAGGCGTCCTTCGCCCCACCGATAGACTTCGCGTCCCGCGGAATCGAGGACGGTGAAGTCATACTGCTGTCCGTTCGGAAACGAGAGCTCGACGTGCTTTTTGCTTTCGTTCGTCAGGTCGAGCGCGAAGCGGAGCGCATTCGGCTCGATGTTGACGGCGAACTCGCCGTACACGAGCGGCGCGGCACCGCGCGCAAGCGACTTGGTGGTATGTCGAACGGCCGAGCGGACTTGCGCCGACGGCGCTTCGCTTCGGGCGAAGGAGCCACAGGCCAGTGCGACTGCACCGGCGCAGAGCAACGTGATGAGCAGACGGGAATTCATGACGCGGAGCGTAGGGGCCAGGCGTCGAAAATGGAGCGTGCATCCGCTCACACATCCGACGAGGTGCGAAGTTATCAACATCAAGACGAATAGTCAACATGAAGCGTCACAACGAAAGTTGTGATGGGGATTACACTTGCGAGCCGAGCCGGAGCACTTCGGGATGCGTTCGGTTTAGGGCCCTGAATCGCTTGCGAAAAATTTCACAAGCGCTAGATTCCGCCTCGCATGACAGGGAAGCCGAGTGACCCACCTCCGGGCGCAGGACCGGTCCGGACTGGAGACGGGAAGGGGCCCTCGGGTGGCGAATTCGCGGGGCTCGGGCTCCAGTTCGTCATTGCCCTGCTGGCCTTCCTGTATGCCGGCCAGTGGCTGGACCGGCGGATTGGTACAACGCCCTGGCTCAGTATTATCGGCATGTTCCTCGGCGCTGGCCTGGCCTTCTACAGCATGTACCGAAAGCTCATGGCGGCGCAGGCCCGTGAAGACGCGGCACGCAAGGCCACGCGGGACGCACAGGGATGACGCGACAGAAGAGCATGGCTCGCGGGTTGGCGCTGTACGGCCTGGGCTGCGTGGTGGCGATCGGCTTGGCGGGCGGCGTGTTCACCGCCATTTACGGGTCGGCGGCGGAGCGGTCGGCCATCTGGGTGAGCGCCGGAGTGGCGCTGGTGGTGCAGGTGGTGGCGTTTGCGATTGCGCGGATGCTCTCCGATGGGGGGCACGGCATCGCGGGATGGGGGGTGGGCGCGGTGATCTGCTTCGTCGCGCTGGTGGTCTTTGGTTTCGCGAGTCGAGCGCTCGGTCTGCCGTCGAATGCGGCGCTGCTGAGCCTTGCGACATATTTCTTCCTGACTGAACTGATCGAACCGCCGCTGCTCAACGTATGAAAACCGGTTCCTTTTTCCTTGCTCTGCTCCTGGTTGGCTCGACGCTCAGTGCACAGGAGCACACGCCGACTCCGGCTCCGCGGGCTGAGTCCGCTTCGGTCTCGCTGCCTCAGGCGCTGGACAGCGCCGCATCGCACGCCAACCAGGTGATTGCCGCCGAGACCCATCAGGGCGCTGCGCCGGCGGGTGGCGATCACCATGTCGCTGGCTGTGAGCGGTTCGCCGAGGGCGACTTCATCACGCCGCACATCAGCGACTCGCACTGCCTCGAGGTGCCTGGCTTCCCGAAGTTCTGGGAGGCGCACCATATGGTCCTGCCCCGGTGGGCGCCAATTCGCGTCGGTAGTTTCGAGATCGACATGTCGCCGACCAAGCATGTGGTGTTCATGATTCTCGGCGCGACGATCGTTGCACTCGTGATGCTGCTTGCCGCGGCGTCGCTTTCGCGTCACAGGCACGGGACTGGTCGCCGGAAGGGTTTCGCGTCCAGCATGGAAGCGATGGTGCTTTTCATCCGGAACGAGGTCGCAATTCCGAACCTCGGGCCGCATGGGGAAGGCTACGCGCCGTACATCCTCACGCTGTTCTTTTTCATCCTCACGATGAACCTGCTCGGCCTCATTCCTTTCGGATCGACGGCCACGGGCAATATCTCCGTGACGGCGACGCTTGCCATCATCACGTTCATCGTGGTGGAAATGGCGGGCGTCCGCGCGAACGGACTTGGATATCTCAACACGATCTTCTACTGGAACAAGGACCTGCCGATCGCTATGCGGGTTCCGCTGTTCCTGCTGATGACGCCCATCGAGATTGCCGGAAAGTTCACGAAGCCGTTCGCGCTCGCGATTCGACTGCTGGCGAACATGACCGCGGGGCACATCGTGGTGCTTGCGCTCATTGGTCTCGTCTTCGCCTTCAAGAGCTATGCGCTTGGCGTAGTTCCGGTGGCGGCTGCGGTGGGCATCATGATGCTCGAGCTGTTCGTGTCGTTTTTGCAGGCGTTCATCTTCTCGCTGCTGGCGAGTGTGTTCATCGGGCAAATGAGGGAAGGGCACCACTAGCGGTGGTGAAGGCGAAGGAACTGCAGGTGCAGATCCCTCGCCTTGGTTCAGGATGACAAAGTACTTCGCTCAGGATGACAACAAACGCACGGGCGTCGCTCCTCCGTGTGAGATGTACCTGGCCGAGTGGCTGGGAAAGTCCATTGAGACCCGGGTCTCGGTGATGGACGGCGGCGAAAGCTGCGAGCGCTGATGTCAGATTCACGTTCGACACAATTTGGAGAGCAACAATGGCAATCGTTCAGACAATTCTTCCGATGTTGCAGGCAGCCACCGTTGAAGGCCGCGGCCTCCTTGGCGTCGGTGTGGGCCTCGGTGCGGGGCTCGCCGTGATCGGCGCCGGTATCGGTATCGGCCGCATTGGCGGCCAGGCCGTCGAGGGTATGGCGCGCCAGCCGGAAGCGGCGGGTCGCATCCAGACCGCTGCGCTGATCTTCGCAGCACTCATCGAAGGCGCGGCGCTCTTCGGCGTCGTCATCGCCTTCCTGATGCAGGGCAAGCTGTAATCGTTTCGGCGCTGCATCGCCCCGGGGTGATGCAGCACCGTCTTCTCCCTATCGAATTCATCCGCATTCCTCCAATGCGTACTCTTCTTTGCTCGCTCGCGCTCGTTGCGCTCACCGCATCGCCGGCACTCGCCGCCGATCCGGCAGCCAAGGGCCTTCTCGATCCGAACACCGGGTTGATGGCGTGGACGTTCATCGTCTTCGTCGTGCTCCTGGTGATCCTCGTCAAGTTCGCGTTCCCGCAGATTCTGGCCGCTGTCGAAGCGCGCGAGAAGGCGCTCGAGGACGCGATTGCCGCGGCCGCGCGCGACCGCGACGAAGCCGCCAAACTGCTTGCCGAGCACCGCGCGGCGCTCGACGCATCTCGCGGCGAAGCGCAGAAGGTGATCGCCGACGCACGCGTCGCCGCCGAGCGTGTTCGCGCCGAGCTCGTCGAGCAGGCGCACGCGGAGCAGGCGAGCATGCTCGCCCGTGCACGCCAGGAGATCGAGAGCGAGAAGGTCCGCGCCATTGCGGAGCTGCGTCGCGAGGCAGTCGATCTCGCCATCGCTGGCGCCGGCAAGGTGATCGAGAAGAACCTCGACCAGGCGAGCAACCGCGAGCTGGTGGAGAGCTTCCTCAAGAGCGTGTCGTCCAGCGCGGTCACGGCGAGCCGCTAGCCCATGCGCGAAACGACGATTGCGCGAAACTACGCGGATACGCTGCTCGTGCTGGCGGGGCGCGCGAGCGACCTGCGCGGCTGGGGCGCCATGATCACGGGCGTGGCCGATGCGATGGGCCAGAACCCGAAGCTGCGGCTCTTTCTCGAGTCGCCCAAGGTGGGCGCCACCGAGAAGAACGCAGTGCTTCAGACGGCGTTCAAGGACCGGATGCCGCGCAACTTCCTTCGCTTCCTCCAGTCGCTGGTGTCGCACCGCCGGCAGATGCTGATACCGGAGATCGCGCGCGAGTATCTCGATCTCGTCGACGCGGCGGAGGGTCGCCTGCATGCGCGCGTCACGGTGGCGCGCGAGACGCCGGAAGCCGAGACGGCGGCAATCGCGCAGCACTTGTCGCGGATGTTCGGGAAGGACGTGATCCCGCACCTCACCGTGGATCCGAGCATCATGGGCGGCGTCATCGTGCACGTGGGAGATACGGTGCTCGATGGCTCGGTGAAGAAGCGCCTGGCGTCGTTGCGGAAAAGGATGCTCGCAGGGGCTTGATCCGCAGCGCTACGTCTTCGGGTGTTGCGCGTTGGTGTCATGTGCCACGTTCTGCAGCAGCCTCACGGTCGCCACGCTTGCGTTGAGCCGCTGGCCACCAACCACCGCCTCGCCTGGAAGATTTCGCGCGTCGTGACCGGTGATTCGCTCGTACATCACGAGTGCGGCGAGATACGTTCCGAGCGGAGACGGATGGAACCCATCCGCGCCATACAACGGTAAGGTGGCGTCCATGGACCAGGCGGCTCGCCACGCCTGTCCTGCCGGGAAGAAATCGCCGTTCACCGCTTGCGCCGCGAGCTGATAGGACAGCCGGCACTCGTCGAAGGACGCGGTGCGTCCGGCATCGGGCCAGACCATGTAGAGCGCCGGTCGAGCACCCACTGCGCGCACCAGCGGCTCGAACATCTTCGTCCACAGGATCAGCGAGTCGCGATTGAGCTTGACGGTGGATGGACCCTGCTGGAGCACCACAAACTCCCAACCGCCAAGCGCGATCGCCTTCTGCACGCGTCCGGCGTTCAGGTGGTCGATGAGCGCGAAGTCGGGCGCGGTGACCTCGGCGACGCGTATGGTGTCGCCAACGGAGGCGGCGAGCGCGGCGAGCGTGCCCGGAAGGTCGTTGTAGTAGGTGAGACTGTTGCCGACGAAGAGGACATGGTGTCCACCGGCAGGAAGCGGCTGCAACGGATTCTGTGACCCGAGGCAGTTGGTCGTCGCCAGCAGCGCGGCGAACACGGAGATGATTTGAGTGCGCATGCCTGAGTCTGGGCGCGACGCCCGGAGAACGCCCCGCGCGAGGGACGGGGCGTCGCCATCCGGGGACGAGCCGTGTCGCTACGGCGACAGCGGCACGGCAAGGATCGTTGCGCGGGGGAGGATTGCTCCGTCGAGAGGCCGCCCGTCCGGGCCATATCTATCCGAGTGGGCATTCGCGACGTAGAGGAACGTGCTCCCGTACACAGCGCCAATTGTTGGCTCGTCGGCGACGGTCGCGTTGCGGTCGAGAACGTCCAGCCGCACGATGCGCGTCATCGCGCTGTCCAATTGGAATCGCACGACACGCGGCGGCAGCACGCCGTTCTGCACGGCGACAATGCCGCCACGGTCCCAGGCGATGCCGTCGCATCCGATCGATGTGGAGCCGGCCGCGTCAGCGAGTCGTGTGACGACTCCCGTCGAGAGCTCGACGCGCAGGAGTCCGTGCGAGTAGTCGGCGACGATGACGTGGCGCCCATCGGGAGCCGGTGCGATGCCCTGGAGCGAGCGGAAGAGCGGACTGCGGAATGGCTCGAGCACCGTGGCGCCGGCCCGGAGCCGGTACAACACGGGCTCCTTGGAGTCGGTCACGAACACGTCGCCCTGGGGCCCGATGGCGAGATCGCCCAGCACATGGCCGCCCGGAATCGGGGGGAGGTCGAAGCGCTCTTCGATGGAGCCGTCCGCGATCCGAATGCGCAGCAGCGCTGCGATGGCGGAATCGGGCGGCTGATAGCCATTCATGTAAGGCGAACCGGACGTTGTTGCCCAGAGGACGTTGCGACGCGCGTCGTAGCGCACGCCGAACATCGCACCGACCCCGGGGAGGCTGCGCGTGAGCAGCTCTCGATACGCACCCGCGGGCGTGACCTCCGCGATGGTGCGATGACGAATGCTGGTCACGAACACTCGTCCCGACGCTGGATCGACGTCCATGCCCTCTGGCCAGAACGTCGAGTCGGGAAGCGTCGCATACGACCGGCTGCGAACCAGCGGTGCGAGTTGGGCGTCGAGCCGCGCACGAACAGCCGCGAGTTGTGGGATGCTCGCGAGTCGTGCGAGGGCCGTGTCGCCCCGTGCTATGTCGCGACCGACGCCCAGGTCGGCGTACGCGCCAAGTGCCGACGCGACGGCGGACGTATCGAACGCGCGAGCGGCGAGCACGGCCCGCGTCCACGAATACGTCGGTTGCGCGGGCCAGGCGCTCGCGGCGCGAGCGATTTCTCGGCGGGCAAGCGCAAGGTCGCTGGCCCGCAGCGCGCGTCCGGCATTGCTCCACGCCGTGCGCGCGGCGGCAGCAGAATCGACGACAGCGTTGCCCGTCGCGGACTGCGCGTCGAGCGCGTTCGCCGCGGTGCACAGCAGCAGCAGTGTTCGCAGGAGAGCAGGCACGTTCTGAGCGGTTGCGGGGAAAGGAATCCGGTCGTGCTGAACATGCATGTCTCGCGTTGACGATCGCGCCGCGTGTGGGCCGAACCGTGCGAATGACGGGGTGAAGCGATCTCAGACGAGCGTTGTTCGGCAGGCCGCGGATCGCACGGATCTCACGGATCGAAACCGATGGTCTCCATGCTCCCGCGGTAGCTGGTTCCCGTCCTGAAACGCCCAACCAGCGTTGTCACCTCGAGCGAGCGATGCGAGTCGAGGGGCCTGCACCTCACTGCTGCGGACGTGCAGATCCCTCGACTTCGCTCGGGATGACATCCACGCAACGTCGCTCGCCCAAGGACAGCTCACCCAGACGTGATTGGCAGTCGGAGCGTGGCAGCGCATCCGTGTCCGGCATTCTGTTCGAGGCGCACGCTCGCCGCGTCACCGTACAGTCGCGAGAGCCGGTCGCGGAGGTTCGCGAGTCCGATCCCCGCGCCAGGCGACTGCCGCGCGTCGTCCAGCCCCGCACCATCATCGATGACCTCGACGATCAGTGCACTGGCATCGCGCCGCACATGGATGCCGACATGCACCGTCCGTGAGACAGGCGCGACCGCATGCACGATCGCGTTCTCGACGAGCGGCTGGAGCACGAGCGCCGGTACCTCGATCTTGCGAGTTCCTTCGTCGACCTCCCACGTCACGACGACGCGATCTCCGAACCGTACCTGCTCGATATCCAGGTACGTGCGCGCCAGCTCGATCTCGCGGTCGAGCGGGACGCGTTGTTCGCTCGTGAGCGCAAGTGTTCCGCGCAGGAGTTCCGCAAGGCGCACCACGGTGCGGCGCGCGGCGCCTGCGTCCTGGCTGATGAGCGCTACCACTGAATTGAGCGCGTTGAAGAGGAAGTGCGGGTTGAGCTGTGCGCGCAGCGCATCGAGTTGCGCCCGCGTCAGCGATCGCTCGAGCTCCAGTCGCTGGAGCGATTCGTGTTCGAGCTCACTGCGCCAGCGGAACGCCGCGTGGGCCACGACGATGCCCCAATAGATGACGAACAGGTAGTCGCCACCGGAGCGGAGTCCGATGGCGAGTGTGCTCCACAGTCCCAACGGCCTCGCGACACCATACAGCACACCGGCCCAGCGCGTGACGATGCTCTGTCCGCCAATCACGACGGCGGCCAGCACCAGGTGCGCTGGCAGCGTCCACCACGCTGTGTCGCGAGAGATCGGGAGGTGGTCACACGCCGCGAGAATCACCAGCGACCAGGCACCCCACGCGCTCCAGATGAGCAGCTGCAAGAGGAGCACTTCGCCGAGCGAGAGCTCGGGATTGAGGATCGACGGGACGAGCTGGAGGCCGGCCGCCCCCACGATGCCGGGGAGTACCCAGAACAGCGCCAGCCACAGGCGAGCACGCCAGCGCACGTCAGCCGCGACCCGACAGCCGTTCTTCGACCGTGGCGCGATGGGTCCGACTCACCTTCAACTTCGTGCCGTCGCGGAGCAGCATGACCTGATCGCCGCCAAACCACGGTTGGAGCTCGCGCACCGCATCGATGGCGACGACGACACGCCGGTGGATGCGCACCCAGCGCGCGGGATCGAGGGAAGCCTCGAATCGTCCGAGCGTCTCGCGGAACTCGAGACGCTCGCGTCCAGCGTGCAAAGTGACGTAGTTGCCGTTGGACTCGACCCACTGCACCGATGCCAGCGGCACGACGATGCTGCGTCCGTCCTGCTTCACGACGACCCGGTCGATCGCACGAGTGGCGGTCGGCGTCGCGGGCGTTCCCCGGTGGCTGCGCACGGCCTTGAACAGCGCCTCCATCCGCCCCATTTCGGCATCGAGCGCGCGCATGGATCGCTGGGCGACCGCGCGCTCCCATGCGGCGCGAAAGCGATCGTCGTCGAAAGGCTTGAGCAGATAGTCCACCGCCGCCAGGTCGAATGCCTTCAGCGCGAACTGGTCGTACGCGGTCACGAAGACGGTCACCGGCATGTCGGCCACGCCGATGGTCTCGACGACTTGCAGTCCGTCGCGCCCCGGCATCTGCACGTCGAGGAACACGACGTCGGGGCTCCAGTCGCGAATCATCGCCACGGCGGCATCTCCGTCGCGCGCCTCGCGCGCCTCGTGTGGCGCATCCATCTGCGCCATGAGCTCGCGCAGGCGCGCGCGCGCCAGCGATTCGTCATCCACCACGAGGACGCGAAGTGTCATCTGCGGAAGGTGCGCGGCGGCGGCCTCATTCGCGAGCGAACGGGGACGAACTGTGTGTCGCGCGGGACGAAATTGTTGTACCCACGAGCCGAGTGCGCGTCGCGCTCATCCGTCGCGCATCAACCTCGTCACCTCGATGCGGCGCGCTCGAACGGTTGCCATCACGGCCCCGGCGGCGAGCGCGACGATCGCGACAAGCGCGATCGCGCTGACCGTTGGCACGTCGAGGATTCGCACACCATAGGAATAGGGTGTCAGCAGGTGGCCAGTGACCGCGAACAGCAGCAGACCGGCCACCGCCCCGAGGAGCACCGGTCGCACTGTCGGAGCTGTCAGCCGCCAGACCGTGCCAGCCATCGAGGCGCCGAGCGCGCGGCGAATTGTCGCCGCCCTGACCTGTTGCGCGATGGTGCTCGCCACGGACGCACACGCGCCGATGAGCGCAAGGACCAGCGCCGCCACCGCAAACACCCCGAGTGCGCGCGGTACGAGGAAGTGGCCAGCGAGGTCCGGGTTTCTTGTGGGACTTACGGAGGCCAGTGCCAGTGCGCTGCGGTGGAACAGTGACGTGACTGAAAGCAGCAGCGCACCCAGTGCCACCTGCGCGGCGAGGAGCGGTTGCGCGCGCTGCCGTTGGGCGCGCGTCGACGACGCGGTGATGCTGCCCTCGAGGATGAAACGCGTCGCTGGCGCGGCGACGAGCAGTCCGGCGACCGCCGCGAGAACAAGTGTCGCCGCCAACGCACGGGCATCAACGTGCGTGGTCAGCAGGTCCGGGACATACTGCAGGAGGTGCGCTGGCATCGAAGCCTGCGCCATGCGCACGAGCACGCTCGCGAGCCCGAGCGCCGGCAGGGCGGCGACGAGACTCGTCACCGAGCACTCGGCGAGGACCATCCCAACGAGCCGCGCCGGTCGCGCGCCGAGTGCGCCGCGCAATGCGAGCTCGCCGTGTCGTTCCCTCGTTCGGGCCAGCACGAGATTCGCGGCGTTGGCGATCGCCGCGGCGAGGAGAACGACTCCCGCCACCACCAACACGTGCGCGACGCCGCGGGAACGTTGACCGTCCAACGCCGTCGCGGTCATCGGCGCACTCGACACCGCGCTGCTCAAGAGCAGTGTGGCGACGACAGCCGCAATGCCGATGGCCAGCACGGTGCCGATCGCCAATGTCGTCCACGGATTGCGCCGCCACTGGACGGACGAGCCCCGAAGGGCGCGCCCCGTCGCGTCGAGCCACGGAATCTCCCAGCTGGCGCGCACCGACTCACGCCACCGCGCCGCGTTGCCGAAGCGGACGCGCGTCGCACGACGCGCCGCGTCGCGCGCCATGCCGGATGCCATGAGGTCTTCCTCCTGGCGTTCCAGGTGCAGGCGCATCTCCTCCTGCAACTCGGAGCTCGCGCTGTCGCGCAGCACCGCGGTCCGCAGGCGGTGGCGCCACGCGTCGAGCGCCGACACGCTACGCCTCGCGGAGCACGCGCTGGATCGCGGCGTTCAAGCGCTCGAGCCGGGAAATCCGCTCGCCGAGCTGCCGGCGTCCTTTGGCCGAGATCGTGTAATAGCGGGCTTTTCGCCCGGTGGGCGAGA
>JANOIJ010000391.1:0-10284 GCA_031407575.1 Gemmatimonadaceae bacterium | reverse complement strand
GTGGCGCGAGGTCATGGCGCTCGAGCAACGCATTGCCGAGCAGGCGATGCAGCTCGGCGAACTTGGGGAACAGGTCACGCAAGACTTTCTCGAACGGTTCGGGCACGACCAGGAGCGTTTCGCCGACCTCGGCGGCTACATCTATGACGCTCGCGTTGACGCGGTGCTTCAAGGCCTCGGCTTCGATGCCGAGGAATCCAAAACGCGGCCCGTGTCATCGCTCTCCGGCGGAGAGCGGGGGCGCGTGGGCCTCGCGGCGCAGCTCATCGCGCCCGCCGACCTCCTGTTGCTCGACGAACCCACCAATCACCTCGACCTCGACACCACCACCTGGCTCCAGGAGTGGCTCAAGGAGGCCGACGAAACGGTGATCGTCGTATCGCACGATCGTGCATTCATGGACGCCATCTGCACGCACATCCTGCACGTCGAAGCGCGCACGAGCGAGTCGTACAAGGGCAACTACAGCCAGTTCGTGCCGCAGCGTGCCGAGCGCCGGCTCACGCGCGAGCGCGAGATGGAGAAGCAGCGCGCGTATGTGAAGAAGGAAGAGGAGTACATCAAGCGTAACATCGCGGGCGTCAACTCCTTCCAGGCAAAGGGCAAGCGCAAGCGACTCGAGCGCCTTCCGCGCCTGGCGCCGCCACCGGGCGATCCGGCGGCAATGACCCTCCACTTCGAGCTCGGCGAGCGCGGCGGCGATCAGGTCGTCGCGGTCAAGGACCTCCGCGTCGAGGTGCCCGGCCGCGTGCTCGTGGAGGACTTTACAGCCGTGCTGCGTCGGAACGACTTTGTCGCGCTCGTCGGCCCCAACGGTGCAGGCAAGTCGTCGTTCATCTCCACCCTCTTGGGCGATCGCACGCCTGCAGGTGGCGAAGCGAGAATTGGCGGCTCGATCACGCCGGCGTGGTTCCGGCAGGACCTTTCCGATCTACCGCTCCGCAAATCGATGTTCGACGCGATTCAGGAGCAGCGGCCGCTCTGGAACCGAGGCCAGGTGCAGAACCACCTCGGCGCCTTTGGCTTCAGCGGGGAGGAAGTCTTCCGCGAGATCGGTACACTGAGCGGCGGCGAGCGCGCCCGCATGGCGCTCGCGCTCATGACGCTCTCGCGCGCCAACCTCCTGGTGCTCGACGAGCCGACCAACCATCTCGACGTCGAGAACATCGAGGTGCTCGAGGACGCGCTCGACGAGTATGAAGGCACGGTACTGTTGGTGAGCCACGACCGTGCATTCCTGCGCGAGGTCGCGACGCGCGTGTGGTCGTTCGACGGTACGCGCCTCGTTGACTTCGACGGCCCGTTCATCGAATGGGAGGCAGATCGCGCGCGTCGCGCGCTGCGGTAGACGTCGCGCCCGCGAACCTGAACGCTCGTCCGGTCTGCCACAGGTCGGAGCCGCGCTGTCGGGTTCGACCCGCTTTCTCGCTTGACTAGATGTGCCCGGCGAAGGGACCGGTCACGGTCGGTGAGCTAGTAGTACTGGTCGATCGCCACCGCGCGGGTGCGCTACCCAAGCTCAAAGCACGTCGCCCGTAGAAGTGCTTTTTCGCGCACGCGTTCAGCCGGCCAACAATTTCCTGGCCATCCATTCTATCTCAGGCCCGCCCGATCCCAGCGTTTGCGCGAAGCCTGGGCGCGCCATGGGTCCTGAGAATGATCATGGGCGTCTTGAGCTATGGGATTCGAGCGAGGGCCAAGCGCCGCCAAGCACACTACTCATTTCCTTTCATGAGAGCGAGTGGTGGCCAGCTGGGTAAGATCACGTCTCTCATCGATGCCGGAATCATTCGTCCGGTCGTGGATCGCATCTTTCCTTTCGCATCGATCAAGGAGGCCATGGCCTACGTCGAATCAGGGCGCGCCAAGGGGAAGGTCGTCGTATCACTCGGTACGCCACTTTCACCGGCTGAAGTCGCGGCGCGTCCCGCCTATTCGTGGTTAGCGGCCAGCTCGTGAGCCCACTGACAATACCGCGCGTACGTTGTCGCCGCGGTCGCGGTCGATGAGCTTGTAGTACGGGTCGATCGCCACCCGCGCCGGGCGGTGGCCGACGACGATCTCGAAGGCGACTGGCGAGGCGCGGATACGTCGCCGCTCGAGGAAGAGTACGGAGTCGCCGCCCTTGCTGTCCTTTTCCTCGCCGACAACCGCGATGTCGACCCAACCATCGATCGGGATCTCCCGCCCGACTTCCTTGCCGTCGCCGCGCCGCTTATGAGCCTCCAGTTCGATACGCACGAGAAACGTGCCGTCCGCGCGCTGGGTATTTGTCGCAGCGACAAGCCGGTTGTCGAACATCGTCGTCGTCTCGAACAGATCTTCGACCAGATGCTCCCACCCCTCAGGCACCGCCGGACGGATCTCCTCGAGTAGCTCCATCGTTGTGCTGTAGGGCGGCCCTCCCAACGCGAAGCGCGAGAGGAACCGCTTCAGCGCCTCGTTGAGCTGCGCCTCACCCACAGCGTCGCGGAGCGCATACATGGCCAGCGCGCCTTTGTGGTAGTACACGTAGTCGTGGCCGTCGACGAGCGCGAGCGGCGCCTCCACTCCGCGCTCGCCGCCGCGACCGCGGAGGTACCAGTCGTGTTCGTACCCGAGAACGCGTCGCATCCCCGGCAGCCCGAACTCGTCCTCCATGACCATCAGTGCCGAGTACTGCGCCAGCGTTTCGTGGAGCGTGCCCACGCCCTGCACGTTGGCGCCCACCACCTGCTGACCCCACCACTGGTGCGCGATCTCGTGCGCCGTGACGTAGAACGGATAGTCGATCGCCTCCCCGACGTTCAAACGAGAGTTGAACCCCATCGCTTCGGAGACTGCGATCACACCGGGAAACGATGTGGCGTCTCGGTCATAGCGAGGGAACTCGACGATCCTCAAGGAACGGTGCTGGTAGCGACCGAAGTTCGCTGTGTAATACGCGAGCGACTTGCTGGCCGCATCGATCATGCGGCCGACGTTCTCGTCGTGTCCGGGATGATGGTAGACCTCGATCGCGACGCCATTCCATTCGCTCCGCGTCACCTCGTACCTCGCCGACGCATAGGCGAAGTGATGTGTGATCGGCAACTCGGCGCGAAAGTGGAAGTAGCGCCGTCCGCGCTCGATCCATTCCCGCTGCAGCTCGCCCGACGTGACGGCGACCTGATCGATGCTCGTGGAGACCGTGCTCTCGAACTCGACCCTGTCGGCGTCGGGTGCGCGAGGCGTGCTCCGCCGGGCGGCGAGATCGTCGATGCCGGGAAGACGAAGCACGGGTTCGAGTCCGCGCTCCCGCCGCTCATCAGGATCGGCGAGCTGCCGTTGAGCGTCGTAGCCAATGACCGGGAAGAAGTCGCGCTTGGTGAAGTACGTGCCGTTGTCGATGACGGCGATCTTCGCGCCGTTGTTGACGAAGCCGCTGTCCCCCGCCGTGAGGTCGAAGCCGAAGTCGATGGCCTCGCCCGGCTCGAGCGGCTTTCGTAAACGGAAAATGCGATAGCCACGCGCTACGTCTTCGAGAATGACGTCGTGCGCAGGGAGGATGAGACGGTTCACGCGGACCCGCTCCGGAATGCTTACATGAATGTCGCGAAGCGGACCGGCGGAGCGATTCCGAAGTCGGTAGCTGCCGCGAATCTCGACGCTTCTCCGATCGGGGAAGATGTCCACGTCGGCGCGAACGGCGATGATCCGCGGCAGGTCGAGATGCTGATGCTGCCGATACAACCGCTCGTAGCTCGCTTGGGCGTCCGCCGCATCGGCGCTCGGCACGTACGCGTTCAGGACATTGGTGTTGTAGAAGATCCAGGAGCCCGCAACCACCGCGCCGATGCCGCCGACGGCGATCGCCGCGCGCGCGGGGCCACGGAATTGTGCGCGTGCACCAGCCCATCGCGTCCTCCAGGCGTCGTCGGTGCCTCTCTTCCAGACGAGCGTCGAGAGTCCGACGAGTGCGACGGCGATGAGCCCCCAGTAGAGAGTGTACCAGCCGAACGGCGCGAGGAAATGACCGTAGCCGTTGAGGTCGGAGTAGGGCGTCGGCGGAAGACTCGCGAAGCGGTAGAGGTGATGCTCGAACCCGAGCTCCTCGAGGAGATCCCAGCTGACGATGAAGAGGAGGACGAAGCCATATCCCATGAGCTTGTTGCGCGCCACGACATGGCAGGAACACGCGAGGACCAACATCAAACACGGATAAACGGCGGCGAGTGCGACGCCCCGAGCGTACAGGCCGAGCTCGAGGTTGTGGTAGCCACGTGAAAGCTGGAAGCCCATCAGGGCCAGGACGCCCGTAAACAGAAACGCGGCAATCACCACCAGCAGCGCCGTCAGCTTCGCGCCGAAGTAGACGCCGTTCGGCGTCGGCATCGAATCAAGGATCTCGTCCAGCTCGAGCGAGCGTTCCTTCCAGATCAGCTCACCGCTGTAAAGGACGACCATGATCAGCAGCACGACCGAGTAGATGCCCTGCAGCGCCTCGAGCATCAGGTAGGTGCGTGGATGGACAGGCATCCCGAAGATGTACCCGGCGGAACTCGCGGCTTGGATGAGAACTAAGAGCCCGAGGGCGAGAATGCCGAGAAACGGAAGGTTCCAGAGGACGGTCGATGCCTCGCGGCGGACTTGTCCTGTGAACTGGACCAGGACGGAATGCCACGAGAACACGCGGCGGGTCGCCGTCGCCAGCACTCGCGTCGTCGCCTCAACCGGCGAAGCGTCGGTCGAATCCTGCTTACGCTCGGAGCGCTGCCAAGAACGCGATGGATCGAAGCGCACCACCGAGAGACCGAACGCGGAGAGCCCCAGCCCAAGCCAGAGGAGCCGGTTCCAGAGGAGCGTCCCGGCGAGCTCCGGCGTTGCCGTGTTCAACTCCGCGACGGTCCAGTACTTGAGCGCACCAGCGAGCGCCGCCGTACCGAACGGATCGAGTAGCTGCCCGATCCACTGCGTCTCGAGGCGCGAAGTCGCCAACCCGGCGGCCGCGCTGGCCGCGAAGAAGGCAACGACTCCGACGTAGGTCGCAATCGTGCTTCGTGTCCAACTCGCGAGGGCGTAGAACGCGGCGCCGAGTGCCAGGAGTGTCGGAATGATCAGCACGCCCAGTCCGAACGCGTACGGCGCGAGCCGGAACGGCCCCACGCGCGCGGGATCGATCCCGGGCATGAAGGAGCTTGCCGCAAGCGCTGCGGTGCCGATCAAATACGGGAGCGCACAGACCACCATCGTTCCTGCGAACCGTGCCGACAGGTACTCAAAGTGCGAGATCGGCTTCGAGAAGAAGAGCTCGGAGGTCCGTCGATCGAAATCGCGTACGGCTGCGCTGGTAACGAACGCGGTGAGCAGGAACAGGACGAGGTAGATCCACTTGAGCAGCTGCTCGAGGATCACCGCCGGTGCGTTCACGTGGAGTCTGCCGGACACGCCGTCCGTGCCAGCAATGAACAGCAACACGCTGAGGGCGAACGTGACCAGGTAGAACAGCGGCTGCCGCAGATGATATCGGATCTCGAACCAGAAGATCGCCCTCCATACGGCTCTAACCGCCATGGAGCGTAGCGAAGTAGACGTGCTCGAGATCCGGCTCGGCAGGCTCGAATCCGTCGCCCGGAGATTCATCGCTCAGGACGTCGACGACCGTGCGCCCAGCGGCGAGCCGAGTCGAGAGGACTGGCATTGCGTCCTGATACCTCGCGACGTGACTCCGGTCGACAACCTTGCGCCAGACCTTTCCCTCGAGCCGAGCGACGAGAGCGCTGGGTTCTCCGTGGAGCAGCACTCGCCCCTTCGACAGGATGGCCATCCGGCTGCACAGCTCGCGCACATCCTCGACGATGTGCGTCGAGAGGATCACCACCGCGGTCTCGCCGATCTCGCACAGCAGATTGTGGAAGCGATTTCGCTCCTCGGGATCGAGACCGGCGGTGGGCTCGTCGACGATGATCAGTTCAGGATCGCCAAGGAGTGCCTGCGCGATGCCGAAGCGCCTGCGCATACCACCCGAGAAGCTGCCGAGCTTACGCTTCCGGACGTCGTAGAGGTTGGTCATTCGCAGAAGCCGTTCGACGACGTCGCGCCGCTCCCCGGCGTTCACCAATCCCTTCAGCACTGCGAAGTGGTCCAGCAGCACCTCGGCCGAGATTCCCGGGTAGATGCCCATCTCCTGCGGCAAGTAGCCCAGAATCTTGCGCACCTCGTGCTTCTCCTTGAGCACGTCGATGTCATCAAAGCGAAGGCTCCCCGCGTCGACGCCCTGCAGCGTCGCGATGGTCCGCATCAGCGTCGACTTCCCGGCTCCGTTGGGTCCGAGCAGGCCGAACATCCCTCGTGGGATCTCCAGGCTCACGTCGTTCAGGGCCTGAACGCCATTCCCATAGGTCTTCGAGATGTTCTCGATTCTCAGCATGTCAGCGGTCCGAGGGGGCGTTTCGCTTTTCCGCGCCAATCACCTCTTCTGGACCGCCGTTCCGCCCACCCCAAACCGCTGCACGATCCAATCACCCACCAACTCCAACGCACTCGGCGCAAACGTCTCCGCGATCCCATCATACTCCCCAATCGCGCCCGTTTTCGCCGTCTGGAAAAAGTGATTGAGCCCGTGCAACTCCCGCACGGTCGCATCCGGATTCCGCGCGAGCGCAACGCGCATCCCCGCGAGATTCTCCGCCGACGCCACCTGCACGTCGAGCGACCCATTGATGGCGAGTACCGGTACGCGGAGGCGCGGTAGGTATTTCGCTGGATCATAGGTGAGGAAATAGCGCATCCAGGCACTCGTCCACTGTTGCACCATGGGCTCGACTTGCGCGGCGGTAATTCTCATGATCGCCAGGCGCTCGCTCGTCATCTCGGCGCGAACGCGCGCGACCGCATCGGCTGAATCGGCTGCCGAAGCCACTGCACGCGTCACGACGCGAAGTATCGGTTCCATGCGATCGATCTCCGACTCGGACGCACCCTGCGACAGACCCATCAAACGGCTCTGCGAAATCAGGATTTGATCGGTGCGTGTACCCGGTCCGGCGAGCAATACCAGAAATGCGATGTTGTCGTTGTCGGCCGCGGCGATTGGAGCAATCAGGCCGCCTTCACTGTGCCCCGCCAGCCCGATCGCCTTGGTGTTGATCTCTTTGCGCGTCATCAGATACCGAACGGCCGCATTGGCATCGGTGGCAAAATCGGCCGACGTCGCGCTCGAGAACCCGCCTGTCGATTTCGCGAACCCTCGATCGTCGTAACGCAACACCGCGATGCCGCGCCGAGTGAGGTAGTCGGCTAACACGGCAAAGGGCTTGTGTCCGAAAATCGTTTCGTCTCGATCCTGCGGGCCGGAACCGGAAATGAGAACGACCGCTGGGAATGGCCCCTCGCCATCGGGAACGGTGAGCGTGCCAGCCAGCGTCACGCGTTGGTCGGTGGGATTGGCAAACGATACGTCTTCCGCGCGGTAGCCCTTGGGCGTGATGGGCCACTGCGTGCGCACCCGTCGCGGCGCACCCGCGGTGTCGCGCACAAAAGTCACCTGTGCGGGCGGTTGGCCTTCGCGCAGCCAATCACCGGAAATTGAATGCGGACGCTCCGTCAGCGTCCCCGAGAACTGCACGCCACTGATGGGCACCCGAAAGCGCACGCTGTTTCCGTCGCGCTCGAACTGTTCCACTTGCATCCCCATTGCCATCATGTCGGGGGAGTCGAGCGAAACTCGCGTTCCGTACGGAGTCGTTCGCGCGCGCAACACGAGCCGCAATCCGACGGTCCCACGTTGCAGCGTCGCACGCCAAACGCCATTGACGCCCTCCACGACCTTCGTCGACGGAGGCGCTCCGCGCTTGAGAACGAGTGGAAATTCTGCGCCCTGCCGAAACGTTCCGTTCCACGACTGACTACCGTCGATCCACACGCCCTCGAACGTTGCACCGGCTGCGGGAATGGCGAATGCCAGCCGGTTGGCCGACGCGACGATCCTATCAAGAGGCGCTTTCCCGGGACCCTGATCGATGCTCTCCATGTCACCGGTTAGACTTCCCGCGGTGCCTTCACGGACGTTGAATAGCAGCGTGAGTTGCGCGCCTGGAGTGACAAGCACGCCGTGCCACATCCCAATCGCGCTGTCTTGCGCCGCCGCCGAGTGTACTGGCGCGGTCATCGCAACCACCATTGCCGCGATGCTGAATGCTTTCAAGAACTTCATATGCGACGCCCTTTTGTTTGGCCCAGATACGGCAGGTGATAACGAGTTCTCGATTCTCAGCGTGTCAGCGGTCCGAGTGCGCGTTGCGCTTCTCGAACCAGTGATCCGCATGGGGCTCGTCGTTGAATGCCGGGACTTCCCGGTACCCATTGCGACGATACAGCGCCTGTGCCTCATGGAGACTGCGGTTGGTTTCGAGGCGCAGCAGCGTCATCCCGAGACCGGCTGCCTCGCGTTCGAGAGCGAGGAGCAGACGCCGGCCCACGCCAGTGCCGCGCACCTCTCGGGACACCCACATTCGCTTGATCGAACCGACACCGGGCTCGGTCGCCTTGACGGCACCGCAGCCTACAGGTCGGCCATCGAGGCGGGCGACCAGGAAGGTCCCGCGTGGAGGCCTCAAGTCCTCGGCGTCGGCCGGGATCGACCTGCCGGCATCGAAGCCCCCCTCGAAGCGCTCGCCCAGTTCTGCGAAGTACTGCCCGAGGCACGACTTCGCATCAGGGCTGTCGGGGTCTTCGACGGAAATTCTGGTGAATGAAAGGTTGAGGAGCCGTTCCACTTCCGACATTGCCTCCACCAGACGCGCTCGCTCGGCCTCGCTGAGTGGCTCGAGGGTCACCTCAGCAAATCGATCGCCGAGCCGATCGAGCTCCGCGAGCTCCGCGATTCCCGCGATAGTCAGGCTCGCATGGCGACTGCGCAGATCCGATTCGGGTGTCGTGACCTCAATCAGGCCGTGCCCTTCGAGTGAGCGCAGCAGCCGACTCAGGTAACCCGAGTCGAGGTCCAACCGAGAGCGAAGCTCCCGAACATCCGCACCCGCTCTTCCGATCTCGAATAGCAGTCGTGATTGGGCGAGGGCTCGTCCGCGGCCCAGGAAACTGTCCGTGAACACGCCGACCCGGAGGGTCAGTGCACGGTAGAAGCTCCGGACGGGAGGAATCGGGTCGGTCGACATTGTCTGACTTTAGTCAGATAAATGACCGCCGTCAATACCGCAGCCTTCCGCAGTGGCAGAACGCGCCGACAAGGCGAGGTGCAGACCCGTCGACTCGCTTCGCGCGTTCGGGGTGACAACCGTGGAATAGGCAGTTTCAGGACGACACTACCAAGGCGGTTCGAGTGGGATACCGCTGGACGTTCTAGCGGTTAGGTGACGCGCACTCGAGCGCGCGAGCCACGCCGGCGCCGCCGATCGCCCGATAGATCGCTGCACACTCGCCCGCCTTCTGCTGCGCTTCCGCGTGATGGCCGAGTGCGCGCTGGCTCTGGGCGAGATGCTGGAGCAGTCTCGCGCGCACGGCGCTCGGCCCCACCGCAACGCGTGACAGTGAATCCAGTGCCGCGCGAAGCTTGTCGCGCGCCTCTGCGGGACGCCCCCGTCGCAGCGCTACGTCGCCGAGCCCGTCGAGCACTGGCGCCATCCGCCAGAAGGGAACGTCACCGGCGGCTGCATAGCGATTCATCGCGCCGAGGAAGCCTCGCTCGGCGGAGTCGAGTTTTCCGCGCTGCAACGCGATGTGCGCCACGCCAACGATGTCGTCGGCCACCTCCGGATGGCGATCGCCGAGTTGCGCGCGCTTGACTGCGAGCGATTGGGCGAAGAGCGAGTCAGCCTCGTCGAGACGCCCTGCCGCGCTGGCGGCGCTCGCGAGGTTGGAATACGCGTTCGCCACCTCGACCGGGCTCACCTTGGCGCGAATGCGCACGGAGAGTGCTTCGCGGTAGCTCTTCTCCGCACCCGGGATGTCGCCACGCTCGAGACGCACGTGCCCGATTGTCTCATGCGCATGCGCCACCTGGATCCAGCCGGTCCCGCTATCCACGAGAATGTCGAGAACTTCCTGCGACGACCGCTCGGCGCCATCGAGATCGCCGCTCGCGCGCATGGCGCGCGAGCGCGCCTGAAGCACGACAGCGCCGATGGTGCTGCGCGGACCGTGGCGAGCACGCACCATCGGCATGGCCGAGTCATACTGCGCGATGGCGGCGGGGAGGTCGCCGGCGTGGCGGAGTGCCTGCGCGTAGTCCACCCGCGCTTCCGCCACCGAGTATGACGTGGGGTCGTCGGCTATGCGCTGCGCGACTGCGCGCCCCGCAAGCGGTGC
>JANOIJ010000371.1:0-8270 GCA_031407575.1 Gemmatimonadaceae bacterium | reverse complement strand
CCACGCGTGTTCTTCGCCATGGCGGACGATGGGCTCTTCTTCAAGAAGGTCGCCTCGGTGCACCCGAAGTTCGGCACGCCGTACGTGTCGATCCTGCTCGTCACGGTGCTGGGCATCATCTTCGTCATGCTGCGCACGTTCGAGCAGCTCGCGGACACGTTCGTCACGGCGATCGTGCCGTTCTATGCGTTGGCCGTGGCGTCGATCTTCGTGCTGCGGAAGCGGAAGGACTACGATCCGCCGTTCAAGGTGCCGCTGTATCCCATCGTACCGGCGCTGTTCATCCTCGCGACGTGCTTCCTGCTCGGCAACGCGATCATCGACCCGACGAGCCGCTGGCCGACGCTGGCGGTGATGGGAATCATCCTGATCGGGATCCCGGTGTACTACGCAACGGTGGGGCGCAAGCCGATGTCATCCTGAGCGCAGCGAAGGATCTGCACTTCACGGCGTAACAGCACGTGCAGATCCTTCGACTTCGCTCAGGATGACAAACAGGCAGTTCGCCGCTCGAGGACTTAGAAGATCCGTAGATTGATGTACTTCTTCGGGTTCGCCTTGAGATCGGCGAGCACGGAGTCCGCCTGCGTCACCAGCCCGCGCAGGTCGCGATAGAGCAGCGTATCGCGCATGAACTTGCCCACCGTGCCTTCGCCGCGCTCGATGCCGCCGAGCAGGCTGTTCGCGCGCTTGCTCGTCGAGTCCAGGTTCGCCGCGATGCGCGTGAGGCTCTCGCTCGACGTCCGGAAGTTCTTCAGCGTCGAGTCGATCTTTGCCGAGTCCACCGCGGTGGCCGCGCGCCGGAAGGCGGACATCGTCGTCGTCAGGTTCCGGTTCTGCTCCGCCGCAATCTGGTTCAGCTGCGCCGAGAGGTTCGTCGCATTGGCCGAGAGCAGCGCGGTGTTGGCCATTGCCTTCCGGAGGTCCTTGATGCCGCCCGCGACCACCAGCTCCGTGTTCAGCGCCTTGACCATCGCCGCCACCGTCATGCCGATGGAGTCCACGCGGTTCATCACCGCCTGGATGTCCGTCTCCCCCGCGCCCACGGGCACGGTGTCGCCCGGCTGGTAGGAGATGGTGCTCGGCCCCTTGGGCGTCAGCGCGATGGCCGCGTCGCCGAAGATGCCGATGGGCTTCACGCTCGCGATGGCATTCTTCGGCACTTTGATGTCGTCGTTCACCCGGAGGATGACGTCGAGGTAGCCGTCGTTGCGCAGCTTCACGTCGCGCACGCCGCCGACGTTCACGCCTGCGAGCAACACGGGTTGGCCAGGCTTGAGGTTCTGCCCCCACGCGAACTTGGCGTACAGCGGATAGCCCGATGACAGGCCGCCGCGCACGAGCCAGAGTGTCCCGAGCAGCGCGATGGCCACCGCGGAGGTGAGGAAGACGCCAACCAGGACTTCGTCGCGCCGTTTCATGTTTGTAGGTAAGGGGCCAGGAGCGTCGCCGTCAACGTATCGAGAATGAGGATCACCACGGACGTGATGACGACGGCCTTGGCCGTCGACCGTCCCACGCCTTCTGCACCGGCTTCCGTCACGAATCCTTCGTACGAGCAGATGAACGCGATGGCGCCGCCGAACAGGAACGCCTTGAGCAGCGAGTAGACCACTTGGAAGGTCCCGAAGCCCAGGCGCACGCCGGCAATGAAGTCCTGCTTGGTGACGTCGGTGGCGTAGACGGCCACGAAGTAGCCGCTCAACACCCCGACCGCGTCCGCGAGGACGACGAGAGCCGGCAGCATCACGAGCGCCGCGATGAGGCGCGGCACGATGAGGAATGCGAGCGGATCATACGACAGCGTCTCGAGCGCGTCGATCTGTTCGGTCACGCGCATCGTCCCGATCTCCGCGGTCATGCGCGCGCCCACGCGGCCCGTGAGCACAAGGCCCGTCAGCAGTGGTCCCAGCTCCAGCACCTGCATCAGGCGCACCGACAATCCGATGATCGAGAGCTGGACGCCGGGAAAGAGCTGGTAGCGCGTCTGGAGCGCGATGACGCCGCCGATGAACGCGGCGACGATGACCGTGAGCGGAATGGAGTCCACGCCGATGCCGCGCATCTGGCGGATGGTCTCGGGCACGAACGTGGCCGGATCACCCAGCGCACGGATGATGTCGCGCAGGAAGTACCCGCGCTTGCCGAGTTCGCGGAAGAAGTTGATGAACGCCTGCGTCATCCCCCGCATCCAGACGATTCCCTTGCGCTGCACGATGGGAAACGTCTCGGTGGGACGCCGCTCGACGAACCGGTGGTCGAAGTCCCTCACGTGCGCACGCGGATCAGCAGCACGAGGCCCACGAGGGCAAAGATGGCATTCGGAAGCCAGGCCGCGATGTCAGGAGCAATGAGATTCTTCCCGCCGATGGCCTTCGTGAGCTGGATGAGCATCAGGAACGTAACCGTCGTCGCCAAGCTAACACCGATGCCATAGGCGGTGCCGCCCCGCTGCGTGCTGGTGGCCAGTGGCGCCCCGAAGAGCGCGATGACGAGGCACGTGACGGGGATGGCGAGTTTGAGCGCGCGCTCCACGCGCAGGAGGTTCGCGTCGCCGCCGGAGCGCTCCAGCGACGTGATGAAGCGCGAGAGTTCCTGATAGCGCATTTCCTGCGGGTTGCGCGGCTTGGCCATGAGGTCGATGGGGCGCAGGGCGTCCAGGTGCTTGTCATGCAGCTCAACGAAGCTCACGACGAGACTCGGGGTCGAGTCGGTGACAATGTGCATCTCACCTGGCTGCAACGTCCACTTTCCTTTCGGATTGGCCGAATATTTCGCGCCGGCCGATGAGACGATTACGGTGGGATAGTCGCGACCATTGCCCTTTCGTTCGATCTGGACCCGGTCCATCGTCCCGGTGGTCACGTCGAGCGACAGCGGCTTGTAGATCCGGCCGTATTCCCCGGCGTACACGAAGTTGGGGCGCATGGTGCCGGAACCCACCTTGCCCTCGCCCAGCAGCTCGTTGCGCCGCGCGTCGGTGATGGGCACCAACTCGCCGATCACCAGGTCCAGGCCGGCCGCCAGCATGGCGCCCAGCATGATGGGCGCGACGAGCCGGTAGAAGCTGATGCCCGACGCCTTGGCGGCCGTCACCTCGGAGTGGCGCGTGAACGTGCCGATGGAGAAAACCGTGGCGAAGAGTACCGCGGCGGGCATCGCCAGGAACATCGACTGCGGCATCCAGTAGACGTAGCTCAGCGCGATGTCCGCGCGCGGGATGTTCTTGACGAGATAGCCCTGCAAGTGGTCGGTGAGGTCGATGATCACCAGCAGGATGGGCAGCCCCAGCGCCGTGGAGCAGAAGATCTTCATCCATTCGGCGAAGACGTACCGGTCCAGCGGGCCGCCGATGCGCATCATGCGCTCGCCGAGGCCGCGGCGCGGCGCTCGTCACGAAGCAGGCGTCGCTCGTCCAGCCATTCGCGAATGCCGCCGCCACGCCCGGATCCGGAATCGCGTCCCATGCGCAGCAGCATGACGATGCCGATGAATGTGAGGATCACGTTCGTGCCCCACATAGCCCAGAAGGGAGGCACGAGCCCGTTGTTGGCGAGCGATTCGCCGCCAATGAGGCCCACATAATACAACGCGAACACTGCGAGGCTCACGCCGATGACGAGCCCCACGCCGCCGCGCGGAAAGCGCAGCGCAATGGGCGGTGCGAGGATGCAGAAGATAAGGCACGCCGCGGCGAGTGAGAACTTCTTGTGGATTTCGATCTTGTAGCGGTTGTACTGCCGCTGGGCCATGTCCAGCCGGAACTTGGTCTCCGCCTGCCGCGCGCCCATGAAGCTCGCGGTGTCGGGAACGACGACCGGCGCCGGCGTGGCGCCCCGCATGAACTCCGCGGCCGCGGCGGCGGCGACCGCCTCCTGTTCGCGCGCCTTGGCGATGGAGTCGGCCTGGGCGGCGGTGGGAAGCGGCGCGGCGACCTGCGGCGGCACCTGCTGGCCCGGCGTGAGGAGGCCCGGCGGCAGCGCGGTCGCAGGACTCGTATCCTGCGCGAGTTTGGTCGTATCGGGCTTCGGCTTCACCGTATCCTGCTTCGGCTTGGCCGTGTCCTGCTTCGGCTTCACCGTGTCCTGTGCCTGCACCGGTGTGAGCGTCGCACGTGCGACGTTGGCCGCCTGCGCCTCGCGCACGCTGAACAGTGAGCGAATCGCCGTGCAGTACGCCCATCCCAGGCCACGCGGCTCGGCCGTGCGGCGCGGGATGCTTGGGATGACTGCGGGGTCCCCGCTCCCGGGATTGCTCGGCTTGAGGGCCTCGGCGTGCTCGAGCCTGGCGGCCTCGTAGTAGCCCTCGGCCTGCCAGAGCGCGCGCTGCATTTCGCAGATGCTCATCTCGCGGTCGCCCTTCATGCTGCCGTCGGGCTTCCTTGCATTGAACTCACCGCCGACGTTCCGGACGCGGATGCGGTCGTTGACGTAGAACAGCCGGTTGAGCTGTCCCGGCTTTTCGGTGGAGACTTCCTGCATCTCGCCATTGTTCAACTCGAGCCACAGGTCGACGCGATTGACCGAGTCGAAGGCAATGCGCCCGCGCTCGGCGTAGATGGTGCGGCGCCGCAAGGGGTCGGCCAGGTCGTAGATCACCACCTCGCGCAGCTTTCCCGTGGCGTTGTCGATGTTGCCCGCCTTGAGGTAGAGCTTGCCCTCGGCGATGGTGTTGATGACCTGATCCTTGAGCAACAGCGTCGGCTTGGTCTGGGAGATGTTCTCCTGGAGGGTCTTGAGGCGATGGTTCGCGCGCGGCAGCACCTGGTCGTTGAAGGCGAGCAACGCGAGCGACATAAACACGCCGGCCACCAGCGCTGGCGCCACCAGTCTCCACGGGCTCACGCCATTGGCCTTGAGCGCGGTGACTTCATTCTCCGACGCAAGGCGCGTGAACGCGTACAGCACCGCCACCAGCACGGACATCGGCATGGTGAGCGCGACGGTGAACGGAATGGACAGCATGAAGAACTCCCCGATCACCGACCAGGGGAGTCCCTTACCAACGAGCTCGCCGAATTGCCGCGAGATGAAGTTCAGGAGCATCAGCGACGTCAGCGCGGTGAGCGAGAACGTCAGTGGTCCCACGTGCTCCCTGAGCACATAGCGGCTGATTATCTTCATGCGTGGGGTCAGAGTCCGGGGTCAGAGTAAGGTCTCAGAACCCGTTTCAATCGTACGTTTGTTGCAACCCATCAATTCCGCACTACCAGCACCGAAATTCAAGTCTGGTGTTTCACGGTTGCGCCGCCCTCCGGCGGCGGTCGGTTCGTACCCCGCCTCCCTGGATTGGTGCGCGCTCTTCGGATCCTCGTCGCGCTTGCGGCGTTTGCCTGGCCCACAGTGGCGGGCGCGCAACGACCAATCCCCACGCCAATACCGCGTGTCGACTCCGTGCGCGTCGACACCCTGCATCCGCCCACGCCGGATTCCGTCAAGCGCGTGCTGCTTCCACGCCCACCCGCCGCCGACACCACGCGCAAGCCGCTCTTCGGACCCGGCTCCGACCTCAGCATCGACGTCCGGACGCGCATCGAGCTGCGCGGCGAACGGCGCACGGACGAGCGGTGCAACAACCGCCAGCTCTTCAGCTCCAACTCGTCGCTGTGCAGCAACAACTTCAATCCCGAGTTCCCCTTCGAGTTCACGCTCGTGAGCACGGGCACCGTGGCCGACCGCGTGCACGTAAACGTGGACTTCGACACCCAGCGGGAGTTCGACGCGAGCAACGCGGTCAACATCTTCTACGAAGGCAAGCCCACCGAACGCCTTCAGCGCCTCGAGGTGGGCAACGTGTCCTTTGCGCTGCCGTCCACGCGATTCCTCTCCAGCGGCGTGGCCACCGGCAACTACGGCATCCAGGCCATCGCGCAGTTCGGCAAGCTGCGCATGCAGGCCATCGTGGCGCAGCCCAAGGGCAACATCGTGATGGACCGCAACTTCTATATCGGCGAGCGCACGCTCCAGAGCGCCGACCGGGAGATCAAGGACAACGAGATCGAGCCGCGGCGGTTCTTCTTCACCGTCGACCCCAAGCTGTTCACGGGCTATCCGCGCGTGGACATCCTCAATCGCGGACAGCTCAACGCCATCGCCGCTGCATTGCCCGACACCCTGCGTCCTCGGCGCGTGGTGTTGTATCGCGTGCAGTTCGGCACCCAGCCGCAGAACCCCAACGGCCCGCGCTTCCGGCTCATCGGAGACCCACCGGGCTCCGGCACGCAGACGTACGATGTGTTGCGCGAGGGCGTGGACTACTATCTCGATCCGTCGCAGCTCTGGTTCGCGCTCGTGCGTCCCGTGAGCCAGAGCAACGAGCGGCTGGTCGTCGCCTACACCGTGCGCCTCAACGGTCGCGACACCGTGTACGCGTCGTCGGGCGGCACGCCGGACTTGCAGTACACCGGCCCCGCGGGCGACCAGCTCGCGAACCTCGTGTACGACCCCAACGTCGTGCCGGGCTCGCCGGCATTTCGCCGAGAGATCCGATCGGTGTATCGCGTCGCGGGCGATGAACTGATCCGGAGCTCCACGCGCGTGCGCGTCGTGAGCGGCGCAGGTGAGCAGGAGAAGCCCGGCGCAGGAACGTCGGCGACCTTTCTCCAGATGTTCGGGCTCGCGCAGTCCACCAATCCGTCCGACTTCGACATCGAGAACCGCCTGTGGCCGCGTCCGTCGGATCCGAACTACAGCGCCGCGGCGGGCGGAACTGCGGGCCTCGCGAGCGCCGCATCGCTCACCGCATTCCCGACGACGAGCACGAGCAACAGCGGCCGCATCATCCGCGACCACTTCGTCGTCTTCCCCGCGCTGCAGCCCTTCGCGCGCAAGGACTCGGGGCTCGTGGAGCCCGGCAATCCGAGCAACGAAGCCGTGTACACATCGCCGGGCGAATACCTCTACTCCTCCCAGCATCCGCCCAACGTCTATCGCCTGAAGGTCAGCTACCAGACCGAAGCCGGCACCGACGCGGGCGCCATCATGCTCGGCAGCGTGCAGGTGCGTCGCGGCTCGGAGCGCGTGGTGATGGATGGTCGCCCACTCCTTCGCGACGTCGACTATCGCGTGGACTACGAGCTGGGTCGCCTCACCTTCGCGCGGCCGGACACGCTGTTCCGCCGCCAACGCACGGTGACGGTGCGCTTCGAGGAGAATCCGCTCTTCGCGAAATCGCCGACGACCATGTACGGGCTCACGAGCAGTCTCGCGCTGCCGAACGGTGAGCTCAACTTCATCGCGGTGCAGCAGTCGCAGGTGACGAACTTCACGCGACCGCAGCTGGGATTCGAGCCGGTGTCGTCGCTCATCGCGGGCGTGAATGCGCAGCTCGCGTGGGAGGTCGCACCGCTCACGCGACTGGTGAACAAGCTGCCCTTCGTGAGCACCACCGCGAAGTCGCACATCAGCATGCAGGGCGAGATCGCGACGAGTCGTCCGCATGTGGACTCAAAGGGCCAGCCGTACGTCGAGGACTTCGAGGGCGAGGCGGGCATCACCGTCAATCTTTCCGACCAGTTCTGGTCGCTCTCCAGCCAGCCGGCCGACGGACGCGCCATTCCCAGGCTCTACGGCGCCAACCCGTTCGATCTCCGCCGCGCGTCCACCATCGCCTACCAGAACAACGGCGCGTCGGCGAGCGGATCCCCGGTGCTCGTAAAGAGCGACAGCATCGACCAGAACGCGACGCTGGCGGGCATTTCGTTCTCCACCAACGAGCAACTGCTGTGGCTCACGCTCTATCCCCTCAGCGTGGGCGGACGCTACGATCCCACCACCCGCTCGTATGCGTGGACCGTTCCGAACGCGCCGACTGGACGTCGCTTTCGCTCCGTGCGCACGGTGCTCAGCCCCAGCGGGGTCGACCTCACGCGCTCCGAGAACCTCGAGTTCTGGACGCTCGTCGACACCAGCGCCGCGCGTCGCACCACAAACCCCACCCTCATCGTCGACCTCGGCGACATCTCCGAGAATCGCATCGCCTTTGCGCCGGAGACGCTGCTCGTGCGTCCAGGCGCCACGCCCGACTCGACCTTCCGCGGCAAGAAGTTCCAGGGACTCGACAGCCTGAACACCGAGCGCGATGCCATTTCGCGCGCCTTCAACGCCGACGTCAACGATCTTGGACTCGCCGGCGACGTCGTGGACACGCTCGTCGTGGACAACGCCGGCGCAATTTCGCGCGTCTTCAACGTCCCGCTGTGCGCGGGCACCTCGCGCGTCATCCCGCGCCTGGGCGACACGCGCGCCAGTTGCTCCGTGCGCAACAACCGC
>JANOIJ010000368.1:0-28674 GCA_031407575.1 Gemmatimonadaceae bacterium | reverse complement strand
TGTAGACCTGCACGTTGAGGCCGTCCGGCGCGTGATAGGTCGCGTACACAGGGCACACGGGTTCGCAGGGTGCATTGCCGCAATGCTGGCAGAGCATCGGGACGAAGCGTGCCTCGAAATCCTCCGTGAAGTGGCCGTCGTCCGCGCCCTCGAAGTAGCGCTCGAGGCGCAGCCAGTTCATCTCGCGACCGCGCGTGATGTTGAAACCCGGCTTGGCCACGGCGTACACGGTCGCGTTCTGCCACGACGCACCCACCGTTGGAATGTTGTTCTCGGCGTAGCACGCGGTCACGCATGCCGAGCAGCCGGTGCAGCGCGCGAGATCGACGGTCATGGCCCAGCGACGGTTGGCCATGCCCGACCAGTGCGCCGGCGCGTACATGCCCTTCTCCGTGCCGCGATCCGCCGATGAATTGGCGCCGAGCTGGCCTTGCGCCTCCGCAGCGACGGGCGAGCGGAGTCCCGGCAGGAAGGATCGGTCGGCGTCGCCGGCGATGTTGTGACCGCCGTGCCCGGCCGCTTCCCCGCCCTTCAGCAGCTCCTCGAGCGGAATCGCCCGCGAGATGCCGCGGCCGTGCTGTCGCGCGGAGCCTTCCGTGGAGACCAGCGTGTCGTGGTCCGCTGTCTTCGTGAGCGATGCCTTGGTGCTCGTAAGGACGAATCCACCAGCGACGTTCGTACCGGCACCGAGCAGGTCGTGCGCGCGCACGCCGATGGCGCGTGCGTAGCGGCCGTAGCCCCATTGCGTGGGAACGTTGGCGTTCTTGCCGCCATGCTCCGCGAGCGTGGCGACGGAGCTGTGCCCCTGGCCGATGGCGAGGGCGATGGTGTCGGTGCGGATGCCGAGATACAGGTAGGCCGGCGCGCGCACGGTGCCGCTGGCCGTCTTGACCTCCACGATGTCCCCGCGCTCGATGCCGAGACGGGTGGCGGTCTCCGGATGGATCTCGACCCATGAACTCCAGAGCACCTTGGTGACGGGATCCGGAAGCTCCTGGAGCCACGGCTTGTTGGCGCCGCGCCCGTCGCCGAGCACCGGGGACAGGTACGTGACGAGGAAGAAGTCGCCGGAGGTTTCAGCAAGTGCTGGCTGCGACGAGAGCATTGCGGGCACTGCCGCGGCGGTACGACCGGGAAGCGACCCGGCCGCGACGCCCTTCTGCAGCGCAGACGTGAACGCCGTCATTCCGCCGGGAAAGCGGCCCATCAACCAGTTGCGGTAGTCCTTCTGCGGATACTTCGCGGCGTTGGCGGGATCCTTCTGCGCCAGTGCGATGAGGACGTCCGCCGTTGCGCGCGTACCCGCGAAGACCGGGTCCATGGCGGGCTGCTGCAGCGACATCGTGTTCACGCCGCTTTGCGCGTCGCCCCATGACTCGAGCGAATGCAAATCCGGAAGCACCAGGTCGCACAGCTCGGTGGTCTCGTCCGGATACATCGAGAAGCTGACCTTGAACGGCACCTTCGCGAAGGCCTCGGCAAATTTCACCGTGACGGGAAGGTTGTACGCGGGATTGACGCCGCGCACGAAGGCGATGGGCACCTCTCCCGCGCGCATCTGCTCGGTGGTCTCGATCACGCTGGCGAACGACGCTGCGCCATCGAACACCGTCGCGGCTTCTGCGGGACGAATGGTGGTACCGACCGCGCCGCTCGCCTGGTTGATCGCGGCGACGGCGAGTGCGACGTCGAGCGCGTTGGCGGTGGAGACACCAGAGAGCACGAGCGCCGGCTTCGCGGAGGCAAGCTCCTGCTGAAGGCGCGTGAGTGTGGCCTCGGCGACGCCGCTTTCCTTCGCGGCGTCGCCGATGGAGCCCTTGCCGGCGAGCGCATTCGCGATGGCGAGCTCACTACCGGGCTTACATGCGATCCACTGGTCGGCGTTCAAGCCAGTGAGAGATCTCCGCGCACCGATGTACACGAAGCGGGGCGCACCTTCGATCTTCGCGCGCGCGTCGGCGAAGTCGAGTTGCTGCGGCACCGACATGCCCCACGTCTCCAGGAAGTCCGCGCCGATGGAGACGATGAGCTTCGCGTCGCCAAAGGAGAGCTTCGGCCAGGCCACGCCATACGTGCGGCGGTTGGCCTCGATGACGGCGCTGTCGGCCTCGAAATCCACGCTGAGATGCGCGCGCATGCCGAAGCCCGCGAGCCAGCTGTCGAGGAATCCGGGAAAGCTGCCCGTCTCGTGCTGGTTGAGGAACACACCGCCGGCCGCGCCACCGCGACTCCGCACTTCACCGAGCTTCTGGCTGACGAGCGTGAGTGCCGCGTCCCACGCGATGGCCTTCCAGGCGCCGTTCTCCTTGACCATCGGGCCGCGGAGGCGATCCGGATTGTACAGGCCCTGGAGCGCGGACTGGCCGCGCGCGCAGAGCGCGCCCTTGTTGAGCGGGTGCTCGGGATTTCCCTCGAGCTTCGTCGTCTTGCCGTCGCGCGTTTCTGCGAGAATACCGCACGACGCCGCGCATTCGCGGCATGTGGTGGCGTAGAACGTCGAGACGCCGGCCACCGTCTGGTCCGGATGGACCACGTACGGGATCAGCTTGTTGACGTGGTCAGTGCCGCAGCCGACGGTACTGACGGTGGCGCCGGCAGCACCAAGGACCTTCAGGAAGTCGCGGCGCTTGACGCCTTTCGACCCCGTGTCGTTGCTCATGAGCGGAGGTTCCTCGGCCGAGCTAGTAGTGACAGGACGCACAGTCGTACCGGGCGCGGCGGCGCTCCGACGACGGTGTCGTGGCGGCAACGGTGCGCGTGGCCGATTGCGGCGCCGCCGTGGCGGACGCGCTGGCGGAGGTGGCCGACGCGGGTCCGGTGGTCATGATGCCGGCAAAGGAGCCGGACGTACCGTACGCGACGCCACCAGCATAATTGGCCGGGGGAACGCTGTCGTAGCCGGCGGCCTTCATGCCTTCCTTGGGGTCGTAGCCGTTCACGTGGCAGTTGACGCACCACCCCATGTTCAGCGACGACGCCTGCGAGACCTTCGTCATGCCGTCGACCTGACCGTGGCAGCTCTGGCAGGTGACGCCGGCGTTCACGTGGCGCACGTGCGGGAAGTGCACGTACTCCGGCACCTTGTGGATGCGCACCCACGGAATCGGGCGCGCGTCAGCGGCGTACTTGCGCAGCTTGGTGATCTCGGCCTTGCCCTGGTCCGTCGTCCCGGAGACGGCAGTGTGGCAGCCCATGCACGTGTTCACGGCGGGCATGCCGACGTCAAACGACTTGTTCGCGGTGTTGTGGCAATAGAGGCAATTCATCCCGAGGCCGCCCTTGGCAACCGCACCGGCGTGCTTGGGGTGCGGAAAGGCGATCGGTTGAGTGGGAGCGTTGCCCTGCGAGGAGGAGGCGCCACTATAGGCGGACAGCACGACGGCACCGATCGCCAGGAGAAGCAGCCCTGGGATCGCAGCCCACTTCCTTCGCTGCGTCATCGCGATGGGGTCAAGGACATTGGGAGAACTTGCAACCGCGTAAGCTCCCCGGAGCGGCGGCATAGGTCAAGTCGGTGTTTTCCCTACCGAAGCTCCGAGGACGAATGCATCGGTGATGCCTGCGGAACGAAACTCGTCGGGCAACAGGTCGAGTCCGGCGCGCGGATTCTGCACGAGCCGCAACGGCCAGTGCGTTCCATATACGAAGCGCTCGGCGCTAACCGTGCGAAACAGGTGAGCCAGGTGATCCTCTGGCGGACCCCAGATCCACGCGAAGTCCCAGTGAACGCGCCCCTGCTCTTCTGGCGTCAGCCCCCAGTGCGTCTCCTCGAGGAGCTCGCGTCCGGCGCCGAGGATCACCAGCCGCACGGACGCGTGGACTCGGGCGAGGGCGCGGATGTGGGCGGCCGTAAGGTCGCCGGCGACGTCGAGCGGCGAGCGCTGCCGCAGGTCCTCGAACCGAACGGTGAGCACGAGCGGAATGCCGACGTCGCCGCAGGCGAGCGCGAGCGCGCGCATGGCGGGGTCGTGCGCGCCCATCCCCCAGTGCATCGGATACGCGCGCACGGCCGCGGCGCCCCGGGCGACCACGTCACGCAGGGTGCGCTCCCACGCGGGCCAGTCCGGCCGCACCACGGGCGCGGCACGCAAGGTTTCGTGCGGCGCGAGCGCGGCGAAGAGTGCGTCGTTGCCGGGGGCGGGATCGCGCTGCCACGCCGCAGGGAGATAGCCGACCCACGCGCCAGCGAGCCCCTCGCGCTCCAGGACACGCACGAGCACGTCCGGATCGGGATGTGGCAATTGGCGAAAGGGGTACGGTCCGATATACGCGGCGCAGTCGATCACGCGCGTTCCCGGACTGCAATAACGTTGTCAAACTCGTGCACACACGTGGGAAAGTTTGCCGCCGAAAATAGCCGCATCGCGTTGCGCCATCGGATGAGGGCCACGTCGTGCGGACTCAAGCCAATAACCTCCAGCGCACGCAGCTTGGCGAGGCCAGTTTCCATCGTGAGATCGCATGCCCACAGCAATCGGTATGGGCCAAGTACTTCGAGGGCCGCGTCGAGCATGCCGCGATCCACGCCGCTCCCAGACAGATCCGGATAGACGTTCGCCGTGTCGCGGACGGCGGGAAGCGTGTGCGCCCAGTCGCCACCCCCGCCGAGGTGCGCGAGAATGAAATCCACGTGCGGATGCCGAGTCGCGAGATTCACCAGATCCCGCCCATCGGAGATTTCCTGGTTCGGCCACTCGCGCGTGCGATGCTGCCAGATGTGGTGCAACACGGGCAGCTTCTTCTCGAACGCGATCTCGCAGATGGGATCGAGCAATGCATCATCGGCGCGACGGCTCGCGAGGAGCTTGACGCCGATGGCGCCCGATGCGACGCCGCGTTCGATCTCGGCGAGCGCGTGCGCCGTGTGATTCGGATTCACCGTGACGTACCAACGCACGCGATGCGACTCGGCGCCAGCGATCGCGCGCATGGCGTCGTTGCCTGCCGAGACGTCGGCGGGAGACGGAAAATACGTGGGCGACGTGTGGCCATACGAGCCGAGCACGCTGGCGACGTGATACCGAATGCCGATGCGGTCACCGGCTCGCAGGCGCGACTCATTCACGCGAGCCCAGTCAGCGCGACCGGCGTGTGCGTGATAGAAGTGCGCATGCGCGTCGATGAGCGGCAAGTCTCCGCCGAGTGGCGCGTCACCACTCACTCGTCGTCGCCCTCCAGGATGCCGACGATCGCGGCACTCGCCGCGCTCTCGATGTCCAGCAGCGCCGCCTCGTCGTGCGCGATGGCCGCGAAGTTGTAGGCGCCGCGCTTGAACAGCACGCCGCTCCGCATCGCGCCGGCGATGAACTGGCTCTCGAGCGCCGAGTCCGCCCAATCGATGAGCCACATGGTATCGACACCGCGCGTCGACACACCCTCGATGCCGCTGGCGACGATCGCGCGATCCACCGCCGCGCGCATTTCGCGACCCGTCTCCGCGAGCGTCGCGCAGATGTCGGCTTCGTCGTGCCAGTCCAGGACTGCGAGCGCCGCCGCGAGAGCCGACGATTCGCTCGCGAGCGTGGAGGAAATCCACGTCGTCCGAGCCGCCTCCATCAGGGCCTGGCGTCCCACCACCGCAGCGACAGGGAATCCATTCGCCATTGCCTTGCCGAACGACGCGAGGTCCGGCGTGATGCCGCACACCTCCTGATACCCGCCAGGCGCGACGCGAAATCCCGTCTTCACTTCGTCGAAGATCAGCGCGGCGCCGCTCGCGTCACACAGCGCGCGCGCCCGCGTGAGCCACTCGATGGACGGCTCGCGTTCCACCACCGGCTCGAGCACGATGGCGGCAAGCGAGGCACCAGCGGCCGTGACTGCCGCTTCGAGCGCGCCGACGTCATCGAACGGGACGCGCGTTACATCGCGCTTCACCGACGCCGGTACCCCAGGCGCATCAGAACACCAGTCGTGCCAGCCGAAGTAGCCGCTCGCGATGACGTGGTCGCGTCCGGTGTACGTCCGCGCGAGCCGCACGGCCGCGGCGGTTGCCTCGGCGCCCGTCTTGAGGATCTGCGCGCCTTCCGCGCACGGAATGAGCCCGCACAGCCGCTCGGCCAGTTCGACTTCGCGCCAACTGGAGAGCGCGGAGACGTTGCCCTGCGTGACCGACTCCACCACCGCCTGCGTGACCTTGGGCTCACCGTACCCGAGCGCAACGGAGCCGAGCGCCATCGTGCAGTCGAGGAACTGGACGCCGTTGACGTCCGTGATGCGCGCACCGCGCGCCGAGTGGAAGTGCGTGGGGAGGTCGTCGAACACGTCGCCATAGAGGGACTCCGCGCGCTTGCTCCCGGTGGACGCGCCCGTGGGCAACACCGCTTCCGCGCGGAGCAACCAGCTGCGATCGACCGCCGCCTCCGGCAGCGACTCGGCGTCGACGGACTCGTCGTCGACCGCCGCGGCGTCACCGTCTGGTTCGGGCTCTGGAGGAGGAGTGGGTGCTGCGTCGCGGCCGCGGCCGAAGAATCGAGAGAGTGCCATGTGCGAAAAAGGGGGCGCGCGCGAGCGTCAAGTCAATGCTCGCTCGTGTCGCGCCCGGTGACATGACGGGGCTGGCGCGGCGAGACGTCGGGCGAGAGCGTGCGCTCGATGGTGCCCGTGCGCTCGAGGAACCGCACCACTTCCAGCGCGATGGCGCGGAGCAGCGAGAGCTCGCGGTCGTCCGGTTCGGCGCGGTACGTGATGGCGCGGATGGAGCGCATGATGTGCTCCGGATATCGCGTCTTGAAGAACTGCACCGCCTCGAGCGCGTTGTGCATCTCGGCGAAATAGCGCTCAAAGAGCGCCGCGGTTGGCGGTGGCGCTTCCTTGCGGGGTCCGCGCAAGACGCGTGTGGCGTCGCCGGACGCGAGGTGCAGCTCATAGAGGGCAATGAGGACGGCCTGCGCGAGATTGAGCGACGCGTGGTCCGTCGTGGGTATGGTGACGACGGCGTGCAGTCGATCGAGGATCTCGTTGGGCAGACCGTGATCCTCGCGGCCGAACACGATGCCGACGCGGCCGGCCTCGGTGTAGCCGAGCACGTCGTCCGCCGCCTGCTTGGGATCGATGAGGCGCCACTTTGCGGCGCGACGCCGCGCGGTGAAGCCAGCGAGGCGCACGCAGTCGGCCACGGCCGCATCGAAGTCGTCGTAGTGCTCGATCGTGTGGATGATGTCCCACGTGTCGTGCGCGATGCCCTCGAGCCGCGCGGGATCGTAGGGGCACGGCCGGACCAGGCGCAGCGACGAGAACCCCATGTTCTTCATCGCGCGCACGGTAGCGGCGATGTTGATGGGGTTCTGCGGCTCGAACAGGACGACGGAAATGCTGGAGAGGCGAGTGTCAGGCATTCGTGAGCGAGAAGCGGCGCAACCGCGACGGGTCGTGGCGGTCTCCCCGAAGATAGACGAATTCCCCCTGCGCGCCGGAGAGCACGAGCTGTCCGCGACGACGGGCTCGGCCGGGCGCGACGTCGTTGACGAGCACGTCGAGGGAGAACTCGGGCGTGCGGCCGTCGATGTGGATCGTCGCCTCGAGGCAATAGCCCGATGCGGTGGGCCGCCATTTCGCGTCGACTGCCAGGTTGTTGGCCCACCCGTCCACGAGACGCGAGGCCACCGACGGTCCGTCGGGCACGAGCAGCACTCCCACATTCCGCGATCCGGCCATGGCGTAGAGCTGCACGCTGTCACCGTTGATGGATGCGGGCTCGTTGTCGAGCTGGTTCTCCACGGAGAGGGGAACGAAGAGCCGGTGCGACGCGAGCACGTCCACGACGACCTGCACCGTGCCCGGCGTAAGGCGGTCCACCGACACGATGGCGCGCGGTGCGCCCGCGCCCTGCCAGGTGACTTCCGAACGCCGGTAATGCGGCTCGCCCAGCTCGATCCCCGCCGGCAGCGCGTGCAGGACGGCGGGTGGCGCGGACCGCGGCGGCGTGGCACGTCCGTCGGACGCGTCGGCGCCGGCCGGTGACCGCGACGCCTGGCCGCCGAGCTCCACGATGCGGCGGTGCTCGCCGTCGGCAATCTCCACCAGCCACCCGTTGGCGACGCGCCGATGCCGGTGCCTCGACCCATCGCTGCGCTGGACCACAAGCACTTCGCCTTCGCGCTGGGCGAAACTGACGCCCCCGTCCCAACTCCACACGGCGAGGAACGCCGCCGTGGCAGCCACGTGCCGCAACAGGAGCATCGGCATCGGACCGTCACGCACTGGCGGTGGCGGGGTCGTGGCGCTCCACACAGAGCAGCCCTCGTCCGTAAACACCCATCCGTCGAGCTGTACGCCATGATCGCGCACGCTCAGCAGCTTGACGACGCCTCCCTGCGGAAGCGAGACACGCGCCGTGTCCGTGAGGAAGTCGAATCCGTCCTCGACACCGGTCCCGCCTAGCATGGGGAATGGCGTGCGCAGGGTCGTGGCAGGGAGATCCACATCGTGAATCGGGAGCGCGATCTCATGCGGTTCCGCACTCCCCCACTGGAGCTCGTCGACGATATAGTCGCCAAGCGCGACCACGGTGCGGCGCGCCGTGAGACCAGGCGCGAGTTCCGCCTGCGCGTAGATCCACCCCTCGGAGTCGTCGTCCGCGAACGCGAGCAGGTCGCCGTGCACGGGCCGCTGCGAATGTCCGTCCACCAACGGCGCATGATGCGCGAGCGTGCTACGATACCAGTGCAGCGACGGATCGACATACGAGCCAGTGCCCGGATCATCAAACCACCGGTGGCCGTTCGCGACGAGCGTCAGGTTGAGGCGATCAGGATGCCCGTGACCACCGCCAGGATGCCCGTAGTCGAGCGAGACGTAGACGCCGCCGCGCTCGCGCCGGAGGACGCCCAGTCCCTGAGCGGGCAAGAGATCAGAATGCAGCGTCTGTGCTTCGCCAGGCGGCAGCGTGGGCCGCGCGCAGAGCAGCGAGCGCCACGAGAGGTCATCGCGACGCAGGGCCGAGGCGCCGAGGTTGCGCTCCACGTCCGCGGATGATGAGGCGCGTCCGGTGTCGCCGCGCGGCACGCTGTCGCCGTACAGGCGCGCGAGCATGCTTGTGAGCCGCGAGTCGTCCTGCTCCGCGAGGCCCAACTCACACGATTCGGCGAAGCGTGGCTGGCGCACGCTCACGGCGTACTGCGAGTCACGGCGCGACGGGAACGTCATGTCGGGGAGCACCGTGCGAAACGGCGCGGCGAACCCCTCGCGAAATCGCGCGTCGAGCGCGGCGGGCAGAAAATGTCCGGCCTGTCGTGCGAGCTGCGCGCCGTACCAGAGTCCGCGATGCGCGAAGAAATGATAGTTCTCCCCCTCATACCAGCTTCCGTCCGACAGCAGCGCATTGACCAGGTGGCCGTGCAGGCCGCTGCGACCACGGAGTGCGTTGTCGAACAGGACGCGGTCGTCGAGCAGGCGTGCAGCCGCCATGAGTGCGGCGTTGTTCCACACCTGGCGGTTGGACATGCCCTCGTCGTACGACGCGATGATCGCCGCGCTCGGCGCGATGAGGCGGTCGCGAATGCGCGCGCCAAGCGACGCGACCTCCTGCGAGGGCGCACCCGTCTCGAGGAAGTCGAGCGCCAGCATGAGCTGCAGCAGCCAGATCGACTCGAGGTACGTGCTGAAGAACGGCCGAGAGGGACCGAGCACGTTGTCCGCGTTCGGATACTTCAGGTACTGCTCGGCGTAGCGGTCCAGCAGCGTGACGGCGGCAGACCGGCAGGCCGCATCGTCGAGCAGGACGCCGAGGAGCGCGGCATGCATGACGCGCTCGCCGAGCCAGAGTTGGTACCAGTAGAGACGGAAGCGATCGTGCAGGCCGCCGGCGTACTCGCGTCCGCACACCGGGCAGAAGTGCCGTGGATCGTACGGGTCGAAGCGCAGGAGCGCGCCGTCGATGGTGCAGCGTCCGCCGGCGCGCGAGAGCAGCGCCTTTTCGCGCGGCACGTCGGGCGGAGCGTCGACGAGTGGCGTCAGCTCGGCGCGCAGTCCACTCGCCAGCGACGCGAGCTCATGGCGCGCGATCGCCGAGCGCGCGTGCAGGTGGGTTGCGGAGACGAGGAGGCTCATGTCCCCGTTCCGGGTGACACGAGCCGCCAGTCGTGCAGCGTGACCAGCTCGCCGCGCAGGTCCATCCGCACGCCGTGCACGCGTCGCGACAGGCCCTGCACACCGCGCGAGTGATAGAGCCATGTGGCGGGCGCGAGCGAGTCCAGCGCGACCTGCACGTTGCGCCACGCGGCCACGCGACGCGCACCCTCGGGCGCGGCCGCTGCCTCGCCGAGCAGCGCGTCAACGATGGGCGAGTGGAAGCCCGTGTAGTCGAGGGTGCCGCCCTTCTGCGCGCCGGCGAACATGGCGCTCACGTACGACAGCGAGAGATCGCCAGGCACGCCGGTGATCAGCATGTCGAATGTTCGCGTCGTCGCGCGGGCCGCCGTGAGAAAGGCGCCCATCTCCGTCTGGCGCACATTCACCGTGATGCCGCGCGCCGCGAGGTCTGCCTGCACGAGCTGCTCGGCGACGTTGTCACCACTGCCCACGGTGAGGAGCTCGACGACGAACGGACGCCCGCCACGGCCGCGGATGCCATCCGCACCGCGACGCCAACCGGCCGCGTCGAGCAGGGAGTCGGCCTGCGCGGTGTCGCGCTGGACGGGCGCTGCCCACGCGAGCGGGCTGTCCGGTGGCACGGGCGACGACGCCGGGCGCGCGTACCCCGCGAGCGCGATGTCCACGATGCGCGCGCGCATGAGCGAACGCGCGACGGCTCGGCGCACGCGGTCGTCGTCGAATGGCGGACGCGTGGTGTTGAAGCAGAGCGTCGTGCCGAACAAGACGGGATACGTGAGCAACTGGAGCGCGCGGTCACGGTCGACCAGGGACGCCATGGTCGGCGAAATGCCGGCGACGTCGAGCTCTCCGCTGGCGAGTCCGGCGAACTTGGTGGTCGCTTCATCCACAACGGCGACGACGAACCCCGCGAGCGCTGGCGGGCCGCCGAGCGATAGTGGGAACGCGTCGTTGCGCGCGAACGTCCAGCGTGCACCGCGCTTCCGGGAGACAAAGCGGAACGGGCCGTTGCCGACGGGCGCGTCGTTCCATGGAGCGACACGCATGTCGCGATGGGCAACGTCCTTCAACCGGTGCTCGGGGACGAGTGGAAGCTCGGCGAGCAGCGCTGGCAGGCGAGGCTGGGCGACGTGGTAGCGGAGGACGAGTGTGGTGTCGTCCGTCGCGAGTGCGGTGTCGAGCGCGGACAGCTCGGTGGCGCGCGAGAATCCGGTGGCCGGATCGCGAGCGGCGAGCAACGTGAATGCGGCGTCACGCGCGGTGGAGCGCACGCCGTCGTGCCATTGCAGGTCCGGCGACACGACGATGGTCAACGTGCGTTGCGCGTCGCTCCAGCTCCAGCGTCGCGCGAAGTACGGCTGCGGCACGAGCAGCGAGTCGTACCGCACGAGGGTCACGAACAACGCGTAGCGCTGCACCTGTCGCGACAGGGGATGCACGGTGACGAGCGGGTTCGCGGACTCGAGGTCGGCGCCAGACGCCATGACGAGGATTCCCTCGGCGCGCTGGGGTGCGATGCACGCGTCCGCGGCGGCGATGCCGGCGAGGAGCACCGCGATGCGGACGATACGCGACGGCGTTGACGCGCTTCGCGCGCTGGGCGATATCACCGCGTGCGTTCCCCTGCTCTCGCGCGTGCCCTCGTCCGCGCCGTCGCGTTGTACTGGTGCGTGGTATCGCTCACCTTTGTGCTCCTTCGGCTGGCTCCGGGCGATCCAGCCACGTTCCTGCTTCCCGCGGGCGCAAGCGCGCGCGAGGCGGCGACCATGCGGCGCGAACTTGGGCTCGACCGGCCCCTCGCCGTGCAATATGCACGCTGGCTGCGCGAGTCGCTCGGCGGAAACCTCGGTACGAGCTTCGTGGATCGCCGCCCGGTGCGCGCGGTCATCGGCGACGCGTTGCCGGTGTCGTTGGGACTCGGTGCCGCATCGCTGCTCCTGTCATTTCTCGTTGGCACCGCCGTCGGCCTGGTGCAGGCAGCGCGCCGAGGAACGGGGCTGGACTTCGCGCTGACGATGTCGAGCGTGCTGCTCGTCGCGGCTCCCGCGTACTGGCTGGGTCTCGGGGCCATCGCGTGCTTCACCTATCTGGCGTCGTCGTGGAGCCTGCCGCTGGTCTTCAGGCTTCCGGCCATCGGCATGAACACTCCGGGTGCCGAGTTGGCCGGCATGGCGCATCTTGCCGATCTGATTCGACACTCGATCCTGCCCGTCACGTTGCTCTCGGCCATCGGCGCGGGGGGTGTTGCGCGCTACGTGCGCACGGGCGCGCTCGACGCCATCGGCTCCGACTGGATGCGCACCGCGCGCGCCAAGGGTGGGGGAGCAGCACGTGTTTACGGCCGGCACCTGCTGTCGAACCTTCGCGCACCGTTGCTCACGTTGTTCGCGCTCGCGCTGCCGGGCACCGTGGCCGGATCGGTGTTCGTCGAGACGATTTTCGCGTGGCCGGGGATGGGCCGGCTGATGGTGACGTCGATCGTCGCGCGGGACTATCCGGTGGTGATGGGCTGCGCGGCGACGTTTGCGGCGCTGGTGATCGTCGCGAACCTCACCGCCGAGGCGCTGCTGCCGTGGGCGGATCCGCGGGTGCGTTCGTGAGCGTTTACGTGTTTCGCCGGGCGACACGCGTCGAGGTGTTTTCGCTCGGCGTACTGGTCGCGCTTGGAGTGGCGGTGATCCTGGTGCCGATGCTCGCGGCGCGCGACCCACTGCGCATCGACGACGTGTTGGCGCGTCGCCTCGTGTCGCCGCTTGGACGCGATGACCTTGGCGCGTTCCACGTGCTGGGCACGGACCGGTTCGGGCGCGACCTGTTCGTGCGAATGATGCTCGCGGGGCGGTTGTCGCTGCTCGTGGGCGTGGTGGGCTCGCTCGCCGCCGGCGCGATTGGCACGCTGCTCGGCGCGCTGGCCGGTTGGCGCGAGGGGCTGGCGGATCGCGCCGTGACCGCGGCGGCGGACGTCCTGCTCGCGCTGCCGCGTCTCGTGCTGTTGCTGGTGGGCGTCGCGCTGTGGCAACCAGGCCTTCAGACGATCCTCGTGGTGCTCGCGCTCACGGGCTGGATGGGCATCGCGCGACTGGTGCGTGCGGAAGTCATCTCGGTGCGGAGCCGTCCGTATGTGCCGGCAGCATCGGCGCTCGGCGCGTCGTCGCTGCGTGTGCTGCTGCGCCACGTGCTGCCGAATGCGGTGGGACCCGCGATCGTCGCGACGACACTTGGCGTGGGCAATGCGATCCTGCTCGAGAGCGGGCTCTCGTTCCTGGGGCTCGGTATCCAACCGCCGGCGCCGAGCTGGGGCAACATGATCGCGGGTGGGCGCGACCTGCTCGTCGTGGCGCCGTGGGTGTCGCTCGCGCCGGGCATCGCGCTGGTGCTCACCGTGCTCGCGACGACGCTGCTCGGAGACGCGTGGCGCGACCGGCTCGCCGGTGAGCGATAGGGCGAGCCGCGCCGTGCGTGCGCGAGGCCCGCCCCACTCCCGTTACTTCGACGGCTCGATGATCACGTACCGCGCGAGGCGCTTCAGCTCATTCGGCCGGCTCCGCAGATACTTCGAAATCTCCCGATCGAACTGCTCCATCGACGTCCACGGACGGTACTCGGCAAACTCGCGCTTCCACTGACGCGTGCCGACGCCGATGCTCGCAAAGGTGTCCATCGTCTCGTTCACGAACGTGTTGAGCTCCACCGGGATGAACACGAACTGCTCGATGCGCGCGACCTCCGGATTCGCAAACGACTTGTGCGGACGCCCCGCCTTGATCGCCTTGAGCTTGTTCGCGTCCATGCCTGGAATCAGCAGGAACTCCGCATCGGTGCCTCGGTTCACGTCGACATGCACGAACATCCGCCCGAGTAGCTCCGCGCGCTGGGCCTTGGTCACCGATTTGGACGCGAGAATGCTGTCGAGCGCGACGACACTCAGGATCGGCTTCGCATCCTTGAGCGACTGCGCAAGCGCGGGCGTCATGTGGGGCAGCGCCACCAGGACGCTGTCCGCCGCGACGTTCGGCTCCACGAGACCCTGCTGCCGCCCGAGTTGCGCGGTCGCGGATGACGACAGCGCCAGGACGAGGAGCGTGGTGAATGCCTTGATGCTGATCTTCATGATTTGCTTCCCTTGGAGGTGAGCTGTGGGTGACGAAAGGCGAACGCGAGACCAATGAGCGCGAGCTGGACCATGACGCCGGGCGCAAGCGTCGGCGTCGCTCCCATCGCTGCACTCTGATACAACGCGCGACCGGATAGTGATGGGTCCGACTCCTTCTCGTACGCCACATTCCCGTCGAAATGCTGATACACGCCGATCGCGCCGGCGACCAGGAACAGCAGCATGACGCCCTGTATGGATCGCAAGGACGCGGCGCTTCGACGAATGCCGTACCACGCAAGTACCAGCATGGCGAGCGCACCGAGTATGACGGGAAACAGCTGCCAGCGACCATCCGTGTGCTTCAACAGCAGCAGCTCGGCCTCAGTACCCAGCAGCCCGATCCAGAGAATGGACAGCAGTGCCGTCCGCAGCAGGGCGAGCGTCGGATGTTCGTCGCTTGTCATGGCGGAGAATCTACGCGACGGGCGCGGGACCGGAGGAGAAGGTCCCGTCGCTGGGTTGATGAGCCCTCAGACTACACGCTCACCGCAGAGGACGCAGAGGAGCAGAGGTTCGCAGAGGACTGCAAGAACCACGCTTTGATGACGTGACGAGTCGATGACGTCTGGCACGCTGAAGCAACAGCTGAAATGGTCGGCGAGACGATTCCGATGTTGCTTTTCCTCTGCGTACCTCTGCTCCTCTGCGTCCTCTGCGGTAAACGAGTGCCCTCGTGAGTCGGATGCGACGAACCGGTCCTCGACAGCAAGTGCAGATCCTTCGCTTCGGTGGTCAGATGCCGTGCAGCAGCGACCGCGCAGTGGGTGACAGCCGCATCGTCTGCGGCTCGCGGATCTTCGCGCTCAGCTCCACCGCGACCGAGTCTCGCCATGCAGGCAGCGCCGCGAGCGACGTCGTGAACTGTTCGTACGCCTCCACGCTGGCAAAGCGGCTGAACCAGACGAAGACGTGTTCTCCCTCGCGAACTGGTAGCCTGGGAAAGGTATTGGCGCTGCGCTCGGGAACGAACGAGGCGACGACGGGCGCGCCGGCGCGCGCGAGCAGCGGCGCCACCGCTCGCTCGAAGAACACCACGAACTCGGCTTCCTTATCGTCCGTCGGGTCCAGGTGATAGATGGTGGCGATCACGATGCCCTTCCCCGCCCCGGGTGAGCCGCGCACCGGACGCTCGCCCCGCTCGAGGACGAAGCCGGATTGCGGGTTGACGGGCCGAAGCAACAGCACGTTGTCGTTGTCGATGATGGTGGCGTTCGCCGCATCTCGACGGGACTTCCAGAGCGCACCGCCATAGAAGTCCGTCAACGACTGCGCGCGCGACGGCATGTCGGGAAAGCCCCGGACCCACACGAACTTGTTCGGGTCGTCGAGATTCCTGAACTGGCCGACCACCGTGATCCCCGCGGCTTCCTGCGGCTCGACGAACTCGGCGTCGAACATGTTTATGAGGACGTCGCGCTTGCCGGGCCGCAGCGTGTACTGCCGCAGCTCGATGATGGATGAGATCTTGGGTGAGATCACAGGCTCCGGCATTTCAGCTCCTCCAAAGGCCGCGACGGTGCAGAGCGCGACGCACGCCGCGAATCGGCGCGACCGTCGAGATACCGCACCAGGTGCGAAGGTCATCACGTCAGTTCGCTCACGTTCGCGGTTGACGGTTGCAGCGCGAGGCTCAGGTGCACGAACTCACGGTCTCGCGCGAAACCCACCGATTCATAGAGCGCTAGCGCACGGTGATTCGTGTGCTGCGTGGCGATCTCCAACGTCGCCGCACGCTCGCTCGTCGCGAAGGCGATGGCCTCGTTCGTCAAGCGTCTGCCCACGCCGCACGCACGCCACGCCTCGGCGACGTACAGGTCATTGAGAATGAGACTCGGCATGAGCGCGACGGACGAGAACGAGCGGTACAGCTGCGCAAATCCAATCCCCGCTCGTGGCTCGCTGGCACCCGAGGGTGCGTAGCGGGCCAGCAGGACAATCGACTCGCTGCGCCGCAGCCGGAGCGACAGAAAGCCACTCGCTGCGGTGACGTCCGACGCGGCACCGTAGAACTGCCGGTACGCGTCGAACAGCGGCGCGAGGAGCTCGACGTCCGACACCTGCGCGAGCACGACGTCGATGCGGGACGCGACGCTGGCGTCAGTGGGCACGGCTGAACTCCATGACCCAGTTCGTCTCCCACGTCGTGCCGCCATCCGCTGAGAAGGCCTGCTCCCACCGACACGCGTCGAGGGAGATGGAGGTCCAGACGAAGCGGACGAGCACCTGTCGTCCATCATGCACGTCGACGCCGTAGAACGCGCCGCGACGATCCTCGAAGTGGCCAGTGAGCGGAGTGTCGAGCACACCGGTGGTGCTGCTGGACCAGTGGATGGTCCACTGACGCGCCTGCGGATTGTAGAGCCGCAGCGCGAGGCCGCGGGCGCGCCCCGAAGGCATGTCCGCGTCGTACTCCTCGATGTTGGCCAGGCCGTCCCACAGTGGCCGCTCGACGGCCGTCCCATCGAACTCGACCCACTCGGTGGAGCCGGATAGGCGGTGACGCAAGCGTCGGTTGCGCACGCGCCACGCGCCGTGGAGAAAATCGAAGTCGTGTGACCCGTCGTGTATCGTCATGCACGGAGGATGGCAACAAAGCGGTACTCCAGCCAGCGCCACTTGTTATATTGCCGCCATGACCACTTTGCGTGCGGGTCGGCGACCGAAAGTGGCTGCCGGCCCAGACATCCTGGCGCATCTTCCGCTCGATCGAGCGGCGCGAGCACCGCTGCACCAACAGATCTACGACGGGGTTCGCCGAGCCATCCTCGGCGGCTCGCTGCGTCCCGGACAGCGCCTCCCGTCGACGCGAATGCTGGCCGCGGAGCTCACGGTGTCGCGGCTCCCAGTGCTCACGGCGTACGACCAGTTGCTGCACGAAGGCTACCTCGAGGGACGCGCGGGTTCCGGCACATTCGTCAGCGCCGCGTTGCCGGACGACGCGATGCGCTCGATTCCGCTCTCGCGTCGCACGGCTGCACCGGCGCAGCCGACGCGCGCCGCACGCGCGACACCGCGCACACGTGACGACGGCGGCCTCAAGCCGTTTCGCGTGAGCCTCCCCGCGCTCGACACGTTTCCGCACACGACGTGGTCGCGCCTCGTCGCGCGGCACGCGCATGCGATGAAGCCCGCGCTCATGGCATACGGCAACCCAGCCGGACTCGGGGCGCTGCGGTCCGCGATCGCCGAGCACCTGCGCACGGCGCGCGCGGTGCGGTGCGAGGCCGCGCAGGTGATCATCGTGTCAGGCTCACAGGCGGCGCTGCGCATTTGCGCGTCCGTCCTCCTCGCGCGCGGAGACGGCGTGGCCATCGAGGAGCCGGGCTATCAGGGTGCGCGCGCTGCGTTGGGGACGAGTGGCGCGCAGCTCGTGCCGGTCGCGATGGACGACGAGGGGATCGACGTCGCTGCACTCGCATCCGCAGGCAACCGCATTCGCGCCGCATACGTCACACCGTCGCACCAGTACCCGCTCGGCGCGTCGATGACCGCGGCGCGGCGACTCGCCTTGCTCGACTGGGCCGAGCGACGCGGGGCGTGGGTGATCGAAGACGACTACGACAGCGAGTATCGCTACGTGAGCCGTCCGCTCGGTGCACTCCAGGGGATGGACGCGCACGGCCGGGTCGTGTACGTCGGCACGTTCAGCAAGGTGCTCTTTCCCGCGCTTCGCATCGGGTACCTGGTCGTTCCGCCTCCGCTGTCAGGCGCGTTCCTCGAAGCGCGCGAGGCGTTCGACTTGTTCTCACCAACGCTGTACCAGCTTGCGCTCACGGACTTCCTGCGTGAAGGACACTTTGCGCGTCACCTACGGCGAATGCGGACGCTGTACCTGAGCCGGCGGAACGCATTGCTCGCTGGGCTTGCTCGACACTGCGAAGGATTGCTCACCGTCCACAATGCCGATGCGGGACTGCACGTCGCGACGCTGCTGCCGCCGGGAATTGATGACGTGGCGGTGGTGGCGCGCATGACGGAGCGCGGCATGACGGCGACGGCGCTGTCGTCGTGCTACGCTGGAGTCGAGCGCCGGAGCGGGCTGCTGCTCGGCTTTGGCGGATGGAGCGAGCGTCGCATCGGCGACGCGACGCGCGCGCTTGGCGAGGTGCTGAGATCTATGCGTAACGAACAGAACTCGTGGGGGTCAGAGTCGGGGTCAGAGTCGCGCGGGCTTTTGATCCCACGTGCAGAGAAATCGAAAGTACTCTGACCCCCGACTCTGACCCCGACTCGTGGTCGGGCCACAGAAGGGACACAACGGATCTCAGCGAACGAGAATCGTGGTGATCTCACGCGGTCCGGCGACGAAACTCACCACCCCGTGATGAACCGCGAGCGGCTCGCCAGGAGTTTCATCGAGCCGAGCCCGCACCGCCTGCTCTACAGTCCATCCCGTCCGCCATTCACCGCTGACGGACTCCTCGCGAAGATTCACACATCGCAGGACGCACCACCCGTCGCGCTGCGCCGGCAACGCCGCGCTGAACACCAGTCCGGCGCCATGCAGTTCGAGGCCGCCGACTCGCCGCGCGTCGAGAAGATTGGAGCGCAACGTCTCGCCCACGATGGGAATCAGCGCGTCCTCCGCGAACTGTACGATCTCCCCGCGCGTAGCCGCTGCATCAGCGCCAACAAGCATGACGGCGAAGCGCGCCTCGTACGCGCCCAGGCATTGCGCATCCGGTGTGGGTGCGGGCCAGCCGGCGTGACCCGGGCGCTCCGGCAGGTCCGCGCGCGAGAGTTCGCCGACCGAACGCACCAACGTCACGACGATGTCGCCATCCGGCGTGCTCTCGTACTCGGCGAGGCCATCCGACGCGAGTGCACAACCCGCATCCTGCGTAAAGCGCGCAACCCAGCGATGCAGCGGTGCAGTGGGAACGACGCGTTCCATCGCCGCATCGGCGTCGCTCACGTCGAGTGCGGTGCGCCGCACGGGGAGGAACGCGGCGTCGGCCAGCGTGGACGCGCCGGACAGCCTGGTCGCGATGCGCACACGCAACCGTTGGTCGCGCTCGTGATTCGCGCCGCGCACGTGGATGCGGAGCGCCCGGGAGCCGGCGTCGAGCTGTAGCACCAACTGGATGGCGCTGCGGCGCCCGGTGCCGATCGCGTAGTCGACCGTGATCTCGCCACGCAACGGACCGCGCTTCGACACGCGGATCCGCGACGCGCTCGGCGCTGGCAGACGCTCGCGGAGCGACGGCGTGTAGAGGTCGCCCACGTCGCGCATGCGTTCGAACGACAGGAGATCCGCGACAGTGCGCGAACGCTCGCGATCGGCGAGCGTAACACGCCCGTCGTCACTCACGTCGACGCGGATGCGACCGTTGTCCAGCGTCGTTCCGGTGACCACGACGGGTGTGGGAGCGGTCACCGTCGTCGCCTTGCCGCCCAGGAGGCGAGTCTCGACGACGTACCCGCCGATCTCGCCAACCCAGCCGAGCGCGCGCACCTCGGCCACATGATCCGCGTCGGGGTACGCGCGCGGCGATTCCGTGAGCTCGATGTGCTCGCGTCGCGAGAGGATCTGCAGCGGCACGCCCTCCACGCGCCACCCTCCGAGGCGCCGACGCGCCTCTTGACGACCCGCCGAGCCTGGCCCCACCGCGACGTCTGCGATGGTCGCGCGCAACGTGAGCTCAGCCACGCCGCCGCGCGCGCGGGCGACCGGATTGCGAATGACAACCGCCGGACGCCACGCGCTCGCGTTGGTGCGCGCGTGCTCGCGGTCGTGTGCGAGGAGCGCAAGCACGGCGTCCTCGCGAAGCCCGGCGCTTTCGCGCTCGACCGTCGCGAGCCGCGTGTCGAACGCGTGGGCAACGGCGTCGATGGACGTTCCGCACAGCGTGTCGTGCGGATGCGCGAGCAGGAGGGTGCGCCACGTGGCGCTGAGCAGCGCGCGCGTCGCCGCGTCGTCGACGCCGCGCGCGAGAGCGATCCACGGCTCGACATCATCCACCAACCGGCGCTCAGCGCGTGCATTGCGACGCTTCTGCGCTGCACGCGTGGCGAGCGTGCCCTGAAGCGTCCATGTGTAGCCATACGAGTCGCGAAGCTCGCCGGCTACCTCGGCGAGCGTGACATTCGCCGCTGCGGCGGCGATCGCGGCCGCGGCGGAACGCAGCGACGACGCATGCACGCGAACCGGCGTCGCGGCGCGTGCGAGTGCAGTGATCGCCTCGTCGCGAAGCCGCTGGCGCGCATGATGATCGGCGCCGTTGAGGAGGATCGCCGTGCCGGTGATCGCTCGGGAATCAAGCGCGGCGGCAATCGTCGTCACGCGACGTGACGCGTCATCGGCGTCGACGGGAAGCGAACTCCCAAACTCGTAGCCGTCCGGCGGCAGGTGATACAGCAGGACGTCAGCCCCCGCAGCGCCGCGCCAGCGTGCGACGTCGGCATTGACCGAGCGAGCGCCGCCGTAGCCGCGCCATACGAGCGCGACGTCGCATCCAAAACCGGCGGCGAGGTCAGGGAGGATGGCCGGATGCCCGAACGAGTCGGGACAGTACAGCACGGGAGGCGGGTTCCCGCGCAAGCGACGCACTGTCGCGCGGCCGAGCGCCAGGTTGCGCACGAGCGCTTCACCGCTGGGGATCAGCTCGTCGGGGAGCACATACCACGGTCCGGCCTCGAGCTGCCCGTCGCGAAGCAACGCCGACAACTCGGCGGCGCGTTCCGGGCGCACGGCGAGATAGTCGTCGAGGAGGACGGCCTGGCCGTCGAGGAGAAAGCTGTCGCCGGCCGTGGGAGGCGCGTCGAGCAACTCATCCACCACGCGCACGAGGCGCTGCCGGAAGCGTTCAGCAGTGTGGTACCACTCGCGATCCCAGTGCGTATGCGAGACGACGTAGAGCTCGGCTAACGGCATGCCGCAGTGTGCGTCGCGCGCGTCGCGCGGACAAGCGGTGACTCCCGCCATTGTCATCCTGAGCGCAGTCGAAGGATCTGCACCTCGCTTTCACGTGCAGATCCTTCGCTTCACTCAGGATGACAATCTGTTTGGCGTGCCATGCGAGACGACAAGCGTTAGCCTGTCGTCCCCCGCAACTGCCGAGTTAGACGACCTTGCGACCCGTGAGCAGGCGATACACGACCACCACGAGCGCGATGACGAGCAGAAGGTGGATGAGCGCGCCGCCCATCGGAATGATGAAGGCACCGAGCGCCCACAGGATGAGCAGGATGACGGCAATGGTCACGAGCATGGCTATTTCCTCAATGGAGTGCGTGGCGGATGAATTCGTGCTTCCTTCACAAGGCAACGATCGTACCGAGCGCTGCGCCTACTCACGAGGAGCACGATTGAGGTATTCGCGCACGGCACCAGGAATCTCCGTTTCCATCGACGGACCGTGCAGCGCCCGCGATTGTCGCGCGAGGAGAATGCGCGCCGCGCGGACGTCGTGGCCGACGTCGATCAACAGGATTGCGAGGTCTCCCACACCCCACAGCAACCCGGCCAGCACGATGAGACGACTCGCTTCGCCGAGCAATGTCGGTACCGCTGCCCCGCCCTGCGCCATGACCCCCGTGACGATCTCGGCGATCAGCAACAAGCCGAGGATGACGCCCATGAGCTTGAACAACTTCGAGAGGTAGCGCAGTCCGACGTACGGCTCGAGGTCGCTCTGGCGGATGCCCGGAATTTCCGGTGTTGCATCCTCCGGCTTGAGCGCGTCGCCCAGCCGCTCGATGGGTCCCTTGTGTGGCGCGTCTGCCGTGGAGTCCAGTGTCCGCCGATGTTCGCTCATTTATCCCCCTCCCGATCCGATCCAGCGGGCACGGTAGCCCCGTGTGTCGATGTGTATGAAAGGTCCGTGCCCGGACGTCGCCGGATAGACGCCTCCGCCCCCGACGAGTTCGGGATGCGCAGCCTCCACCCTGTCCAGCGCCTGCAGAATCACCCGACTGTCGTTGATGTCGACGCGCCCATCCTTGTTGAGGTCGTCCATCCGGCCGTCGTGGTTGCTATCGATCCAGATGTCCGCCGCGTCGCCATACATATGCCGGCTGAGGCCGGCTCGCCCCCCGGTGTTGCCGCCACCCGCGTTGTACTGCGGGGTTCGGAAGCCGCTCATGACGAAGACGCCGCTGACGTCGGTGCCCCGCGACGCAAGGTCGTTCAGCACGAGCTCGAGCTTGTCGATGTTGCGCATGTCCAGCACGAGGTACTTCGGCCAGACGTTGGGCTGGTTCTTCGTGAGGAAGTGCCGCAGCCTGAAATGCTCCGACACCCTGGTGTCCGCATTGGCCTGCGTGACCTCGATGAAGCCGGACGGCGGCCGGTATTTCTCCGCCGGCGCGTTCTTCGGGGCACGGACGGTGCCTGTCTCGCCTGGCCAACTGCCGAGCAGGTAGCCGCCGATGCGCCCCTGCTGCTTCTCGCTGCGCGGCCGGAGGCTGATGAGGCTGACGTCGGTAATGGGCTTGATCGCCTTGCCAACGGCGACGGCCAGCTTCCAGATCCCCGCACGCGGCGCGATGGCGGCGCCTCCCGCGTCGGACTCGGCGACGGTGAGTGTGGCGCCGTGCGGTGTCGCGTCCGCTACGAGCGAGTCGCCCGCGATGGTCATCTGCACGCGCAGCTTCCCGCTGGCGCCGCGGAGCTCTCCGGTGAGCGCCTTGAGCGACGCGTCGGTGAGGTAGGCCGTGGTTGGCCCGCCGGTGGTGGTGAGCGCCGTCGTGATGCTGCGGGTCGCCGACGGTCCGTGCGCGTCACCCGCGCGTGACGCCGCCGTCGCAATCGACCACGCCCATCCGACGACGAGCGTCACGAGCATCAGGCCCCCCGCGACATCGAGGACCCGTTCGGTCCTCGGCTTGACCCCCGCGCGATGCCACCGGCTCTTTGGCGATTCGGGCAGGCTCAACGCCTGCTCGACGACATGCATGAACTCGTCGAGCGCGCCGGTTGACCCGGCCTGAGCGTCTGTCGAACTTGCGACGCCCACGCCGTCTTCCTCCCGCCGAGACCCATGCAATCCCTTCTCGATCTCTTCCATCAGCTCACGGACGTCAAACAGCTGGTCCAGGCTGGCGGATACGTGGGACTAACCGCAATCATTTTTGCCGAAACGGGGCTCCTGGTTGGATTCTTCCTGCCGGGTGACTCGCTGCTTGTAACCGCCGGATTGTTCGCATCGCAGCCGAAATTCGAGCTCAACGTGTGGCTGCTCGGGAGCCTGCTTACGGCGGCGGCCATCGTTGGGAACACGGTCGGGTACATGATTGGCCTGTACAGTGGTCCTCGGCTCTTTACGCGGGACGACTCACTCCTCTTCAAGAAGAAGCACCTGTTTCGCGCGCAGGAGTTCTACGAGAAGCACGGCGGCAAGACGCTCATCATTGCGCGTTTCATGCCTATTGTGCGCACGTTCGTCCCTGTGGTCGCGGGATTGGGCAAAATGGACTTCCGCTTGTACACGGCCTACAACGTGCTTGGCGCCGTGCTGTGGATCTGGTCCATGCTGTTCACGGGCTACTTTCTCGGACGGTGGGTTCCCGGCGTGGAGTACCACATCGAGAAGGTGATTCTGCTCGTGATCTTCCTGTCGCTGTTGCCCGGCATCATCTCGTGGTATCGCGCGCGCGGTGCTGCCGAAAAACCGCCTGTCGTTCCGCTCTGACCATCCTGGAGACTTTCATGGCGCACACGCTTCCGCCCCTGCCCTACCCCACCGCCGCGCTCGAGCCCCACATCGATGCGCAGACGATGGAGATCCATCATGGCAAGCATCACAATGCGTACGTCACCAACCTGAACGCGGCGCTGGAGAAGGCGCCAGAGCTGGCGGGCACCTCGCTCGAGGCGCTGATCGGCGACTTGAACAGCGTCCCCGAAGCGATCCGCGGTGCGGTGCGCAACAACGGCGGCGGCCACTGGAATCACTCGCAGTTCTGGCAGTGGATGGCGCCGAATGCGGGCGGCGCGCCGACGGGCGCGTTGGCGACCGCGATCAATAGCGCATTCGGCGACTTCGAGAAGTTCAAGGAGCAGTTTGCCGCCGCGGGCGCCGGGCGCTTTGGCTCGGGTTGGGTCTGGCTGAACAATGATGGTGGCACGTTGTCCATCTCCAGCTCGCCGAACCAGGACAACCCGCTGATGGACGGCAAGCCGGCGCCGATCCTGGGCCTGGATGTGTGGGAGCACGCGTACTACCTGAAGTACCAGAACCGCCGGCCGGACTACATGAAGGCGTGGTGGAATGTGGTCAATTGGGCTCGGGTGTCAGAGCTATTTGGGTAAGCGAGTTGGGGTCAGACCCCGCCTACGGAACTGGTTTTGGCTTCGGCTCGATGCGCAGCGCCCAGAGCCCGCTGTTCAGGTCATTCACGTACGCCAGGCCGTCCTTCTTGTTGACCACCACGCCCCATGCCATCGGGGCGTTCGGCACCTTGGCGGCGGGGTCGCCGGTCATGAACTCGGCGATCTCGCGGCCCTGGGCCTTCAAGTCGCCGCGCAGCTCGCCGGAAATGTCGAACGCGTGGAAGCCCGCGTTATAGGCGCCCATGTACAACGTGTCGCCCGCGACCCACACGTTGTGCACGCCGCCGTATTCCGGCTCGTACCACGCCACGGACTTCGGACGCTCGACGTCAGCGACGTCGATCACATGCAGCCGGCCGTACGCGCGCGAGGGTGACCAATTGTACAGCGTCGCCGCCGCGTCGTTGCTGAACACCTCATCGGCGATGATGACGTAGTTCCTGTGGCGCCACGCCGTGTGCGTCCCGCGGATGAATCCCTTGCCGCCTTCCGTCTCCACTTTCTTGTAGAGTGCATTCAAGTCGTACTTGAACTGCGACACGAGCTTGGGACTCGCCGGCGTGCCGCCCTTGATGCCGTTGCCGACGTCGAGGATGACGAGGCCGTCGTTCCACCAGGAGCCGTAGAGCAGGCCGTCCTGCACGTCGATGTCGTGCACCATGCGCCCCGCCTCGCTCTGCCGCGGCGCCCACTTCGACACCTCCTTCGGCTTGGCCGGGTCACTGATGTCAATGACGTGGACCGCACCGGTGCCGTCATTGGTGATGTAGACGTGCGTCCCATGCTTGGGCTGATGATGGATGAACGCCGAGTGCACGCCGGAGGTCACGCCGTCGGTGAACTCGCTGATCTGTTTGGGGTGCAGGGGATCGCGTGAGTCGGCGATGACGATGCCGTTCTTGCGATCGGCGGCGCCTTCGCGCGTGATGACCATGTAGTTGCCGTCGGGGGTCGTCATGACGTCGTTGACCACCCGCGCATTCAGCATCACGGAATCCACCACGGTCGGACTGGCAGGGTTGGTGATGTCGATCGTGTAGACGCGGTCGCCTCCGAGCGTGGACGTGAGATACGCCACGTTGCCATTGGGATGGATCCACACCTCACCCGTTGGAAACGCGGTGCGCAGCAGCTTGCCGACGACCTTCACGGGACGCCTCACGTCGCGATCGGCGGCGGTGATCACGGCATCCGCGCTGCGGCTGCCGAAGTTTGCCGTCACCTGATAGGAGCCGGCCTCGTAGGCGACGAACGCGCCGTCGGCGTCGATCATCCCCTTACCCGGCGTGAACAGCCAACTCGGCGTCAGGCCGCTGATCTCACGGCCCGCATTGTCCTTGACCACCGCCTTGAACCGCACCACGTCGCCCGTGCGGGCCTGCGCACTGGATGGCGTGATCTGGACGCTCGCGACCTGGGCGGAAACGACGTCCACCGGGATGGTCGTCGTCGCGCCGCCCGCGGTGGCAGTGATGATCGCGCGTCCGGGCGACATGGCCTGGAGTGAACCGTCGGCGGCGACTCGTATGGCGGCGCTCGAGCTCGACCACTGCACGCGATCCGCGCGGAGGTCGCTCGCGCGCGAGTACACCTGCGCGGCGAGTCGGAGACGCTGACCCGGCAGGAGACGCGTCGGCTTGGGCGAGACGTCAATGCGCGTCGCGGGACCGGGCACCATCGCCACCTCGAAGCGGTGGACGACCGGCTTCTGGCCGGCGATGAGCGCGATGGCCGCGACGGGCAGCGTGCCGGTGGCCCCGGAGCGGACCAGGCCCGTAGAGTCGACGGTGGCCTCGAAGGGCGCGCCGGCGGGGCGGAACATGATGGTCGCGCCTGGCACGGGGTTGCCCGCGGCGTCGACGAGTTGCGCGCGGAGCTGCAGCGAGTCACCGGCGATGACAGTCTGGTTCGCCGGCGTGATGACGAGGCGCGGGCCGGCAGCCGGCGCCTGCGCATTCGCATTGGCGGCACCAGCCATGGCAGCAGCGGCGAGGACTACACTAGTTGCACGCACGAACCACTCCTTGTGGGGGACACTCGTTTGACTGCGAGCATTGAGCTGTCAGTAACTGCGAGCTCGTGGTTACTGACAGCTCGAAGCTCGTAGTTACTGCGCCGCTTCACCTTCGAGATAGGTATATCCCTCCAGACCAGCGACATAGTCTGCGATGAACGCGTTCGCATCTGTACGGCTCAGGTGCTTCACCTGTGTCACCTTGCGACGGAACGTCTGCAGCAAATCGGACGCACGAAACTGCACGTAGTTGAGCACTTCCGTCACGGTGTCGCCGTGCACCATGTCCGTGATCTCGTACCCGTTGCCGGCCAGGCGGATATGCACCGCATTGGTGTCACCGAACAGGTTGTGGAGGTCGCCGAGGATTTCCTGGTACGCGCCAGTAAGGAAGACGCCGAGCATGTAGGGGTCGCCGTCGCGCCATTCGTGGAGCTCGAGGGAGGGATTGCCCCCCTTCTCGCCGACGAAGCGGTCGATCTTGCCGTCCGAATCGCACGTGATGTCCTGCAGCGTGCCGCGGCGCGTCGGCTCCTCGTTCAGCCGGTGGATCGGCATGATGGGAAAGAGCTGGTCGATAGCCCAGCTGTCCGGCAGCGACTGGAAGAGCGAGAAGTTGCAGAAGTAGCGATCGACCAGCACGGCGTCGAGATCCGCGATGATGTCCTCGTACTCGTCGCGGTCGCTCACGACGATGCGCGAGATGGCGTTCATCGTGGCGTGATACATCTGCTCCGCCATCGCACGGCCGCGCAGGGTGAGCACGCCGCTGGCGAACAGCTGCTGCGCGCGCTCCTTGTCGAAGGTGACATCATGAAACGCCTCGCGCACCTTGCGACGCGACACCTTGTCGCCGGAGACCGCGTCGTGGTCCTCTGCCATCTCGTGCAGGATCGCGTGGTCCTCCTCCGACAGCGACGGCACTGGCACCTCAGCCACCGATTCGACGTCGATCACCTTGAGCAGCAGCAGCGCGTGGTGCGCCGTGAGCGCGCGCCCAGACTCGCTGATGACGTGCGGCATCGGGAGGTCCAGCTCGCGACAGGACTCGGCGAGGGTGTAGATGACGTCGTTCGCGTACTCCTGGAGCGAGTAATTGACGCTGGCGTCGGACGTCGAGTTGCTGCCGTCGTAGTCGACGCCCAGACCCCCGCCGACGTCTACGTGAGTCACATCGACTCCCAGTGCGCGCAATTCCGCGTAGAAGCGCGCGACCTCCTGGAGACCCGCCTTGATGTAGCGGATGTCCGTGATCTGCGAGCCGAGATGGAAGTGGATGAGCTTGACGATGTCGAGGCGGCCCGCGGCGCGAAGCCGATCCACGGCCTCCATGAGCTGCGCCGCGTTGAGCCCGAACTTCGACTTTTCGCCACCGCTCTCCTTCCAGCGGCCATAGCCGGTGCTCGCGAGCTTGATGCGGATGCCGCACGTCGGATTGACGCCGAGCTCCTCGGCAGCGGCGAGCAGGACGTCGATCTCGCTGAGCTGTTCGATGACGATGAAGACCTGGTGTCCAAGCTTCTGACCCATGAGGGCGAGGCGCATGAATTCCTCGTCCTTGTAGCCGTTGCAGATGATCAGGTGCTCGGTGCTCTCGGAGAGGCCGAGCACTGCCTGGAGCTCCGGCTTGGAACCGCACTCGAGTCCGACACCGTGCTTCGCGCCGAACTGGACGATCTCCTCGACGACGTGCCGCTGCTGATTCACCTTGATCGGATACACGGTGGTGTAGCCGCCGGTGTAGTCGTACTCGGTCATCGCGTTCTCGAAGCGCTCGCTGAGCGCCTCGATGCGTGAGCGGAGGATGTCGGAGAAGCGGAGGAGCACCGGGAGCGCGACGCCCTGTTCCTCGAGGTCGCAGGCGAGGTCGTGCAGGCTCAGCCGCCGCTCGGGATGTTCCTTGTCGGGCTGGACGACGACGTGTCCGCGGTCGTCGATATCGAAGAACCCCGCGCCCCAGCCTTCAATGTTGTAGAGGGTGCGCGCCCTCTCGATGGTCCATTGCTCCTGCATGGGAGCAGTGCGGTCTGCAAGTTCGGTCGCCATGGGGGGAAGATAACGTAGGCGCGGGAGCGGCGAGCGGCGAACGGGGTCAGAGTCGGGGGCAGAGTAGCGCGTGATTTTGATCCGACGCGCGGAAAACAGACAAAGACACTGAACCCGACTCTGAACCCGAAA
>JANOIJ010000324.1:0-2333 GCA_031407575.1 Gemmatimonadaceae bacterium | reverse complement strand
TCTGATCCAAGGCGCAGTGCAAAGCCTTACGACTCTGACCCTTACTCTGACCCCGACGCTGCTTTTGATGCGACGCGCATGGGAAAGGTCAGAAGTCGGGGGCATCTACCGGTCGGCGGTGGCCCATCCGTGCGTCGGCACGCTCTACCCAACACGTCGCGATCCTTGCCACCATCCAACTGCAGGCAATCCAAGCACGATCACGAGGACGACCACGCCGATTGCGAACTCGGGCACGACATCGCGCCAGACATTCGACTATGGCAACCGAGACTTCAACCATTGGATCTGACCGCGATGGCCCATTTCATCCTCCGCGACATGAAACCACGCCCAATGCGCATTGAGCTCTGGCGCTGCCGGCAGCGCCTGCTCGAGCCACGCATCATCTCGCTCGGCGAGCGCCGCCAGGGTCACGTGACGCAGCGCGGTCAACTGCTCCACGTAATGCGGCAGCGCGCGGCGTCGCAATGATCGCCGGCCAACAACGCCGAGTTTCAGGGCAGGTCGCAACGCTGCCTCCTCCGCTGCGGTGGGCTCGCGCCCCTCGAACGTGAGGATCTGAAACGTCCGCTCGACGGCAGCCATGTGCGCGAGCAACGCGCCGATTGAATTGCTCGTCGCGTCGTGCCGGTGGTCGAGCGCGGCAACTGTAAGCCCGTCGATAACCGTGAGCGTGCGATGTCGCGCATGGGCGAGCATGCACACGAGGCGGCCGATGGCAGGCGTGAATCCGGGCGTCGGTTCGATCCACTTTGGCAATGGCGGAAGTGACATGACGTCAAGCTACCCGAGCGCCACTGCGAGAATCACCGGCAGGCGAATGAACACTAGATCGATCCTGAGGACGCGGACTGTCCGCCTCGCTCCATGCGTTCAAGACGCACGAGCACCTCATCCATCTGGAGGCGCAGTACGCTCAGGGAGTGGATCGACCAGAAGAACAAGACAAGAAAGACAACTGTAAAGGCAAGACTGATGATCGCGCCCATGGATTGCCCTGCTCACGGTTATGTGTGCAACGCCTGAACGACGAGGAACAAAGTAGTCCACCATCTCGACGACGCTGGGATCGCCGTCACTCAACCGCCCCGCGCTCTCGCAGAAGGGCTACCGTCCTCCGCTCACGCGAGCCGCCAAACAGCAGCGCATATCCCAGCGGCGTGCACGCAACCACCTCACCAGGCCGCTCGTAGTCACCTGGCAGCTTCACGCGAACGCCAAGATCCGCCCCGCGCTCGATCAACGCCTGCGCCACCGACAAACCGCCATCGTCGAACTGCGTCACCGCATGAAAGATCGCCGTCTGCCCACCGACACCAGTCTCATCGACCGCCGCGCGGGCATTGACGTCGGCACCACGATCAAAGAGCAGGGCGACGGCCGCGAGGTTGCCGTACTCCGCGGCCACATGCAGCAGCGTCCCTCCCCGAAGCGTCAGGAGGCGACCGCCCGTCGTCCCAAAATCGAGCTCGGGAAAGCGCCCGTGCACGAGCGAAGGGTCGGCGTCAATCTGCTCTCGCAGTCCATCGATCCGGCCGCGGAGTATGTCGAGCACCGCCGGCGTGTCGTACGTCGTCGTACCACCGGCTCTTAGAAGGACGTCGATGCACGCAGCCAGTCGTTCCGGATCTCGAGCATACGACGCGATGAGGTAATCGAGCGCTGGTCCGGGATAGGGATGTCCCATCACGCTCTGCCGAGAGTCGCGACAGTTTGGATTCGCGCCGTGATCGAGCAGCCATGCGAGAGCGCCCGCGTCCACTGACTCGCATGGCGCAAAGATGATCGGGAAGTGTCCGTGCCACAGCGCGTTCACGTCCGCACCGTGAGACACCAGGAGCTCCATCATCGGGATGCGATACGCATTCAGCGCAGCGCGCATCAGTGGGGCGTCGCCGCCCTGATGCACGTCCGACCCGTGCTCGAGCATCCATGTTGCCATGGCGAGCCGCGCCGGCCGCGGTGATTCCCACGGGACGCGACACTCGGCAACCCACGTCAGCGGCCCATCCTTGCCGTAACCCAAGGGAGCAGTGTGCAGCGACGGATTGCGCGTCATCAGGCTCTTTACGCGATCGACGTCGTTCGCGTCGATCGCTGCCTTGAGGTGCCCCACCTCCTCCAGGGAGTCGACGAACGCCGTGAGCTTCGGCCAGCTCGCGAAACCATAGAGTCGCGCGATCCGGAACTGCGCGTCGGTGATCGAGGCTGCGACGCCAGCTTTGACCAGGTCCTTCGCCTGGTCCTTCAGGTGGCGGAGATTCGGACGGTCGGGAAGCGGACGCGGTCCGTCCTGCGGATCGATCGACATGCGACCTCCTTTCGTCGAA
>JANOIJ010000316.1:0-24842 GCA_031407575.1 Gemmatimonadaceae bacterium | reverse complement strand
GAATGGATCGAGGAGTACGCGGGCGAGCGCATCACCGAGGCGGAGTTCCAGCGGCGCGATCCCGCGCGCGCGCCGGGTGAAGCGCATCACACCGTGTTCTTCGAGGTGGCCCCGGACGTGGTGATCGACGCCAACGTTGGCGGCAACGGCGCGCGATTCATCAACCACTCGTGCGAGCCGAACTGCGAGACGCGCATCGAGGACGGAAATGTGCACATCTACGCGAGGCGCGAGATCCTCCCGGGTGAGGAGCTCTCGTTCGACTATTCGTACGTCCGTGAGCCGCATCACACACCGGCCATGCTCGCGGCTCACCCCTGTCACTGCGGTGCGACGAAGTGCCGGGGCACGCTCTTCAAGGAGAGCACGTAGGCGTCACGACGCGCGACCATGCAGAGCGTGGCTGTTACGATCGCGCACTCGGTCGAGTCATCGTGGTGTGCCGCACTGGCGCACGAGCGTGACTCCCTTAACGAATGTCATCATGCGCGCATGGCTTCTGGTCGCTTCATGTCTGGTGTGCGGCGCATGCGCTGCTGCCACCACTGAGGTGCCATCACCGATGAAGACGTTCACCGGACCTTACACGGCGCAAGTCGTGGAATCGACGGTGAGCACGAGCTTGACGGGCGGCGGCACGTTCCCGTGCACGAACACGTACACGATGAGCGGCACGTTGACGATGATGATCGACGAGACTGGCAGTGCGGTGGTTGGGTCGGCGCAGGTCGTCGGAACACAGGTGGAAACGGCACACAGTAGCGGACCGAGCTGTCTCGCGAAGGGCAACCTGACTACCTCGTGGGCGCCGACGCTGGCGGGTACGACGACGGACCTCAAGTTCGCCGCGCAGAACGTCGCGACGAACGGCGCCTACGTCGTCACGAGCAAGACGTCATTCGCCGGTGCGCTCTCTGGAGGTGTGGTCACCGGTGTGCTCGGCTTCAGCGTGTCCGGCGTGGGTACGATTGCCACAACGAGTATCGTGCAGGGCTACTCCAGCACGATGAGTGTCACGCTCCGCTAGCATCTGTCTCGTCGAACAGGTGTCGAAAGAAGCGCTCTGGCGCCGCGAGAAAGTCCCGCGTCACCCGGTAGTGGTCCGTGTCGCGGTAGTCGACTTGGTCGATTCGCCCGTCATCCAGGCTCAACACCGTGGCTCCCGGAAACGAAAGCAGCAACGGCGAGTGCGTCGCGATGACGAACTGCGCGCTGCGAGGTGCGGTGAGTTGATGAAGGATGCGGAGAAACGCGAGTTGACGTTGCGGTGAGAGGGCAGCTTCCGGTTCGTCGAGGATGTACAGGCCGTCCTCGAAGCGATTCTCGAACAGGGCAAGAAAGGCTTCACCGTGCGACTTGACGTGCAGCGACTCGCCGCCATATGACGAAAACGTGCTGCCGACCGACTCCAGATACGTGGCGAAGTTGAAAAACGTCTCGGCGCGAAGGAAGAAGCCAGTTGTCGTTCGCTGACGCCACTCGAGCTTCAGGGCGCGCCCCAATGCGTGGCCATCGGCGCCCTCCTCGAACACGTGGTCGCGGTTGCCTCCCTGCGTTCCAAAGCCGACGCTCCACGCCAGCGCTTCGAGGATCGTCGACTTCCCCGATCCGTTCTCGCCGACGAGGAACGTGACGGGCGTCGTGAGTGACAGCGCGAGACCGTTGCGCAGGAGCGGTATCTCAAACGGATGCGTGCCGGCCTGAATCCGATCTTCGCGCAGCGATATGCGCGTGAGAAACGGGCTGCCGGATACGACGTGGGCCTTCATGACGACTCAGCGCTCCTTCCGCGCGGACGGACGCTCACCGTCGCTGCGCAGGATGTCTTGCGCAAACGTCTCCGTCACTTCGTCCGCGGGGAAGAATGCCTCGATACGGAGCTCCTGCGCGGTGATGTCGAGCGGCGCTCCGACGGTCGTGACCATCGAGAAGAAGCTCAGTTCGAGCGCGCCCTTCTTGAAGTTGACGGGATGGAACGGCAACGCTCGGCCCATCGTGAGCACCGCGTTGGGTGCGGTTGGCGGATAGGCCTGCAGTTCGTACAGCAGCGCCATCGTTCGCTCGTCGGGAATGCCGCCGACGGCTTCGCGAAACACGCGCTGCACCAATCCACTCGCCACCTCGTCCCAATTCGCAATCCATGGGCGCATCCCCGCGGGATTGAACATCGTGCGCAACAGGTTCGGCGGTTGAAGCATCAGCTCGCGATCAATGAAGTGCGCGAAGAGCCGCGGAGCGGCACGGTTGGTTTGCACCACGTTCCACTGCCGGTCGAGCACCACCGCCGGGTACGGCTCCTGGTGGTCGAGGAGCCTCGACAACGCCGATCGAAGTCGCGTCAACTCCTCTGCCGTGAGGGCTGTCTCCGAATACATCGCCGCGAATCCGGCTGCCGCAAGCAACAGGTTTCGCTCGCGGAGCGGCACGTCGAGCGCATCGGCGAGCGCGAGCAGGAACTCCCTGCTGGCCTGCGACCGCCCGCTTTCGACAAAGCTGACGTGGCGCGGTGACACCCCAGCATCCAGCGCGAGCGCCAGCTGGCTCTTGCCGCGCACGCTGCGCCACTGCTTGAGAAGAAGACCGAGCTGGCGAGTCCGCATTGTCACTTCCCTGCGAGGTAATTGAGCGCACGCTGGAGGTCTGTGATCTTCGCTCGTGCCGATGTCGCATCCGCACGCGAGAAGGCAACTCACACTGTAACCAGCCAGGGCTCGACGATGACAACATACGCCATTCATACCGCCGATTCAGCACCGGAAGGATCCAGGGACACGCTTCGTCATGTGCAGGTGACTCTCGGAGGAGTGCCCAACCTCGCGGCGGCGATGGCGGAATCGCCCTCCCTGCTGCGCGCATTCTTTGCCGTGCGCGAGATCTACTCACAGGGCACTCTTCGCGCGGGAGACATTCACGTGCTGTCAATGGCGAACGCGTTCGAGAACGACTGCCGCTGGTGCATGGCGTTTCACACCATGATGGCCCAGAAGTCGGGCGTCTCAGCTGCGACGATCGATGCGATACGAGCGGGACAGTCTCCAGCCGATGAGCGGGCGCGTGCGTTGAGCACTTTTACGCGGGCGCTCATCGCGCATCGCGGAGCGGTGCCGCCCGCGGCGCTCGCGGAGTTCCTCGCGGCAGGGTTTACCTCCGCCCAGGTGCTTGAGGTGATCCTCGGGGTCGGGTTCTCAGTGATGGCGAACTACGCGCAACACGTCGTGCAGGCTCCGCTCGACGACATGCTATCTGCACAAGCATGGAGTCGGCCTGACGTCCAGGCGCAACACTGACTCAACTGCGCGCAAGGAACCGACCCGCACGCTGACCAGTCGGCTCCTGATCTCGACTGGAGCACACACCATTGACCCACACCGCCGAGATACCCTCGGCGGGACGGGTCGGGTCTGCGTACGTGGCAACGTCGCGGATGGTTGTCGCGTCGAACAACACGAGGTCCGCACAGAAACCGACACGGATTTCGCCGCGGTCGGCGAGACCGAAGCGGCGCGCCGAGAGTCCCGTCATCTTGTGCACCGCTTCCGTGAGCGGGAACAGCTGCTCGTCGCGGCTGTAGCGGCCGAGCACGCGCGGGAACGCGCCCCAGAGCCGTGGATGAGGTCGCGGGTCGTTCGGCAATCCGTCAGAGCCGATGGCCGTCGCCGGATGGCGGAGGATACGCGTCATGTCCGCCTCTGACATCGAGTGATAGATCGCGCCGGCCGGCCTGAGCCTCTTAGCGGCGTCCGCGAGCGTCGTGTTCCATAACTCGGCGATCGCCGCGAGTGAGAGGCCCGCGACGTCAGGATGAGGATCTGACCACGTGATCGTGATCTCGATGGTGTCCGTGACCTGCCCGAGATCGAGCGTAGACGAGCCGGCCGTGTACGGATAGCAATCCCAACCGACCATGTGCGTCGCGCGAGCCGCATCGAGCCTCGTGAGGACTTCCGTGCTGCGTCCCCAGTTCTCGCGGCCGGCACACTTGAGATGCGAAATCGCGAGGGGCACGCCCGCGTGGCGAGCGACGCGCACGGCTTCGTCCATGGCCGGTATGATCTCGGCGAACTCGTTGCGCACATGCGTGGCGTACATCGCGCCGGCCGCGGCGAGCGGAGCGGCGAGCGCCGTCACCTCCGCGTCGGATGCGAGGTATGCGTTCGCGTACGCGAGACCGGTGCTCAAACCCAGGGCGCCCTCAGCGAGCGACGCGCTCAGCTCCGCACGCATGGCGGCAATCTCATCGCCCGTCGCCGTGCGATCGAGCTCGCTCATGTGGTTGCTGCGCAACGCCGTGTGTCCGACGAAAGCCGCCACGTTCACCGATGGTGCCGCGTGGTCGATCGCGTCGCGATACGACGCGAATGTCGGATAGCGAAAGTCGTCAGCGCGCCCAAGCAGGTTCATGGGATCTGGCGGCGCACCGCGCAACCGCACGGGCGCTGCGCTGATCCCGCAGTTGCCGACGATCACCGTGGTGACGCCCTGCGAGAGCTTCGGCCACACCTCCGGCGCGCGGACGACGTAGATGTCGTCGTGCGTGTGGACGTCGATGAACCCTGGACTGAGCACCTGCCCGCGTGCATTGGTGGTGTCCGCACCCCGCCAGTCGCGAAGGTCGCCAATCGCGGCGATACGCGCATCGCGGACCGCGACGTCAGCGTGCCGCGCCGGGCCGCCCGTACCGTCGATCACCTGCGCGTTGCGAATGAGCGTGTCGCAGTGCGTCATGGCGCCAAGCTAGCGGCGATGCGCAGCGAGAGCTAATACCATCGCGGATTGTGCCTGCAACCCCACCGCCGCCACTGAACGCCTGAACATGATTCACGGAAACCTGCTGCTGCTTTATGCACTCGCCGCGATCATTGCGCTCGTGGTTTTGATCGCGCACTTCAAGCTCAACCCGTTCGTCACGCTCGTCGTCGTTTCGATGACGCTCGGCATCGCGGTCGGCATGCCGATGGGCACCATCGTCAAGTCCTTCGAGACCGGCGTCGGCAACGCGCTGGGACACGTTGCACTCGTCGTCGCACTCGGCGCCATGCTCGGGAAGATGCTTGCCGAGTCCGGCGGGGCGGATCGCATTGCGCAGACCATGATTGGTGTGTTCGGCGTGCGCAATGTCCATTGGGCCATGGGGTGCGTTGCGTTCATCGTCGGCGTGCCGGTCTTCTGGGACGTGGGGTTTGTGCTGCTCGTCCCCATCGCGTTCACCGTTGCGAGACGCACGGGCGCTTCCATGGTGCTTGTCGGTATCCCGATGGCGGCGGGGCTGAGCGTCGTGCACGGGCTCTTTCCGCCACACCCGGCCGCGCTCTTCGCCGTGACGGCGTACAACGCCGACCTCGGGCGTACGTTGCTGTATGGGTTGATCGTCGGCATACCCACCGCGGCGCTTGCGGGGCCTGTCTTTGCTTCACTCGCGGCACGCTACGTCGTACCGACACCGAACACGGCGCTGATGAACGCGCTCGCCGACGCGCCGAGGCGTGAGGTGCTTCCCGGTTTTGGCGTCACGGTTGGCACGATTATGCTGCCTGTCGTGCTGATCCTGGTCGGGAACTGGGCCGATCTTATCGCGCCGGTCAACACACTTGCGAACGACTTGCTGCGCCTGGCCGGCAATCCGGTGGTTGCGCTGCTTCTCGCGCTGCTCTTGAGCTTCTACACACTTGGTCGCGCGTGTGGATTCGACCGCAGCACAATTCTTGGCTTTACGAACGATGCGCTAGGACCCATCGCCGTCGTGACGCTGGTCGTGGGCGCCGGCGCCGGCTTTGGACGCATCCTCATGGACAGTGGGATCTCCAAGGCCGTCATTGACATTGCGACGACGGCGCATGTCTCACCGATGGTGCTCGGATGGTTGGTAGCCGCGCTGATCCGCGTTGCGACGGGATCCGCGACGGTTGCAATGACGACGGCGTGTGGGATTGTCGCGCCGGTGGCTGTGTCGCATCCCGGCGTGTCGCCAGAGCTCATGGTGTTGGCTACAGGTGCCGGCTCATTGACGCTCTCGCACGTCAACGACGGCGGCTTCTGGCTCGTGCAGCAGTATTTTGGCCTTACGGTCGCGCAGACGCTCAAGACGTGGACGGTATCCGAGACACTGATATCGATCGTCGCGCTGCTCTTGGCGCTGGGGTTGGCTGTTGTGGTCTAGTGCGCGCCTGTCGCTGTCTCAACGAGAGTCATCGCATCGTGCGGGGATTGATCCAGCGACCTCGTATCGCCACCGCCGCTTCCCACCCGTCATGCTCTCCGCCGTTGGTGTTTCGCTCCTCGGCCAGGTATGGGTCCCTCGCGGTGAGGCCAGCAGGTCGTCGAACACGCCGACAGCGTCCGCGAAGTCCAGGCCGGCGAGGTGGTGGCACCAGTAACGCCAACCCTGGTCATGTGGCTGCGTGGGCGCGCATGCCTTGGCGGCGAGGAACGACGATCACGCCCGTACGAGGAGCTGCCCGCGATAGCTCCACTCCACGGCGGCAAGTCCGCCGACGAAGACGCCTTCCGCGAGGAGGTGCGTCATACCAAGGAGCGACGCCTGATCCGCCATAAGAATTGCGGCGATCACGCAGAGCGCTGCCCACGTGGCGTTCGCCACGACGAGGAGGACGAGGAGGGAGGGAGGCCGTCGTGCCCTTCTGGCGAGCGAGAAGGAGAATGCGGCATAGGCAATGTTCGTCACACCGTTGCCGATGACGAGGGGCTGCGGCAAGTCGTACCACCGGGCAAGCCATTCAGACAACGCGAGCACGAGCGCGCCGACGAGCAGGCCAGCGCCACAATCCACCCAAAGCAGGCGGCGCGCAATCAGCGGTGAACGCAAAAGCGGCACAGAGGAGATGCTCATGGTGGCCTCACGCCCACGTTCACTTGCAAAGCAGCATACCAGATGCGAGCAGCGAGCTACCGAAGATGCGTGTCCAGCATGATAATCGACTTGGAGGTGAAAGTCCGCTGGGAAGTTGGTCGCGAACCGCAAGGCACCAACCGCGAGGGAGTGCTGAAAGCCGCGGTGTAGCGAGACCTGTGGGGCGACGAACAGCAACCGGCTAGCAGGCGGCACGACTTAGGGTGAGCTGGCATCAGAGCGCAAAGCTCTCGCGACCGAAGGGGTCATGCCGTAGATCCGGAGCTCGGGCAGGGACAGCCGACGAATCGTACCGGGGGAGATCTCGCCTTACACCTGAAAGGGCGACGACGTCAGATCGATGCCGAACGGGTCGTGGAGAGGTTGGTCGGCCTCTACGCGGCGCTCAAGCTGCGCGTCAACGTCACCAAGAGTACGGTGGCGCCGGTGTGGCAGCGATCGTTTCTGGGCCCTAGTTTCTGGAGAGCACCGGGCCCGATCGTGGAGCGCCGCGTGTCCCCAAAGGCCTGACGACGATGAAGGCGCGTGTGCGCGAGATCATGACGTGATCCGGTAGTCGCAACATCGTGCATGTCGCGGCGGAGCTGCGGCGCCACCTCATGGGATGGATGGCGTACTTCCGTCTCGCGGACACACCAGGCCTGTTCATCGGACTGGATCGGTGGATGCACCGACGATGCGTGCGCTTCAATTCAAACAGTAGAAGCGAGCGCGGACGATGTATCGAGCGCTTTGTCGCCGCGGTCAGCGGCAAGTCACTCTTGATCGCCGTTCGCTATGGCCGAAGCTGGTGGCCTGCAGCGCGATGTTCCACCCTGCACATTGCCTTGCTTGGCGCGTATTTCGTATCACTCGGCGTACCGCGCTTGGCGTCCCTCTACACCTCAACTCATTGAACCGCCGGAAGCGGATCCGCGTGTGCGGTGGTGTGGGAGGGTTGGGGAGAGCAATCCCCTCCCTAACTCGATCGCTTGGCAAGTGCAACGATTCGTTAGCTCGCGCGCTCGAAGATCCTGACTTCACGGGCGAGGCGGGCCCCCAGCGCGTCGCGTTGTGTCTCGAATATCGAAGTGAATCGGCGGCGCCGACGGACGAAGACGGATCGCCTCGACGCCTGCAGGCTGGTGACGATGCTCATCCGTGCGGCTGGCGGCGAGCAGAAGGTATGGAGCGTCGTGAAGGTCCCAACGCCTACGGCGGAGGATCAACGCCAGGTGCACCGCGAGCTGCTCTTCACCCGGCGCGATCGCGGGCGGCATACGAACCGGATCAAAGGACTGCTCGCGAGTCAGGGCATTCCCCTCGAGCGGATTCAGGAACTGCCGGAGCATCTCGTGCGCGCTCGGCTGTGGGATGGGACGCCAGTGCCCGCGCTCCTGTGCGCGCGCAGCTTAACGCAAGGTTAGGTGGCGCGGTTCACCGAAGCCGAACTGCGGCACTACTTCGTTTTGAGCGGGCCCTTGCAGTACGGGTCGAAGTCGGAAGGTGTTTGCCTTCCAAGCGCGGTGAAGACTCTCACGGCAAAGGCCCTTCGATCTGCAGCATACGCGACGGAAACGATGCTTCCATCTTTCGACGCGTACGTCTGTCCCGAGGGTGAATCAATGGTGCGAACGCTGAGTCTCACGTCGCGAAACTGAACTGTCCCAGGCTCGAGCAGGCGTATCGCCGCAAGGGGATCCCAAGCGAAATACGTTCCGGAAGAAATCCACTCAGGTACGCCTGAAAGTAGATCCAGAACAGTCTTTCCTGCTGTCGACAGGGATCCTACCGCCAGCGCCCTGACAAAGCATGAATCGAGTGGAACATTCGCCGTAGCATCGAGTGGGATCAGCTCGGAATGGCCGAACCACTCAAGCACGTTGGCGGTGGCGACGGGATCGATGAAGACATTCCATTCGGCGGCGGCGTTGTTCGGAACGTGCAATCCGTCGGCGTTCAGATTTCCTGGCACCGCAACCGCACCGCCCATCATCAGTATCCTAGTATCTGAACTTCGCGGCAACCCTTGGATTGCGAGCGCAATGTTTGTTGCTGGTCCGAGCGCGACCACTACCGTCCTGCCCGCAGTGCCCGACACCGTGGTTCGCAGAAATGAGATTGCATCGCGTTCTTGGGGCTTTGATGCGTCCGCTTGTGGCAAAATGCGTTCTGTGACTACGTGCGATGTACGCATCCATGATTCAGGAAAGCTTCTTCTCGAATATTGCCCCAGCGACGTGTCAGGTCCCACGTAGACAGGAATGTCGTAACGGCCGAGGCGCGACAACAGCGCGCGAACCCTATCCGCCGCTTGCTGTGCAGAAAGCAACCCCGGTACTGTCGTGACCCCTCGAAGCCGTACTGATGAATCCGACACCATCAACGCGATCGCCATCAGATCGTCGATGCCGCCGTCCGTATCGACAACGACTGAGCGTTCAGCTGGTTGTTCGTGCGGGCGAGCACATGCCGTCGCTACGAAAAGGAGCAAGACTACAAGGAGCACTGCGATCGCGAGTCGCTCGCTCGCTACGCGTGTGCTAGCGCGCACGAGGGCGCTCCAACACTGCTTCAAGTGGAACTACTTCTTCGCTCGCGATCCAACCCGGCAGTCTTTCATCGAGCTCATCGACTGCAAGAGGCTTCCTATCAGGAAGCATGGTCATCGCTTCCATAGCGACATGTTGCATGTGGAAATCCAACGCCACTGCCGAAATGCATCGCGCGCCTCGGGATGGAGCTCAAGCTGTACTGGTGCAACCGACTCTCAACTTCAGCGAACACGTCGGCGGCGGCGATGCCGGCTATGCCGGCTACGCGACCCGTGGCGAGTTCCGTCGCGCGCCGCGCGATCTCCGCATCCCAGAGTGCCTCAGCGTCCGTGTCACGCCCCTCGAGGCTCGCGAGGAGGAGTTCTGCGAGACGCGAGCGATCGGGAGAACGGACGCGCGAGAAGCTGATCCGCGAGGGCTGTGGCGTTCCGATCAACCATAGGAAACTGCCTCCGCAAACGATCTCTCGAACCTATGTGGCTGGATGTGGGAACGCACCTTCTGCGGCGGCATAACGCGATAGTTCTGCTGCAAGGAATCCAATAGAATGCGAGCGCAGCGAGCTTCCAAAGACCGCTCGACTGCTCCAACGCGCGTTATACCGCAGGCGCGAGATGCTTGGCAAACATCTCCCGGCTGCGGTCCATTCCCGCCTCGGTTAGCACGACGGATTTTGCTTTGCTTCGCGGGTCAGAGATGTAGCCGCGTTCAAACAGATCGTTCATCACGCTCCAATCGTAGCTCTTCCACGTGCGAACACCCTCGTGCATGGTGAGCTGCATGAGTGCGAGGACCAAGTCAACAGCGCGGTCGCGATCGTAGGTCATGGCGGGTCTCCGTAGGCTGTCACACCGATCGGCGCCTAGGACGCCGATAAGCTGCACCGGGAATCCGGTCTCGCCTTCTACTTCTCAAACCAATGCCGATGCATCTCGGCTAGAGTGGCTTCCGTCAGCTGGTAGTAGGATTCGGCCCTTCGCATTGGGGCGGTCCACCATCTCCGAAGCCCGCCGCTACTACGGCCTCTGCTGACTTCTCGCTCCGGTGCGGCACCGTCGCCCTTTCAGACGTGAGGCGAGATCTCCCCAGATAAGAACGATGACCGTCTCCGCACAATCGCCGGATCTACCCCGCCTGAACCTTGGTCGTGAGAGCTTCGCGTTTCTATGCACGCTCGCCCTGTTCGGCGTGGCCTTCTATCCGGTTTCTGTTCGTCGACTCGCGGATGTGCTAGCCGCTTCCTTCAGCGCCGTCCTCACGGACGGGAATCAGTTCGCCTTGCGGTTCGCTTGGGTCGCTACGACCAACTTCCCAGAGGACTTTCACCTCATTAGTCATCGCCCATGCTGGGCGTACATAAAAGTGCGCTGCGCAGCAGCGCACAATCCGCAGATCGCACGTCAGCTTCAGCGTTCGTTCGGCAGCACGGCGACTAGCGTCCTCGTGGCCACCGAGCCGCCCCCGGCGCAGGTACGCCTCCGGATCCTGAACGAAGCGCCACGCCGGCGCGCCGCGCAACGCCAGCATGAACTCACCCAATTAGCCGCCCACCACCCGCCCGTCCGGCGTTTGCACCTGGGGCGCGGTGCAAAGCTCATAGCCCAGGGGGCGCCGCAGCGATGGTCAGCACCGCGAGGCAGTGCACCGTGCGCTTTTCGTACCGGGGTGGCGACGCGCCGATTCAGCGATGTGGCAGCACGACGACGGTACGCTCCGCCGTCGTGCCCTGTGCGCCGACGGCGCGGATCGTGGCGGTTCCCGCCACGTCGAAGCGAATGTTCACCGTCCGCGTCGGCGCGAGCACGGCGACCGCCCAGGCGGCGCAGGAGCTCCCCACATACACCATGTCGTAAGGGGTCACCGTCGCAACCAGCCCCCGGACCGTCACCTCGCCCCCGGCCGCCCGCACACAGGCGTCGCCAGTCGTGTTGACGGTCGCGTCGAACGCCACCGCCGCTATCACGGTGTCCGGCGCCCGCAGCGCGAGAGCCGCCGGAGAGGCGAGGGTGCCGACCTTGATGCGGGTGGTGACCACCTCCGGTTCGGTGCTGCCGCGGCACGAGGCGGCGAACAGCAGCGTCACCGCGAGGAGAGGCGGCACGAGGGGGGACCGAAGGGTGGCCTGATGGAGAGACGGCATCGGTGAGCCTGCGCGCGGCGGAAGACAGCGGGGGACCCTCCTAGCGCAACCCACCTGTACGTGGATCGGTCACTCGGGGCGCGTGTGCTTCATGACGAGGGCAACGGGGAACCAGGTGCGGTGAAGTCGACCGGGACTCCCGGACGCGCTCTGCACACGCGGCGGCAGAAGCTCGTCTAACTGCTCGCGGAAGTCTTGCGGCAGTGGGCGGAGATCGGGTTCGAGCGTGAAGTCGGCCTGCCAAGCCGCCATCGGATGCGTGCGGCACGTGTGGGTCGTTCGCTGCCGAACGCCAGAGTTCAGTTGCAAGGAATACAACAGGAGCGCGTGCGGAGCACGCGCCATCCGCAACTCCTTGTCAACTGCAACGATTCGTTATACGCCCGCATGGCGATCTCCCTCAACGTCTATTGCGAAGCGAGATCTGCGAGGCGAGTCGATAGTCGTTCACTTAGCTGCTCCATTCCTTCGCCATTGTTTAGGTACGAGACGTATCGCAAATGACGAAGATCGAACGGAATGTCAGCCTCTGACTGCGTTATCAGAATTACCTCGCGACCCAACGTGTGTGCGATGCCGATCTCGTAGAATACGTTCGGATTGCGACCCGTGCAATCACAGATCACGATCGCCGAGCGATCAATCAGCGAAACGACATCCTGAATTACCGCAGGATTCTCCCAGATATCGTCCGCCCGGCGACATCGCAAACCTGCGGATGCGGCGACGGTCTGAAGTGTGGCATAGACTCTATCGAAGCTCGGATGAAAGGGCATCATTGCTGAAACGAGCGTCGGCTCGATGCGCTCCGGCTCGGTAATGCTGAAGACTCGTGGCTTCTGTCGAAGCGGACGCATCTCTCGCAAGAGCACGCGGAAGAGATCGGCCTCCTTGATCGCCCAATGAGTACGCGTGAATTCCGACGAGTCGATATCAAGATCGACTATCCATTCCAAGAGTTCTTTGTTCGTGAATGCAGGGACCGTGGAGTCGTATGTGTAGTCAAGAACGACATCACGATTCGACGGTCGCGCACGGGTGATCGTGCCCACGCGTACTATCTGATCCAGTTGATTCCAGCTCTTCTCTTCGACGAAAAGGGTCGGAAGCGATAGCAGACTCTTGAAGTCGGTCTGACCACTCGGCTGAAACCGATCGATGAGATCCTTTTCAGTGTACTCGAAGACACGACTGGCCAGAATGCTGTCGCGGCTGCCCGACCATGCGCTGTGCTTGACGACAAGATTGTACATGGCACCAAGCTACTTGGCCGAACCACTCTTGACGAGAATCGTGGCGTATGGGCGTATAACGCCCAAGTTCACCTGCGGGCGATTCAAACAAATGCGAGCGAAGCGAGCTTCCAAAGCTCGCCCGACTGGTGCAACGCACGTTATGCCGCACCGCGGCTGGATCCCCGATGGAGCGCCTCCACCACCGCTTCTGGATTACGGGCCGTGACGCGCAGCAGCGCCAGCGCAGGTCCGTCAGGCGTCCGGCGACCCTGCTCCCAATTCCGCAGCGTCGCGACGCTGACGCCGATCATAAGGGCAAACTCCACTTGTGATTGACCCAGGTCACTCCGCAACGCCTTCACATCCGCTGGCTTGAACGCCGTCACGCGCGCCGGCTTGCGACGCCCCCGACGGATCTCGCCGGCCTGACGGACACTGGTGAGTAGTTCTTCGAAGGCAGCAGCTTTCATTTGAACTCCTCTCGAACCAACCGCGCGAGTGTCTTGGCTTGGGCAGGCGTCAGATCGCCCTGTTCATTTTTCGCGTAGACGTAGAGCATATAGCAGACGTGCTCCTCAACTGCCCAGTAGTAGATCGTCCGGACGCCGCCCCGTTTGCCGCGCCCCTCCGTGATACCACACGTTCCCAGACTCGTATCCTCGCGACGGCGTGTGTTCTGCTGCGAGAAGGTTGCAGCTTTCGACCGGATCAGCCCAGCGCATCCCCTGGACTCCGTACGCCCAGCGACCCCTTCTTCGTCACATGCGTGTCGATCATTGTTGTACGCACATCGCGGTGGCCGAGTAGCTGCTGCACGGTTCGGATGTCATAGCCCGCCTCGAGCAGATGCGTCGCAAACGAGTGCCTGAACGTGTGACACCCCACGCGTTTCGCTATTCCGGCATCGCGCACAGCGCGATGGGCCGCACGCTGCACCACTGTCGGATGCAGGTGAAATCGCACCATCGTGCCCTCGGGTGGCATGCTCAGTGTGCCGAGTTCACGCGTCGTCAGCTCCGAGGCTCGCGTAATGAGACGCGTGGCCGGGAAGAGCCACTGCCAACCCAGCTCACCCGATGCGGTGGGGTACTTTCGGGCCAACGCATCAGGCAGCGGGACGACGACGCGGTTCGAGGCGCGATCGCGCGCGTGCAGCTCCCGGACGCTGCCAAGTTGAACCATCAGCGGCGCCACCACGCTGTCGGGCAAGACGCTCATGCGGTCCCTGGCCCCCTTGCCGTCACGAATGGTGACGACGCGTTCCCCAATGTCGATGTCCTTGACCCGAAGGGAAAGGCATTCGCCGATGCGCATGCCGGAGCCGTACAACATCAGCACAACGAGCCATGGCAAGCCGCTCAACTCGTTGATCACCGCCGAGACTTCACTGCGCGAGAGGACTTCGGGAACGCGGTGAGGACGCTCGGCCCGCACGATGTCCGATCCGATAGCGAGCGGCAGCTCGAGCACTTCGGCATAGAGAAACTGCAGCGCGGCGAGCGCCTGGTTCTGGGTCGACGCGGCGACGTGCCCCTCGACCGCAAGAGTCGTGAGGAAGGCGCCAACCTCGCGTTCGCCGAGGTCGCGTGGGTGTCGCCGGCCGCTGAACTCGATGAATCGCCGAATCCAGCCGACGTATGTAGCCTCGGTCGCTCGGCTGAAGTGACGGGTGCGAATGCGTGCACGAACTGCCTCGAGCAGTTTCATCGCCGGAATGATGACGAACCGCACTCGACGATGCGTCATCGTTTCAATCGCTGGCGGTATCAAACGATCGCAGGGCGATCGGGTCCCACTCCGCGCGCGTGCGCGGGGGAGCGCACTTGGCGCGCGCGTCAGCCCACGGGCAACGTGAATCCATTGCACACAGGTCGGCGTAGTGCCGATGCGTCCGAGCGACTACCGCTGGCGCCAATGCCCGGACATAGTAGTTTCCCGGTTCTATCCGTCGCTTCCCACCCCGCCCGCTCTATCCCAAATGATTCGCTCATATCGCACAATTGCGCTCGCCTCGTGCGTTGCGCTCAGTGTCTTCATGCCCGCCAACGCCCACGCCCAGTTCGGTGGGCTCATGAACAAGGCCAAGGAAAAGGTCGCCCAGAAAGCTGAAGAGAAAGTCGGACCCGTCGCCCCGGGCGAGCAGCTCACCACTGACTTGCTCGGCAAGGTGATCACCGGCGCGCAGGCGGCGGACCGCGTGATGGGTGAGCGCGACCGCGTGCAGTCCGCGCGCGAGGCGAAGAACAAGGAATACTCGGAGCTGATGGACAAGAACCAGCCCGTGCACCGCGCCTATGACGAAGCAAACAGCAAGATCCGCGATTGCCGGTCGTCGTCGTTCGACAACCTCGAGGACGCGCGAAATGCCCGCAACGAAAAGCGGATGGAGACGCTCAAGTCGGATCCGGCGTTCATGGGCAAGATGCAGCTGGTCGCGCTCAAGTACGGCAAGGCGATGGCCGACGCTCAGCAGAAGAACGATCCGATCGCGCTTCAGAAGGTGCAGCAGGACTATTTCAAGGAGCTGCTCGGCACCGATGTCTTTGCGGATATAAAGAAGGACACCGTCGCGACGGACGCGAAATGCGGCAAGCTGCCCGCGGTGCCCGCAGCACTCCAGCAGGAAGAGCGACTGCGGAAGGATGTCGCGGTAGCGGACGACAGCATCCGTACACTCGAGGCAAAGGCGGTGACGCTCGGTGCGCAGGCAAGCGGGCTTGAACAAGTGAGGTATCTCCAGCTCAAGGAGCGCACGCTGGCCATCCTCAACAAGCTCGCCGGTCAAGGGAGCGCGAAGTTCGGCGATGAAGAGCTGGCCGCGGTGAAGAGCCGGCAGCCTGACCTCGAGAAGGTCAAGCGCGCGCTGTGATAACGCGATGCGCGGCGCTCGTCGCCGCGCTGGTGCTCGTGGGGCGTCCTGGCAGTGCGCAGGACGCCCCGCTGCCATCATCGGGCCTCGCATACCTCGACACGCGCGGCGCCTGGCAGGAGTTCTGGTCGTCCGCCACTGCTCCGGTGACATGGACGCGCACGCCGCTGGCACGCGCGATCCCATGGCAAGCCGGCGCGAGCGGCATCCGCTGGGGAGAGTTGCGCCTGCGCGGCACGGGCGAGGCGTGGCGCACGCGGCTCGTCGTGGCGTCGCTGGATCCCGCCCGCGTGCGGCTCGCGCTCGATACGGCGTTCACGGTCAAGCGCGAGGCCGCATGGACACTGGACAAGGTGCCGCGCGAGGCCGTGCTGGCGATCAACGCGGGACAGTTTGCCGCCACGATGCCGTGGGGATGGGTGACGCTCGACGGCCGACGCTGGCTTCCGCCGCAACATGGCCCGCTGTCGGCAGCACTGGTCCAGGATTCCACCGGTGCGCTGCGCTGGGTGGGCGGCGCTGACGTCGCCAGAGTGGCGGCCGAGCCGGGCGTGCGGTGGGCGTTCCAGTCGTATCCGTGGGTGATGGCCGCGGACACACTCCTCGCCCCGATCCGGACGGGCGGGCTCGGCGTGAATGTCGAACATCGCGACGCGCGGGCTGGCATCTGCCTCACGCGCGACGGACGACTCCTCGTCGCCATCACGCGATTCGACGGCGTGGGGTCCGCGCTGCATTTCGTCCCCTTCGGCCTCACGGTGCCCGAAATGGCCGGCGTGCTCGGCGCCCTCGGCTGCCGAAGCGCGATGCTGCTGGACGGCGGCATCAGTGCGCGTCTCCGGGTGCGCGACGCCAAGGGCACCGCCCACGACTGGGAAGGGCTCCGCAACGTGCCACTCGGCCTGATCGCCCTGCCAAGGTAGGTACCCGCCGGGTGCCGGAGCGCGCGCCAGATTCTTGCCTGAGAGGCGGCCATGAGCCTCGCCAGCATTGGATTTCTCGTCGCCGGACTGATCTTCGGCTTTCTCGCCCTCGTGGGCGTGATGGGCGCGATCAAGGGGACGCCGGTTCGCGCCGTGAAGGCCTTCGGTGCCGACGACCGGCCAGCCGCGCACGACCCCGAGTTCCGCGACACGATGGAGATGCTCATCCACGCACAGCTCGCGCACGCGCACGCTGTGGAGATCTTCATCAACGGGGACCAGACGTACCCTCGGCTCTGGGAGGACCTGAAGTCCGCGCGCGAGTCGATCACGGTGCAGCTGTACTACTGCCAGGAAGGACGGATGGCGGACACGTTCCGCGACATCCTTATGGAACGAGCGCGCGCGGGCGTGAAGGTGCTCTTCCTCGTTGACGCCTTCGGCACCACGCTCAAGAAGCCGTACTTCGAGGCACTCGAGAGTGCGGGAGTGGAGACGTGCGTCTTCCGGCCCATGCACCTCTGGCATGCCAACACCATCCAGCACCGGTCGCATGCGCGGGTCGTCTGCATCGACGGGCGCATCGGCTACACAGGCGGCTTCGGGCTGGCCGACAAGTGGTTCGGCAACGGCCGCAGCCCCGACCAGTGGCGCGACTCGAATGTGCGCTTCACCGGGCCAGCGGTGCGCCAGCTTCAAGCCACCTTTGTGGCGTGCTGGGGCGAGGCGGCCGGCGACCTGCTCGTGGGCCCGCTGTTGTTCCCGACACCGGAGCCGCCGAGCGATCAGGGCATACTCGCGGCGATGCTGCACGCTCGGCCAAGTGTGGGCAGCACCGATGCGGAGCGGCTGTTCGCGTTGTCCGTGGAGTGTGCGCGCGAGCGCTTCTACCTCGCCAACTCGTACTTCGTGCCGGACAGGGACTTCCGCCACATGTTGTGCAGCGCGTCGAAGCGCGGTGTGGACGTCCGCGTGCTCACGACTGGTGAGGCCACGGACATCAAGTCGACGTTGTACGCCGGCCGAGCGCACTACGAGGAGTTGCTGGAGGCGGGCGTACGCATCTATGAGTATCGCGACACGATGATGCACGCGAAGACGCTCGTCATGGATGGCGCATGGGGAGGCGTGGGGAGCATGAATGCGGACAACCGATCCATGTCGTTTAATGAAGAGACGATGTTCGTGATGCTCGACGACGAGCTGTGCGCGACGCTCGAGCGGCAGTTCATGGACGACCTCGCGTATGCAGACGAAATCGACCTGGCGGTTTTTCGCCAACGCGGCGTGCTGGACCGCATCAAGGAGCGCGCGACGCACATGGTGCGACGCGTCCTGTAGCGCAGGTCTTGACCAAACTCGCCCGCTGCGAGTCCTTTGAGCATGCGTCGCTTCCTCGTTGTCGCCAGCGTGCTGGCGGTGTCTGCCTGCTCGCACCGGGTGCCTGAACCAGCAGTTCCGCCGGCGAGCACTGCGCCGCGCGCGATTGCCGTCTATCGTGCGATTGCCGAGTCCATCTATGTGGGCACGACGAAGCGGGTGGTGGCGGTGGCGGGTGCGTCGCTCGACAGCGCGTGCGTGCAGGTCACCTGCGAAGCGCTCGCGACACGTTGGGGAGTGGAGACGCTGTGGTGGGCACGGGGCGATTCTGCGGAGGCGCGCGACGCCCGCGCGGACTTGCTGGCTCGCGCGGCGCCACCGTTCGACATGCGTGCCGTGGCGCGCGGACGCGCGATGCTGCTCGAGGCGGATCCGGGTGACGTGCCGACGCTGGGCGCCGACGTGAGCGAGTGGCTGCGCTTTCGCACGACGCACGCGGACGCTGCGGGCGCGGTGCGGATGTCGCCGGTGGGATTCAGCCGATCCGGCCAGACGGCGGTGGCGTTCGTCGACTGGCGCTGCGGGCCGACATGCGGTCACACGCTTGGGGTGGCGCTGACGGCAACGTCGGACACGACGTGGTCGATCGCGGAGATGCTGTTGGTGTCGTCGCGCGGCAGGTAGGAGCGGCGAACGACAAGCAGGTCCCTCGACTACGCTCGGGACGATAAACGCTGCGCTCGGGACGATAAACGCTGCGCTCGGGACGACAAGGTCCCTCCACGACAATCAGTGATCCAGCCAACGACACGTTGTGCACGCATCGGCTGAGCAATGTGGTAGCCCTGCACGAGGTCGCAGCCCAGATCACGCAGCGCATTCAACTGCTCCTCGCGCTCCACTCCCTCCGCAACCACATCCAACCCCAGCACGTGCGCCAGCCGGATGATGGCGCCGACAATCTCGCGACGGTGTGTGTCCGTCTCGAATTGCTCGAGGAACGCGCGATCGATCTTGAGCCCGTGCACCGGCAGTTGCTGGAGGTAGCTCAACGACGAGTATCCCGTTCCGAAGTCGTCGATGCGCACGCGTACGCCGCGCTGCCGGAGGTCGTGCAGGATCCGCATCGCCGCCTCGCCGTCGCCGAGCGCGATGTCTTCGGTGATCTCGAACTCGATCCATTCGGGCGATGCGCCCGCGTCGGCAATCTGCAGCGCCGTCTGGCCAACGAAATCGTGTTCCAGCAACTGGCGCGGGCTGACGTTGATGGAGATGGACGCGTCGAACTCCAATCGTCGTCGCAGCTCCACTGACTGACGGCACGCCTCGGCAACGATCCACCGGCCGACATCCGTCATCAGGCCCATCGCGGCGAGTGTATCGAGGAACTCGGACGGCGGAAGACAACCGCGCGTGGGATGCTCCCAGCGCAGCAGCGCTTCCAGCGTCACGAGCCGCCCTGTTCTCAGGCAGACGATGGGCTGGAAGAACAGCACGAACTCTCGGCGATCCAGCGCGTGCCGGAGCTCCGCCTCGAGTTGAAGTCGCGCTCGCGTCTTCTCGTGCATGCCCTCGTCGAACAGCGCGTACTGATTGCCGCCGAGCATCTTGGCCTGGTGCACGGCGGCGTACGCATCGCGCGAGACGTCGGCGCCGCTCGCGTGATCGTGCCGCACGCGGGCGACGCCCACGCTGACCGACACCGCGATGGGCCGGCCTGCCACCACGAACGGCGCGGCGAGTTGCTGGTGAATACGATCTGCCATCGACGTCGCGAACGGGTGATCGCTGCTGCAGCGGATGAGGATGCAGAACTCATCGCACCCGTACCGCGCGATTGTGTCCGTGGCGCGGAGGCAGGAACGCAACCGATCGCCAATCGAGAGCAGCAGTGCCTTGGCGGCGTCCCCACCGTAGCTCGCACTGATGGCGGTGAAGCCATCGAGATCGATCGTGAGAAAGAGGTGGCCGCTGCGCCCGTCCTGACGAGCGCGCTCGACGGCGGCCTCGAGGCGCTGCGTCATCAGTGCCTGCGCGGCGAGGATGACCTGCGCGTCGGGATGCGGCGTGCGAATGAGCGCCTTCACCGGCTCGGTCCGCGCGCGATCGCTCTGCCAGCCGAGGATGCGCGCAGGAAGGCCGTTCGAGTCGCACACCAGCCTGGCGCGCAGGGTCATGCGCCGGAACAACCCGTCGGCGTGCCGCATCCGGTAGGACACCGTTGTCTCCGGCTCTTGGGCAGTCAGTGCGTGCAGCGTGTCGAACACCCGATCGACATCCTGCTCATGCACACGGAACTTCCACGCAAGCGACGTCGCGACAATCGAGATGGCGGGAAGTCCAAGCAGCTCGCACCAGCGAGCGGAGTATGCAACGGCGTCGCGTGCCAGATCCCACTCCAGCAGTCCTTCGCCCGCGACGTCGAGCGCGAGGGACAGGTGACTTCTCGCCGCGACACTCATCGCGGATTGCCGATGCGGGGATGTAACGGACAATCGTGCTGCATGCGCTGCGCTCACTGGTTCATGCGGGTTCGGAACGCAGTGTACCCAGGCCAGGATGAGCGATCCAATACTTCGTTTCTTGGCAACTCATGCCCGTGCGTACTCACCAACCGCAGAGCTCGTCGGTATCTTCGCGCTTGCAGGACCTTCCGAAGGTGTCGTCTCATGGAACTGCGTCACCTGCGTTACTTCATCGCCGCAGCGGAAGAATCCACCATCGTTGCGGCGGCGAAACGTCTGCGGATCGCACAGCCCGCGCTAACGCGGCAGATTCACGATCTCGAGCGCGAGATTGGAGTCGATGTGTTCGAGCGCGGCGCGCGAGGCGTGGACCTCACGCCTGCTGGGGAGGTCTGTCTCGTGTCGGCACGGCACATCGTGCGACAACTGGACGTGGCGATGGAGCACGCACGCGGCGCGAGCGAGGGCACCGTTGGTCGGTGTGTCATCAGCGTCGGAACACGAGCCCTTACATCAGGGCTCATCGCGCGCATCGTCACTCGGCTGCACGCAGAGTGTCCCGGTATCGACCTCGCCGTCATCGAGGCGTCGACCGTGCGCCAATGGAAATCGCTGCAGTTGCTCGACGCCGATATCGGTTTGGGGATTCCCGCGCCTGCCGAGTACAGCGAGCTCGTGGCAGAGACGTTCAGTCAGGACATCTTCGACGCGATTCTCGTCGCTGACACGCATCCGCTCGCGGTGCACCAGAGCGTCGCGCTTGCAGACCTCAAGCCCTACACGATGCTGACGTGGAGCGCGAGTGTCGCGCCGGAGTTCAATCGGCAGTTGCGCACGGAATTCAAGCGCATCGGCTTCAAGATCTCCCAGGTCCGCGCGTTCGAGCAGGCGTCGGGCGTGCTGACGATGGTGAGCGCAGGTCAAGGCTGGGCCTTCTTCCCCAGTCGCATCCCGGCGCTCGCTGCGTCTGGCACGACGATCATTCCGCTCACTGACTTCAGGATTCCCATCGCGCACGCGATACTCACGCGACGCGCGGAGAACCACCCCGTTGTGCGCACGGTGGTGAAGGTCATTCGGCGCGTCACCGCGGACGAGCGCCGCGCGGACGGACATGCGCCGGTCAACAACGCACCGCGCGCAAGCGGCGCCCACCATCCCACACCTGACGACACGGCCGCGAGCCGCTCGGCGGCGATCGAGTTGCGTCACCTGCGTTACTACTGCGCGGTGGTTGACGCACGGAGTTTTGGACGCGCTGCCGAGCGACTCGAGCTGACGCAGCCTGCGCTGTCGAGGCAGATCAGGGACCTGGAACGCGCCGTGGGCATCGGGTTGCTCGAGCGAGCGGCGCGCGGCGCAACGGCAACACCCGGCGGCGAATCGTTCTACCGAAGCGCGCGCAGGATTCTCGACGAGGCGGCGTCGATCTCCGCGGAGGCGCACCGCGCGCGGCGCGGCGTGAATGCGCGCTGCGTCATCGCCGCGGTGCCAACGCAGCAGGCACGCTCGCTCATCGCCGAATTGGTGCGCCGGTGTGCGAGCGAGATGCCGAACCTCGAGCTGGCCACGGAAGACATCTCGACACCGCACCAGCCTGCCGAGCTCCGCGCCGCGCGCATCGACATGGGATTGTGTCACGCGAGCCCGATGTCGCCGGTGGAGGAGCGCGGCCTGCGGCGCGAGCGCATCTTCACCGACACAGTCAACTGTGCGCTCGTCTCGGCCGACAGCCCGCTGTCGGCGCGCAAGGAGATCATGCTGAGCGACCTGGCGGATACGCCGTTCCTGTTCGTCGCTCGCTCCTTCCAGCCGGGTCTGTACGACATGGTCCACGCAGCGTTCGCGGGACAGGGTTTCACACCGCCCACTGGCGCGACGTACGAGGGACTCCAGACCCTGTGGACGATGGCCGCGCAGGGACGCGGCTGGGCCATTGGATTCGCGTCGCAATGCGCGGATCCTCCGCCGGGGACGGTTGCGATCCCGCTGCGGAACCTCTCCATACCGTGGGGACTCGACCTGCTTTGCCGAGTTGACGAGTCCCGCGCGCTCGTGCTGCTCCTGATGGACATGCTGCACGACATCGCTCGCGCACAGGACGCCGAGGAAGCTCTCGCATGAAGCGCCTTCTTCACGCTGCGCGTGCTGGGGCTGTGGCTTGGGCTCAAGCTCAGGCTCAAGCTCAAGCGGCTACTGACAGCTCAATGCTCGAATTTGTCGAGGCATGAGTTCGCAAGAAACGAAGTATTGGCCGCGCCGATTCGGACGCCGCTATCCTACCGCCACGACTGATACGACACCGGCCTGCGCGCAACGATGGTTTCGTCACGCAATGCGGTGAACCCGTGGCCCGCAATGACACCGCAGCGCAAGCGCATCCTGATCGTCGACGATTCGCCCATAGCACTCATGTGGCAACAGCTGGTGCTCCATATGGAGCAGTACGAGACGCTCGCCGCCCGCGACGGCGTGGAAGGCGTGCTGCTGGCGCGCGCTGAACGGCCGGACCTCATTCTGCTCGACGTCGACATGCCGAAGATGGATGGCTTCGAAGCGTGTCGAGCATTGCGCGCCGCACCAGAGACGAAGGACATCCCGATCTTCATGGTCACGACGCGCAGCGAGTTGGGCAACGTCATCGCCGGCCTTGAGGCGGGTTGCAACGAGTACCTCACCAAGCCGTTGGAGCGCGCGGAGTACCTCACCAAGGTTCGAAGCTACCTGCATCGCCAACCCGGTAGCGACGAGTGATGGCGCGCACGCGCGTGACGCAGGCCCCCGACTTGCGCGTGAGCACGCTGCGCCACGAGTTGGTCGCGGCGCTCGGTGACGCCGACCGCCTGCGCGCGCAGCTCGAGCAGGTGCTGGCCACCAACCAGAGCCTCTCCTCCCTGCTGCTCAGTTCCGACGCACGCGGCGGTGAGTTGATGAAGATGCTCGTTGCCATTCGCGCGCTCATCGACTCGCGCGACGCATCTTCCGCGCTCGCGGGGCTCGAGGACATTCTCGTGAATGTCGTGGGCACCACGGACTACTTGATCTACTCGCTGGACGAACGCGGCAACTCGCTGGTGCCCATCGCCGCGCTCGGCGACGCCTTTGTTGCGATGGGCTCGGTGTCGCTTGAGGGCAGCTGGCTGGGCGACGTCGTGCGGACGGGCGAAGTGCTGATCGCGCGCGCGCGGCCGACCGGGCGGCACACCATGGACCCGGGTATCGCAGCCGTGGTGCCGCTCCGCGTCGTGGACCGCGTGCTGGGCGCCATCGTCATCGGCCAGGTGCTGCCGCACCGCGAGCCGCTCGGCCTCTGCGATCGCGAAGTGCTTCGCCTGCTCGGCGTGTATGCCGCTACGGCCATCATAGCAGCGGACAAGCGCGGCGAGTGGGACCAACTTCCAGCGACGCTGCGATAATCGCGACGTGTCATCCTGAGCTACCCGCGAAGGATCTCACCTGTCGTTGCGCAGTTCGTGGTGCATATCCTTCGCTGCGATCACGATCTGTCATCCTGAGCCACCAACGAAGGATCTGCACCTGTCGTGCACAGTTTCTGGTGCTGATCCTTCGCGAAGCCTGCCCTGAGCGCAGTCGAAGGGCTCAGGATGACACGATGACAGAAGTCTTAAGGAAGTATGACAGCACTGTCATCATTTTTATCGTGATCGTGTTGCGTGTCAGTCGTCCTTAAGGGGACTGGTGGTACATCGCGTCTTCGGCGAGCGCCAGTGACTCCCTCTACTACTGCACACGCACTCATGAAGACTCGTCTCCTGCAATTTTGTCTGCTGTTGGTGCTCGGCGCACCGACGCTGACGCACGCGCAGCAATCGCCCCTCGCGGATAGCGCACCGGCGTCCGACTCCGTCAGCGCGCCACGGCGGACGCGCGACGCCCTGCCCAGCATTGAAATCGATGTCGAGCCGCGGATGCCTGTACCGACGCCGGCCCCGGTAAAGGCGTCCAGCCCGAACACGCCGCGGCGCGCGCTGGCATCGCCTCGCGCAACTCCCGTCGTTGCTGCACCCAAGTGTCGCCCCGCCAGACAGGCGTCATTGTCAGCGTCCTCACTGCTCAAGCGGAGCACCTGCTCGGCGACGTAAGGATCACGGCGACGTTTGTGCCGAAACCAGCACAGAACGACGTACTATCAGATCGAGGACGGATGCTACGACAAAGCCGGATTCCAGGAATCCGGCTTTGTCGTTTGCACCCACGGAATGGAGACTCAGTACTTCGCCAGGTAGTTGTCCAGCTCCCACTGCGATACCTGCGAGATGTACTCGCGCCACTCCTGCCGCTTGGCCACCAGGTAGTGCTGCGCGATATGCGGGCCGAGCGCCGACGTGATTACATCGTTCTTCTCGAGCTCGTCGCACGCCTCGTTGAGGTCGCGCGGGAGGTCGTCGATGCGCAGCCGGCGGCGCTCGCGGAACGACATCTCCCAGATGTTCGCGTTGACCGGCTCGCGCCAGTCCGCCTCGGGCA
>JANOIJ010000313.1:0-38182 GCA_031407575.1 Gemmatimonadaceae bacterium | reverse complement strand
TGGAGCTGGCGTTCGAGGATCGACCATCCGAGCGCCTTCCAGTGTGTGGCACGCCGCAGCTCGGGGAGCATCGAGCCCAGGTAGAGCAGGCCCAGCGCCTCGCCGGTGAGATGCGTGTTCGGCGAGAAGTACGTGGAGAGGTAGCGCTCGAGGTGGCGTCCGTGGATGTAGAGGTACTTGAGCGCCCGCTGGAACAGCGCCGGGCTCAGCGCCAGCGACTCGCGGAACAGCTCGATGGCCCAGAGCCAGGCGATCGCGCGGTAGGCCACCTCGAGGCTGCTCGCCCAGTTGACGCCGTCCTTGGGCGGGTTGGCGTCCATCCATGACTCGAGATGGTCGGTGAATCGCTGCGCGTACCGGGCGTCTCCCGTCACCTGGAATGCGCGGCCGAGCACGAGGAAATGCTGATGCCGGTTAATCTCCCAGACAACCTTGTGGTCGCCGACGACGGAGGCATCGAGGTAGGAAATGCGACTCCAGTGCTGACGGGGCGCCTGGCGGCCGGTGGTGGGGTCGAAATGCCAGTCGATCGGGGTGCCGAAGTCCAAGCCGGTGTAGCCAAGGAGGTCGAAGCGGCCGTCCATGATGCGGTCGGCGGCGGCGATGAGCCGCGCGCGCTCCTGCGCCCAGCGTGACTGGTTCAGCGCGTGGGCCGATGTGCCGCTGCGGATGCCGTCGAAGAAGGCCGGTGTCTGACGGGTGGCGAAGTGGGCGCGGAGCTGCCGCGCGGTCTCCGAGCCGTGAGCTGCATGCGCCGGTTCGAGGAGTTCGGCGAAGGCCGCGTCGGTCGGTTCGCCGACTAGCGGCGACATCGCGCGCAACTCCAGCTCGGCGGCGACGGCCTGGCCGAGCCGCTCGCGCAACTCGTCGAACGAGCGGCCCTTCAGCTTGCCGAGCCGCTGGATGATCGACCGGGGGCTCCAGTCGCCGACGAGGGTCATGGGGCGGCCGAAAAGGTGGAAGTGCAGATCCCTCGACTGCGCTCGGGATGACAAATCATTGTCGTCCCGCCTGCCCTGAGCGAAGTCGAAGGGACGGGAGCGCGCAGCGCGACCGAGGGACCTGCTTTCCCTTCCGGAGAGATCATTTCGCCGCCCAGCCGAGGTACAGCTGCTCCCACTGTTCGCGCACCACCGGCCACGTGTAGCGATCGAGACACTCGTGGCGAGCGGTGTCCCCGATCTGCGCCGCGAGCGACGGCTCGCGCAGCAGGCGAAGCGCCGCCCGCGCCATGTCGGCGTGCTGCCCGCGACCCACCAGGAGCCCCGTGACTTCGTTCCTGACGACGTACGGAATACCGCCCGCGTCGGTCGTCACCACCGGGACCCCCGCCGCGAAGGCGTCGAGGATGGAGAGCGGCATGTTGTCGATGTCGGAGCTGTTGAGGTAGATGTCCGCCGCGTCGTACAGGGCTCCCATCTGCGTGGACGGCACTCGGCCCACGAAACTGACATTGCGCAGGCCCAGCTCACCCGCAAGCGCCTCCAGCATCTCGCGCTGGCTGCCGAAGCCGGCGACCACCAGCGAGGCGTCGGGCACCTCGGCCTGGACCAGCGCGAAGGCGCGGAGCACGACGGGGACGTTGTAGAGCGGCTCGAGGTTCCGGTTGGCGAGGAAGCGGGGCCGAAGGGCGGCGCGCCTGCGGTACGGAATGCCGGCGACGTCCACGAAGTTGAAGATCGCCCGCGCCTGCACACCAAAGGTCGCAAAGACGTCCACGAGGTACTCCGACGGGACGATCACCTCGTGCGCGAGCCGCATCTGCTTCACGGCCGAGGGCCAGCGCGTGAGGTGGTCGTCCGCTTCGCCACTGTGGTAGTTGAGGACAATTTTCTTGCCGAACAATCGCCCGATCGTCATGGCAGGGAGCGGGGCGAGCACGAACGACCAGTAGGAAGCGGAAAAGACGTGAATCACGTCGTAGCGCGGCAAGCGGGAGAGCAGCGAGGCCACGTAGCGCAGTGATGTGACCACGGTCCGGACGTACTTGATCGCCTGAAGGCGGCCGAAGACGCCGGGCAGCACGGGGTTCACCGGCAGGAGGTCTACGGAGACGGCGCCGGCGTCATTGAGATGCTCCACGAGACGCAGTGCCTGTACCGCCTGCCCGCCAAGAATGCCAAGGGACGGAGCAACCACGCAAACGCGAACGCGCGGACGGCTCGACTCCTCGGCGTCATGTTGTAAGGGCAGACTCACTATTTTGCGGTGTGATGCGGCAGGGCCGGCGGCTGACCGCAACGATCCCACAGACAGATGACGATGAGTTTCCGAGCGCGACGCGCCGATGAAAACCTAACGACTGCGGCCCGGAATGGGTGATCGGACGTCCCTCGCGGCTCTCTGGCCCCGACCGGTGGAGCACGCGTGACACTGCTCGCTGGTGCGTTCTCTCGTCGCGGTCCGCTGAAGCATCCGGATGACCTGTTCGCTGCTCTCGCGGGGCTGATCTCGCGCGACGCGCGCGACCGCGCCGACGTGGTGCGCGACGATCACGCGATACTGCTCAAGGTGGATACCGGTTCGTTCACCGTGCCCGCCCGCGTGGACGACGGCACCGTCGCCACGTTCGTTGCGGGGGAGCCGCTCATAGCGCCGCGGGGCGGGGTTCGGAGAAACCGCGCGGACGACACAACGGCGCTGCACGCGGAGCTGCGCGCCGGCCGCCACGACGTGCTGGCACGCGCGCGTGGGGTGTTCTCCGTGGCGCGCTACGACCGCCAGGCGAAGACGCTGGTGATCGCAACCGACAAGCTGGGCGTGCGGCCGATGTACTGGTGGACGGACGGCGACCTGGTGGTGTTCTCCAGCACGATTCGCCTGATCGAAAGTTGCACGCTGCTCGAAAAGCACATCGACCTCTCCGGGCTCGGCGAGCGGGTGGCTTTGAGCTATGCGCTCGGAGCGCGGACGCCGTATGCACAGGTGTCGCTGCTGCGCGCGGCGGAAGTGCTGGAGATCAGTACGGCGGGCATCACGAGCGCCGAGTATTTCCGGTGGCAGGACGTGGCGTCGGACGCGTCGGACGAGGCGACGTTGACCGCACGCGCGTACGACGCCTTCATGGCCGGCGTGCGCCTCCGCCGCGGCAGCGACACGACGTCCACGGCGTTCCTGAGCGGTGGGCTGGATTCGCGCTGCGTGGTTGCCGCGCTGCGCAGCGAGAGGATGGACGTGCACACGTTCAACTTCTCGCCACCGGGCAGCGAGGATCGCGAGTACGGCGCGCAGCTCGCGCGCGCGGCGGGCACGACGCACGAGGAGCTCGAGATGGACGCGCCGGTGGATCCCGGGTGGTCCGCGATGATTGCGAATGCGAGGCAACGCTCCACCGCGAGCATCGCGTCGCGCGTGGAACGGCCCCAGGTGGTGTGGTCGGGAGACGGTGGCAGCGTGGGGATGGGCCACGTGTATTTGCGGCCACCAGTCGTTGAACGGTGCGCCGCGAACGACCCGGACGGCGCGGTGGCCGCGTATCTCGCCGCAGAGCGTGGGACGGTGCCCGTGGGCCTGTTGGTGGAGGGCGTGAGGGCCGAGATGTCGAGCGCGCCTGTGCGCGGCGTACGCGCGGAGTTGGCGACGCTGGACGCGGGCGAGCTGACGCAGACCTTCTACTTGTTCCTGATGCAGAACGACCAGCGCCGGCACCTGCATCGCCACTTCGAGGAGATTGACCAGCATCGGCTGGAGCTGCTGCTGCCGTTCTATGATTCGGACTTCCTGGCCATCATTGCGTCCGTCCCGGTGGCGTCGCGGTTGTATCACGCATTCTACGTGAAGTGGCTCGCGCACTTCCCCACGTATGTCCTGGGGACGCGATGGCAGTCGTACCCGGGCCATGTGCCATGCCCAGTGCCGCCCACGAAGGAGCTGGGCTACCAGTGGGCGCCGGAGTTCACCGCCACGAAGAGGCGTGCGGTTCGTCGGAGCACGTTGCGGATGGGATTGGCGACGTTGTTCGCTTCGTCCTTTGCGAGCAGCCTGATGCAGCGGCGCAAGCTCGTGCTGGCCACGGCTGCGCACGCGTCGGGGCTGCGCAACTACGACTACCTTTTCAGGGCGGCGGCGGCGATCCAGCGTCACTGGCAATTTTCCGCGTTGAGCGCGCGGACTCACGGGGGCGAGGTGTCGTGACCGAACAAGTGGCAGGGGTGCCGGAGAAGAGGCTGGGAGCTGCCTTTGCGCGAGGCGTGGCTTGGAATGGCATTGCACGGACGATCAGCCAGACGATCGCGTGGGCTTCCACGCTGTACGTGGCGCGGTATCTGTCCGCGGCGGACTACGGCATGTTCGGGCTGGTGATGTTGTACCTGGGTTTGCTCGCGCTCATGGCGGACCTTGGTGTCGGCACCGCAGTGCTCGCGAACCGCCACCTCACGGACGAAGACCTTCCGCAGATCAACGGCCTCGCGATACTCGGTGGCGTAACGGGCACGGTGCTCGTGGCGGCCACGGGGCCGGCTGTCGCCTGGTTCTTCGACACGCCGCCGTTGACGTTGCTGCTCGTGGCATTGAGTCCCACGTTCTTGATTAACTCGCTGCGCATCGTCCCACAGACGCTGCTCCAGCGCGAGTTCCGTTTCAAGTGGTTGGCGGTGCTCGATGCGTCGCAGGGCATCATGGTCGCGGCGCTCACCATCGCACTCGCGCGGGCCGGCTTCGGGTACTGGACGCTGGCCATCGCTGCCATCGTCAACTCGGTGGTCAACACATTGGTCGTGGTGATGCGCCGACCGGTGGCTGTGCGCTGGCCGCAGCTCAAGCGGTTGCGTGCCCTGGTGTCATTCAGCACGCAGGTAGTTCTCCAGCGCATCGCGTGGTATGTTTCCACGAACGTCGACTTCGTCGTGGCGGGCCGGGTGCTGGGGAACAGCGCAGCAGGGCAGTACATGCTCGCGTGGAACTTCGCCAATGCGCCGCTCGATCGCGTGGGCAACCTCATCCTCAGTGTGTCGCCGCCCATGCTGGGCGCCGCTCGCGGCAACCTCGCGGAGATGCGGCGGCACGTACTGCAGGCAACGCAAATGATTTCTTGGGCGCTGTTCCCGATGTGCATCGGTATGGCGCTCATTGCACGTCCATTCATCATTCACTTCCTCGGTGTCAACTGGGAGCCGTCGATCCGACCGATGCAGATGCTGGCGGCCTACGCAGCGGTCCGAGCCCTGACGCCACTGTTCGGGCAGGTGGTACTGGTGGTTGGCGAGGAGCGCTACGCCACGCGGCTGATGTTCACCAACATCGTCGTGATGACGACGGCGATCCTGATCGGCGCAAACCTGGGCGGCATCAATGGCATTGCCGCCGCGTACCTCCTCGCGCACCCGTTCGTGGCATTCGCCACCGCCTCGCGCGCCCTGTCACGCATCGAGCTGTCGAAGGCGGAGTACTTCCGCGAGGGCATCGTGCCAGCGCTCACGTGCACGTTGATCATGGCGGTTGCGGTGGCCACTGTCGGTCGCGTCACGGATGGCGTCCCGCTGGGCGTGTCGCTCTTCGCGCAGGTCTTCGCAGGCGCGGTGGCCTACATCGCGGCCGCCAGCGTGCTCTATCGCCCGCGTGTCGAGTGGCTGTTGGCCACGGTGCGGCGCCGCAAGCAGGTGCAGCCATAGTGGCGCGCGTGGCGTGCGCGGAGCGTTCGTCATGACCGGCATCAAGGACGCCGGCTTGCCGGAGGGAGCTCAGCGCGCCCTGTACTTTGCCAGCGCGCGGCCGTCGCGCCCGGGCTCCCCGCGGATGCTGCTCATCGCCTACCACTTTCCGCCTGACCCGGCGATCGGCGGTGTGCGGTGGCAGGAGATGACGCGCTACCTCACTGAGCGCGGGTGGGCGGTGGACGTGATCGCCCGCGACTTTCGCGAGCTCGGGCGTCTGGACGCAGCGCGCTTGGAGCAGCTCCCGGAGGCCGTGCGCATCTTTTGCGCGGCAGACCGCGAGCCGTTGACAGGCCGCGTGCACAAGGCGCTGTGGCCAGTGCTGCGGCGGCTCACTTCTCGCGCGCGCGAGACGGATCAGGCGGTCACCCCCGCTGCTGAGGAGCCGCCGACGCCGGGCGGGACGCGCGCGCTGGTCCGGGCCTACTTCGTGTGGCTGGAATTCGCACGCACGAACAACTGGGCGCGCTCGGCGGCGACGCTGGGGTTCACGCTGGGCCGCCACGCACGTTACGACGTGGTGATCAGCTCGGGCCCGCCGCACATGGCGCACGAAGGCGCCCGTCGCATCGCCGCCGCCGTGTCTGCACCGTTGGCGATTGACCTGCGCGATCCATGGAGCATTCAACGATGCCTGCCGGAGTCACTCGCGAGTCCACTCTGGTATACGCTCGCGAAGCGGTACGAGCGGAGGGCCGTTCGCGATGCGGCGTTGGTGGTGTTGAACGTGGAAGGAAGCCGCGAGGGCATGGTGGCGGTCTACCGGGACCAGGCGGCCAAGTTCGAAGTCATCCGCAACGGGTGCGACGACACGCGCCTTCCACCCACGACGCGTGACGGACGCTTTACCATCCGCTTCGCCGGCTCGATTTACTCCGATCGCGATCCGCGGCTCGCGTTCCGGGCGGCCGCGCGCGTGATCCAGGAACGCGCCCTCTCGCCCAGCCAGTTCGCCTTCGAGTTCGTGGGGTACATCAGCGAGCCGCACCTGATGCAGATGGCGCAGGAGGAGGGGATTGCCGAGTATGTGCACTTCGGCGGATTCCTCTCGAGTCGGGAGGTCCAGGAATTTCTGGCCGGCGCCACCATGTTGCTGAGCCTTTCGATGGACGAGGAGTCGTACTCCATTCCGGGCAAGCTGTACGAGTACATGCGCTTCGAGGCATGGATGCTCGTGCTTGCGCATGCGGGCAGCGCGACGGAGTTGCTGCTGCGCGGGACCGAGGCAGACGTCGTGGATCCCGCGGATGTTGACGCGATTGCCGCGGTGCTCCGGCGCCGCTGCGACCTGTTCACGGCGGGCCAGATGCCGGTGCCGGTGCGTGCAGATGGTCGGTTCGATCGCGTCGTGCAGTCGCAGAAACTGCTGGATCGCCTCACCGTCATCGTCGATTCTGCCGGAGCCACGCGCACCTCGTGAACGACACCCTCGCCCCTGCCGGCCCGTGTCCGTCGCCATCCATTCGGGGAAGGGAGCGGACGCGCCCATGAGTGCCGCGGACATGGCGGTGAAGCTGAAATCGCGCTGGTTCGACTGGCTGCGCGAAGGCGGGCTGGCGGCAGAAGTCCAGGCGCACCTGCTCGCATCCCCGTGGCTGCTCGCGCCGTCGAGCGCGGTGTCGGCAGCGAACACGCGCGCGCTCACCGCGCTCGTCACGGCGCTTCGGCGCACGCGGTCGCCCGCCCTGCGCGCGCGGCTGGAGAAATCCATAGAGCCCTTCACGGTGGGCGAGCGCGCCAACGTGTGGCGCGAGCAGCAGATCGGATGGAGCCGCGTGGACGACGAGACCGCGGAGCCGCGGCTGGTCAAGAGCCTCATCCTCAAGGCACCGCAGGAGAATGGCGAGAAGGGCGTGCTCTACATCTCCTTCGAGCTGAACTGGCTGCGACTCATGCGTCACCACGACCTCGCCGCCATCCTGCGGGACTACCTGCTGGTTGGTGCGTCGTCGTCATCGCCGCCGGACTTCATGTCGCTCCTCGCGCTGGCGAACCTGTCCAGTGACCCCGCGTTCATCCAGATCTCCAACCAGCAGGACATGGAGTGGATGCGCATCTGCGCGCCGACGATCGTGCCGGTGCCGATCATGGCGTCGGACTGGATCAATCCCGACCTCTATGCGCCGAGGGATCACGCGTCGCGCAGCGTGGACCTGTTGATGGTGGCGGGGTGGTCCCGCCTCAAGGCGCACTGGCTGTTGTTCCGGTCGCTGCGCGAGATGAGCTCGAGCTATCGCACCGTGCTGGTTGGCCAGGACATGGACGGCCGCACCGCGGATGACGTCTGGCGCGAGGCCAAGGCGGAGGGCGTCGCCAGCCGCATCGAGATCGTGCGCGACGCGCCGCCAGACCTCGTGACGACCTACCAGTGCGACAGCCGCGTGAGCGTGGTGCTCAGCCGGCGCGAGGGCGCGAGCGTCGTCGTGACGGAGTCGCTCTTCGCGGACACGCCGGTGGTGATGATGGAGGGCGCGCACGTGGGCACGGTGCGCTACATCAACGAACAGACGGGCCGGCTCACGACCAAGCATGCGCTGTCGCGCGACCTCACGAACGTCGTGGAGACGTCAGGCCAGTTCACGGCGCGCGCGTGGGCGCTGGCGAACGTCACGGCGCAGCACTCGACGACGCGACTGAACTCGCTGCTCAAGGACTGGTCGCTCGCCAACGGACGGCGCTGGACGACAGACATCGTGCCGATGAGCTGGCGGCCCGACCCCGTCTACGTGAACGACGCGGACCAGAAGGCGATGCAGCCCGCATACGACGCGCTGCATCGCGCGCACGGCGTCTTTGTCCGGAACCATCCGCCCACCAACGCCCCCGCGCGCAACAGTTCGTGAGGGCGTGACACCAGGTCAGGGCACGATCACGCCGGCCGTGGCGCTCGCCACCGCCGTGAGATCTGCCCCGGGATCGCGTCCGTCAGAGGCGCTGTTCTTGTACGGACTGTTCGACGCCAGCGCATAGTTCGCACCCGCTGCATTCACGAATCCGACGGCGGCGATCGTCGTGGGGAACGCGTTCCCCGAGGGCAATCCCTGCAGCTGGCTCAGGATCATGACGTTGCCGACGAAGGTTCCGCCCGGCGCATACCTGGCGAATGCCGCGCCGCCGCCCACATTGTCGCCGATGAGACCGTACTGCCCGCCGTGAATGACGTTGTCGCGGCCCGTCCACGCGACGGAGGCCATGCCGGCGGGGCCGAAGGCAAAGATGGCGTTCATCGTGTTGCCGGACGTCGGGGGCATCACCGTATTGTGCGCGATGATGATGTTCGCCGGGTCGCCGCCCATCAGGAAGCCGCGCGCGACGCCCGTGAACTGCCCCGTGTTGAGGTCCGTCATCAGGTTGTCGTGGATCGTCATGCGGCGCGCGTGCACGTTCGTCACGTTGTAGTCGGGTGAGCCGGCAAGGCTGAATCCCGAGCCCACCTTGCGGATGATGTTATAGCGCATCGTCACGTCCTGCGTGGAGCACCACAGGCAGTTGTTGTTCTGGTTGACGGACTTCATCACGATCGAGGTGCCGTCCTGCCCGTGCGCCCAGTTGTTCTCGAAGATATTGCCTTCGATGAGTACGCGGCCCGCGTTCTTCAACTCGAGATGATTCTTGATCACCCACTGTGATCCCTTCCACGAGGCTGGCTTGAAGAAATGGTTGCGCCGGATCTCGATATCACTGGGAATCAGGTTCGCGATGCTCGGATCGGCACCGCCGAAGATGACGTTCTCGCCAGCGCCCTCGAGGTAGTTGTTGACGATCTTGAACGGCCCGGGACCGTTGTAACCGGCGATGGCCTGCGAGTCCGATCCGTTGTCGTGGCATTCGCGCAGATCCGAGTCGATGACCGCCGTGTATGCCGAGTTGAGCAGCAGGCAGCGGCGCAGGATGAGCGTCGCGTTGCCGTGGATGTACACGCGGTCGAACACGAAGTTGTGCGGCACCTGTGACAGGGACGTCTGGCCGGTGGTCGACTCGAGCGCCACCGGGGCGTAGTTCTGGACCACACCGGCCTTCACCGACATGTCGATGCCGATGAACCGGTAGTGGTGTGCACCCGCCGCCGTCGCGATGGCGTTGCTCGTGTTCGGCGTCTGGATACTCGGCAGGTTTACCGCCGCGGCGATGCTCGGCGTCATGCGGTTGCCAGGTGCGGGCATGCCGCTCATGTTCGCCGGACGGATGGTGATCCACTTCGTGCCCGCGCCCTTGTTGGGCAGGATGAAGTTGCCCGTGTACACCGCGCCGTTCGCGAGCTCGATCACGTCGCCCAGCTGCGCCGAGTTGATCGCCGCCTGGAGGTTTCCGTTCACCGGCACGGTGATGACCACGCCGCCCACATCCGGCGCGGCCGGAAGCGCCGTGTTCATGTAGACCCGCGGTAACTCCGCGATGGTCTCGGAGGGATGGCCCACGAGCTGAATGACCGACGTCTGCGTCGCCGTGCCGGAGCGCGCCGTGATGGTGACGGACTTCATGGGGCCACCGGCTACCTGCTTGACGAGACCCGACTGTGATACGGTTGCGCGCGCAGAATCACTCGACGTCCACACGAGCGACGGATTCGAGATCACCGCGCCAACCGCGTCGGTCACCACCGCCGTCACCTGCGTCTGCGCATTGACCATCAGCGTGTTCTGCGGCGTGTTGAGCGTGATGGACCCACCGGCGGCAACCACCGTGAAGGTGAAGACGCCGGTCTTGCCCTCGCTCGTGGCTGAGATCGTGGCCGAGCCAACGGCGACGGCGGTGGCGAGCCCGTTCGCAGATACGGTGACGATCGCCGGCGCGGCGCTCGACCACGCGACGGCGCGATTGGTCGCGAGCACGCTGTTGGCGTCACGCAATGTCGCGGTGGCCTGCGCCGTGGCGCCTGCCGTCAGCGAGCTCGCCGTGGCCGTCACGGTGACGGTGTTGACCGCGGGCACGATGACGCTGAGGGTGCCGGTCACGCCTTCGCTCGTCACGGTGATCGTCGCCGTTCCTGCGACATGGGCCGTGACCAAACCCGTCGCCGAGACGGTCGCGACCGACGGCGTGCTGCTCGACCAGGTGATGATGCGGTTCGTCGCCGTGGCGCCGCCTACATCGAGGAGCGTCGCCGTCGCCTGCGTGGTCTGCGTCGGCTGGAGCGCGTTCGAGTTCGGTGCGGTGATGTTGATCGTGGTGACCGTGGGGACCGTGATGGCGAGGCTGCCCGTGACACCCTCGCTCGTGGCGACGATGTTCGCGGTACCCTTGGCGATGGCGGTGACCACGCCGCTTGCGGACACGGTGGCGACCGCGTGGTTGGAGCTGGTCCAGGCGAGCACACGGTTGGTCGTCGGCGTACCGCTTCCGTCGAGCAATGCCGCGGTGGCCTGCGCGGTAGCCGAGGGCTGGAGAACCACGCTCGTGGCGGAGACGTTGACGACCGAGACGGGCGGCACGGTAATGGTGACCAGGTTGACGACACCTTCGCTGGTCACGGAGATCACCGCGCTGCCGCGCGCGAGCGCTGTGACCAAGCCTGTCGAGGACACCGTCGCGACGGCGACTACCGAACTGGAATAGGTGACGAGGCGACCCGTCAGCACGGTACCGGCCGCGTCCTTCGTCGCTACCGTGAGCTGCGTGGTCTGCGTGGGCTGCAGGGTGGCCGGCGCGGGCGCCACGGTGACCGTGGTGACAGCGGGGGGAATGACCTGGATGGTCACTGTGCTGCGGGCATTCTCGCTCGTCGCGGTCACGATCGTGGTACCAAAGCCGACGGCCGTCACGAGGCCCGACGGGCTCACAGTGGCCACGCTGGTTGTGGAGGACGTCCACGTAACGAGGCGGCCGCTCAGGATGTTGCCGGCGGCGTCGTGCAAGGTCGCGTTGACCTGCGACGTGAGGCCGACGCTCGGCCGCGGATTGGCGACGGCGAGGTTGACCGTGGCGACCGCGGCGGCCGACGGCGCGGTGACGACGAAGCTGCTCGAGCCGCTCTTGCCCTCGCTTGCCGCGGTGATCGTGGTGGTGCCGTGAGCCACCGCCGTGATGATGCCAAGCTGCGAGATGGTCGCGACCGTCGCATTGGAGCTGGACCACGTGATGACCTTGCCCGTGACGGAGTTTCCAGTCACGTCAGTCACCATGGCGGTGGCGGTGGCAGCCTGACCGGGGTTGCCGCCAGCCACTGAGAGGCTCACGCTGATGCTGCCGATCGCTGCGGACGCCACCTGGACATTGGCCGAGCCCTGCATGCCGTCGATCACCGCGTCGATGACCGTTGACCCTGCGCTGATGCCGGTGACGAGTCCGGCGGCCGACACGATCGCGGTACCGGGATTCCGGCTCGACCATGACGGGCTGCGGCCCGGAAGCGGGACGCCGGAGGGATCCGTGACGACTGCCGATGCGGTGGTCGATTGTCCCACGACGAGTGCGCCCTGGACGCTGACAGTCACGTTCCCGCCCGACGTGCCGTTCACGTTGACCGTCAGTGAGGAGCTCTTGCCGGCTGACGAGCCTGTGATGACCGTGGAGCCCACTTTGAGCGCGGTGAGTGTTCCTGCTGTGGAGACCGAGACGATCGCGGGATCCGCGCTGTCCCAGGAGACGACCTGCGTGGTCATCTGCTGGCCGGTCGTGCTGCGCACGACGGCGACGAGACTGAGCGTCTGGCCGACGATCAGGACGTTGGAGGCGGGTGGCGTGATCGCGACTGAGCCGACGGTGTTTCCGCCCGAGGCTGGAGCGAGATCTGGTGTCCGTGGGCCGGAGATCTCGCCGCTGCTGCAGGCAAGCGTACCAACGACGACCACGGAGATGCACTTCAATAGAAACGAGCGCATTGAACCAACCTCAGTTCGATGCTGCGGTCAGCCAACTCGGCTGTAGTCACGCAGGCTTAGTTGTGTGGGCTGGTGATGTTCGGACGGGAGGGGTGCCGAACCCAGCGGACGACGCCGATCTGACGAATCAGACGCTGCGCATCGTCGAACTAAGACGAACCGAAGTAGCGGTGGTTACAACGAAAAAACGGCGTAAACCCTTAAATACCATAGGGTTGCAGAACGCGTCACTATCGTGCAATTCGGAGCACACGCGGGTTGATCGAGGGGTGATTTCCGTCACCGTTTTTACCCGAATCGACGCGCTCTTGGACAGCGTAGCGGGGGCAGCGGGGAAACACGCAAAATGTCCGAACTCTCGCGCCCGCTCGTCCGCGACGCGCCACCTCGCGCGGTACGCGCGGGCGGCGGTGCACGGCGGTCTTGTCGTTGGCTAGCGCGCCAGCGGATGAAGCAACGGGAGCCAGGGCGTGAGGGCGCAGCGAGTCAGATAGCGGCTCAGCGGGCCGGCCTGATTGGCCAACGCAGGGGGCAGGGCCACCCAGTTCCAGTTGCGATCGGCGTTGTCCGTCTCCGCCTCGCCCAGCCCCAGCCTCCCGATCCTGCGCACCAGGTAGCCGTGCGACTCGAGCTGAGCCTTGAGCTCCGCCAGGCTGCTCCCAAAACGGCGCAGCAGTGAATCTTCGGCCTCGACGATGACGACGGGCTTGTCGCGATCCAGCAACGCGCTGCCGCTGCGGAGAATCGTCGCCTCCGCACCCTCGGCGTCGATGCAGAGGAAGCGGACGTGGTCCGCGGCGCCGAACTGCGAATCGAGTGGAACGGTCTCCACCGTGATGGTCTCGCGATCGCCGTGGTCTGCGCTGGAGACGAGGTGACCGCTCCCGGACCACCCATCAGGGGGCGGCGAAAAGGCGAGCGTTCCGGCGCGGTCAGACACCGCAGAGGCGACAATCCGGACTTGCGAGAGCCCGCCCGCGCTGACGACTTCCCGGAGTTGCCGGAGGTTGTCGGGGAAGGGCTCAAACGCGTGGACGCGTCCCTCGCGCCCCACGATGTCGGCGAAGGCGAGCGTCTCGGTCCCGACATTGGCGCCCACCTCCACGATAGTGTCGCCCTTCCGGCAGAGAAATGAGGCCACCGCCACGACGCGCCAGTCGAAGTAGCCGTGAATGGCGAAGACGCTGGCGTGCAGGTCGCGGGTGTTGCCGGTAAAGATCGACCCGGTTCGTCCGCGTGTTCGCACGGCTACGCGGTCCTGAAATCCGCGTTCCGGTGGATAGATCCGGTCACTCACGTGTGCCGCGATAACCGGAGGCAGTGGACGCGACACCAGGCGAGCGAGTCTGAGGCGATACGGCATCATGAGGGGCGGTTGCTGAGAGGGCGACGAACGGAATCACGTCCGCACGCACGAGAAAGGTAGGCAGCGGAGCGGGTTCGCGATGCTGATCCACTGTGCCAGAGCGCGAGATGCGAATCACGATTCCGTGCATTCGAGCCGTGCCTTGCAGACTGTTGGCTGCGCCGCGCAGTCACACGCCGTGTCGCTGTTGCCTGCCCGCCGACGCGGGTAGAATAGTCGAAGGCGTAGCGGCGAATCGACCCAGGCAATCGCCGTCGCGCGCACGCACCCAAACTCGATCTCGATGATTGTGGAAGGCACACCGAGCGATGGTTCGCCTGGCATCCCGCTCATCGCAGCCGATGAGCGGGCGTACTTCGACTCCGAGCGCGTCGTCGCGGACGACGTCGATCACCCATATCACCTGCTGCCTTCCTTTCCGCGCGGCGTCCGCGTGCTCGACGTGGGTTGCGGTGGATCGTGGGACTGGCGTGCGCGAGGCATCGGCTCCTACATCGGCGTGGACATCCGAGCCAGCGCCATCGCGTATTGTCTCGAGCATGATCCGCAGGGGGAGTACTTCGTGGGCGATGGCGAGAACCTCGCGATGATCGGTGACGCAGAGGTCGATCGCGTCATGTCGAAGGTCGCCGTGCCGTACATGAGGATCAGTGCATTCGCCGCTGAGGCGCACCGTGTGTTGAAGGCGGGCGGCGAGCTGTGGGTGTCCTACCACGACGCGCGCTACGTCCTCAACAGGCTCAAGGCGAGCTTGGCACAGCGAAAGCTGCCCAACGTGGCCTACCAAACCTACGTGATGGTGAACGGAGTCTTGCTGCACGCGTTGGGGCGGCAGTTCGTCTTTCCGGTGCGCGCAAGGATGGAATCATTCCAGACGCAGCGAGCGCTGCGGCGGGCGCTCGGTCATGCCGGATTCACCGACGTGCGGTTCTGGTCCTCTCCATCCAACAGTGAGCAGCGGGTCGTCACCGCCAAACGCGCGTAGCTTCTTACGCGCCACAGTCCCTGAAACGATCACGGCGGGACGGGCGCATTGCCCGTCCCGCCGCGTGGAGTCGTCGAATGGCTGCGCTACGGCGCCACGCGCACCCCAGCCGTCGCGGAGTTCACGGCGGTGACGTCAGCACCAGGATCCTTGCCGTCCAGGCCCTTGCCCTTGAATGGGCTCGATGCCGTGAGGTGGAAGTCCTCCGCCGCTGCGTTGACGAAGCCAATGCTCGCCACTGACGCCGGGTACGAGTTACCGACGGGCATCCACGAGGTGCTGCCGCCCAGGATGACCACGTTGCCGGCAAACAGGCCGCCCGGCGCGTACACCTGCAGTGCCCTGGTACCGGGATAGTTGTCGCCCATCAGTCCGTACGAGCCGCCGCCGACGAGGTTGTTCGTGGCGGTGAAGTACAGTTGCTGCGTCAACGTGGGGCCGAGCACGAACGCAGCGCTCGTCGGAGAGATCATCGTGTTGTGCGAGATGAGCACGTGTGACACCGTGCCGTACGTCGCGAAGCCGCGGCCGTCGCCGACGAACTGCCCGACGTTGATGTTGGAGATCACGTTGTCGTTCACCGTGATGCGACGGGCGGGGATGCACGGGCACGGGGACGAGTTGTCCGGCGCACCGGCAATGTTGAATCCTGCACCGACGTTGCGCACGATGTTGAAGCGGACGGTCACGTCCTGCGTCACGCACCACGTGCAACTGAGTCCCTGGTTCACCGACTTGATGACGATGCCGGTGCCGTTCTGCCCATCCTGCCAGCTGTTCTCGAAGATGTTGCCTTCGATGAGCACGCGCTGCGCATGCTTGATCTCGATGAGGTTCTTCACCGTCCACACGCCACCCTTCCACGACAGTGGCTTCGTCACGTGGTTGCGCCGGATCTCGATGTCACTCGGCGTCATGTTCGGGATCGAGGGATCCGAGCCGCCGAACATGATGTTTTCGCCCGCGCCCTCGAGGTAGTTGTTGACGATCTTGAAGGGACCGGGGCCGTTCCAGCTGGCAATGGCCTGCGAGTCGTTGAGACGCTCATGACAATCGCTGAGCCATGAGTCGATGATGGCCGACATCGCGGAGTTGAGCGCGACGCAGCGGCGCAGCGTGCCGGTGGCCGTGCCGTGGATGTACATGCGGTCCAGCACGAAGTTGTGCGGGGCGCTGGCCACGGTCGTCTGGTAGTAGCCACCATCCAGCGCGATTGCCGCGTAGGCGTACGTGTTGCTTGCCGTGACGGAAACGTCCAGGCCCATGAGCCGGTAGTGGTGCGCGCCAAGCTCCGTGAGGATCGCATTGTTGGTATTCGGCGTCACGATCTTCGGGAGCGCGAGCGCCGCAGCGCGCGACGGCGTCATTCGCACGCCTGCGGCGGGAAGGCTCGCCCAGTTCGAGGGGCGGATGGTGATCCAGTTCGTGCTGGTCGTGTTCTTGTTCCTGAGCGAGAAGTTGCCCGTGTACGTTGCGCCGGCCGCGAGCTGGAGTACGTCACCCGGCTGCGCGCTGTTGAGCGCGGCCTGCAGGTCTCCGCCAACCGGCACCGAGATGATGACGCGGCCGGCCGCGGGCGCGGCGGGTGCCGCGGTGTTCATGTAGACACGCGGAAGCTCCGCGGGGGTCGTTGGGCTCACCGGCGGGGCAGGCGGTGCACCGCTCACCGTGATGGTGAGCGTTCCGGTCTTGCCTTCGCTCACGGCTGAGATCACGCTCGTGCCGGCGGCGACGGCGGTGACTACGCCGGTCTGCGACACGGTGGCGACGGACGGCGTGGCGCTCGACCAGGTGATGCCGCGATTGGTTGCCACGACGTTGAGCGCGTCCTTGAGCGTCGCGGTGGCCTGGGTCGTGGCGGTGATGGTCAGCGAGGAGTCCGTTGCGACGAGCGTCACGGTATTCACTGCCGGGACGACGACGGTGAGGGTGCCAGTCGTTCCTTCGCTCGCGGCAGTGATGACCGATGTCCCGACGCTCACGCCAGTCACGACACCCGTCGCGGAGACGGTCGCGACGGCCGGCGTGCCGCTGGACCATGTAACCACGCGATTGGTGGCCGCAGCATTGGAGGAGTCGAACAAGGCCGCAGTCGCCTGTATGACGCGTGTGGGCTGCAGTGCGGTGGCACCCGGCGCCGTGACCGCGATCCTGGCAACTGGCGGCACGATGATCGTGAGGGCGTCCGTCACACCTTCACTGGTCGCGGTGATCGTCGTGGTTCCCTTCGCGACGGCGGTAATCAGCCCCGATGTCGACACCGTAGCGACGGCCGGTGCAGAGCTGCTCCAGGTCACGACGCGATTCGTGGCCGGCGCGCTGGCGCCATCCCGCAGCGCGGCCGAGGCCTGCGCAGTGACCGTGGGCTGCAGTGACGAGTCGGGAGCGGTGACGACGATGGACGCAACGGGAGGCACCGTGATCGTCACCACGGCGACCACGCCCTCGCTCGTGACGGTGATGACCGTGGAGCCCTTCGCGATCCCGGTCACCAGGCCAGTCGCAGTAACTGTCGCGACGGTCGGTGTTGCGCTGGAGTACGTGGCGATGCGGCCGGTCAACGAGGTGCCGGCGGAGTCCTTGAGCGTCACGACGAGCTGCGTCGTCTGCGTAGGCTGGAGAGTGGGCTGGGGAGCCGTGACGGTCACGCTACGTACGGCGTTGGCGCTGACCTGTATGGTGACAGTGCCGGCGGCGGTCCCGCTGGTGGCGGTGATGACCGCCGAACCGTATCCCGCCGCGGTGACGAGGCCCGACTGGTTCACCGTGGCCACCGCAGCGTTCGAAGACGTCCACGTGATCGGGCGGTTGGTCACGACATTGCCGCTGCTGTCGCGCAGCGTCGCGGTGATCTGTGTCGTGGCGCCAAGCGCGGGTGTTGGGTTCTGCACGGCAAGGGTGACGGTGGCCACCGCGCCTTGCCCAGCGCCGGTCACAGAGAATGTGGCCGAGCCGCTCTTTCCTTCGCTGGACGCGGTGATGGTCGCCGTCCCCGGGGCAATCGCCCTGACGTCGCCACCCTTGGTAATGGTTGCGACGCCTGTATTCGAGCTGGACCACGCGATGGGCTTGTTAGTGAGCGGCACGCCACCGGCATCCGTTACCAGTGCCAAGGCCGCGACCACCTGACCCGGGCTCGCCGTCGCAGGCGTCAGCGTCACGACAATGTTGGCGATCGCCGTGGAGCCTGCGGAGGCAACCGTGATGACCGCGGATCCCAGGACACCATCAACCACCGCGTCGATCGTCGTCGTTCCGGCGGAGATGCCCGTGACCATACCGACGGCCGTTACAGTGGCCACGCCGGGGTTGCGGCTGGACCACGACGCGGCGAAGCCCGACATCGGCACGCCCGCCACGTCGGTCGCCACCATCGTTGCGGCCACCGATTGACCCACAATGATCGAACTCTGGACGGTGACAACCACCGCGCTCACGCCGGACTCAGCCGACACGTCGCGCGCAATCACGACGGAACCGTCGTTTGGATTTACGGGCGTTCTGGTGCTGCCCGACTCCTTAGGGCTCGTTGCGTCACCGCCGCTGCAGGCGAGGGTGACGATCGCTAACACAAGAAGGCCCTTGTTCAGGGTCGCGCGCATAAGAACTCCACCTCGCATGGGAGTTGCGGGCCGGATGGCCGGCCGGTGAGCTGTTACTTCGGGTTGTTGGGTTGTACTGGCAGTTCGGGGGGAGGACGCCGAACGCCGCCGTACTTCACCGATGAGAATGCCACAAACGCGGCCTAAGCGCTAGGACAGCATACATCCTCGGGAAGGCACGTAACTCGTTTGATACCAATATGATACAGAATGCCCGAACACTTGCCACGAGTGGCAAGAATCTACACGTCAGGGCGTGACGGCCGTCACCGAGTTGATGTGATACCAGACGCGATGCGCGACGCCTGCGCGACTTGGGTCGGGGTGGACGGCAGGACGCGCGACACGTCCGTCAAGAGGCGCTCACCGATCTGAAAGCCGAGCTTCTCGGCCTGCGCGTAGGCCAGGTTCAGCGTTTCGCGCGTCGACCGTTGGGCGCCAGGCACGTAGACGACGATGCGCACCAGTGCTTCTTCCGTGTGGCCACGGAAGGCGGCGTCGAGCAGCAGGTTCCACTTCACCTCATACTCGCTCGCGACAATTCGGCCACGGCCCTGATACCAGTAGAAGACGACGGCCTGATTCGCGTCCTTCTTCAGCAGGTACCGGTTGACCTCGTGCTTCGTGCCGCCGGACGAAATGCTGTCCCGTGCGCTGGTGAGGATCTCCCAGCCCGCACCGGGCAGGCAGTTGCGCGGGGAGTGCATCGTCTTGCCCTGCGTCTGCCGGTCGTAGTACGCCACATACGTGGTGAACGCGACCGAGGAGTCCGGGTTGAAGTACGCGCGCGCCACGTAGCTCGACGCACCGACGATCTTGAGCTCGTCCGGAGCAATGGTCTGGTTCATCGTGCGGTAGCCCGCGACCTCCGGCAGCACCGTGGCCAGCGAACCATTGAGCGGCACAGCTGTCTGCGAGCGGGACGACAACACCAGCAGCGCGCCGAGGACGAACAGCCCACCGGGGATGTACCGATTCACGAGCGTCCTATTCATGTCTGTCTTCCTCGGCAATTGTCTCTTCGGCGACTTCCTCGTCCCCGTCAGCGTACGCCAACTCGGGGCCTGCGTTCCTACGATCCCACAAGCGCTCGAAGCCGCCGCAAATCCACGCGACCACTCCCATGCACATCAGCGACACGAGGAACAGCAGCCAACCCTCGGTCATGTGCATGAAGCCCTTGCCGAGCTCAGGACTGACAAAGTACACCAGAAACCCTGTCATGAACACTCTGACGCCGTTGATCAGCACGGCGATGGGCACCGCCAGCGCAACGAGCATCACGCGCGACACGGGCATCCGCAGCACGAGGCCGCCCAGCAGCACGGCGAGACTCATCAGCGCGGTGAGCGACCGTAGTCCGCTGCAGGCTTCCGTGACGAACAACTCGTTGCCCGGAATCTTGATGACGTTGCCCGTGAGGCGCACGGGAATGCCACGCCACTCGAGCAAGGCGGCGCCCATCTTGGACGCGCGGAACTGGAGCGGCAGCGCCATGCCGGACGTGAAGAGCTCCGGGAGCGGGATGGAGAGCGCGCCCAGGATGAACGACAACCACCAGTGGATGACCTGGCGGAATCCATAGTTGTATGTCGTGAGCCCCACCAGCGCGAGCACAATGGACCCGCGCATCGTGAACAGCTCGGCGGCGAGCCCGGAGACGTAGCGCAGAAGCACCGCGAGAATCAGGATCACGATGCCCAGCGCGTGATTCGGCGCGGCGTCCTTGCGGATGCCGGACCTGTACGCGAGCCAGATGGAAACGGGCGCGAGCAGCAGGCCGTGACCGGCTTCCGGGTTCTCCCACCAGTCGCGGAACAGGAGGCGCAGCGGCTCGGAGTAGAGGAGCACGAACGCCACCGCCGTGAGCGCCACGGGCAGGAGCTCCTTTCCGCGGCCGGCCGGATCGACGCGAAATGAAGCGGCGAAATCTCGGACATCGCCCAGCAAGCCGTCGGGATGCCCGCCAGTAGTGGTAGCGCCTGCGTGAGTCACGGAGAGAATTCCAGATGAGGAGAAGGGCTGCCCGGATGCAATACTAGACGACTGGGCGGCCGAAAAATCACGGAAGGATCACTGCCAGACGTCCCATTTACCGCGGACGCCGTTGATTGTTGCAACCACGATGGAACTCTGGAGCGCCATCCCCCACGCCACCTGCGCGCGCACGAGCCGCCGGATCCGGGGGACCAGCAGCAGGAGACCGCCGCCAAGCACCGCAACCGGGAGCGCCCGGGTTCCCACTGGACTGGCGAGGATGGCCGAGCCGGCGACCCACGCGCCGGCTATGCCGACGAAGAGCGTGAGATACGGCGTGAGCAGCCGGAGCAGCTTGTGGAACACAAACTGGAGCCAGATTGGGTTCCGCAGGGGATTCATGACGCCGGGCAACCACGCGCAGATCTGGATGACCCCTGTGAGCGTCCGCACCTTGCGCCGATATTCGTCCCCCGCAGCGAACCGCCGCGCATCGAACGCAAGCGCCTTGTCGGTGAAGCCCACGCGCCACCCGCGCTGCACCAGCCGCATCGGCGTGTACACGTCGTCGTTGATGAGGCCTGAGGGCAGGGGCTCCCACAGGACACGCCGCATCGCGTAGATCGCGCCGGTCACGCCGACGCAGGAGTGCAGCCGAGCCTCCCAGAAGCGCAGCCAGCGCTCGTACCGCCAGTACCGTTCTGCCAGGCCGACTGAGCGGGAGCCACCACCGATGTGAAGAATGCCCGACACGGCCCCGAACGCGGGATCGCACAGCTCGTGAGCGAGCGTGGCAATGGCCTCGTGGTCGAAGCGCTGCGCCGTGTCGGTGAAGACGAGCAGCTCGTGAACGGCCGCGCGCACGGCGGCGTTCAGGGAGCTGGCCTTCCCACCAGGGGCATCACCGACGAGTACGCGCACGCGGGCATCCAGATGCGCCAGGGACGTCACGGTAGATCGCGCGCGGGCCGCGTCGAGGGCGACGATCACTTCGATGCGATCGGCAGGGTAGCTGCCGGCGAAGAGGTCGCGAATGCGCTCTTCGATGGCGGCTGGATCGTCGAGGCTCGCGAGGATCACGCTGACGGAGGGCATCTCTCCCTGGGGCAGCGCAGCGGGCCGGCCGCGCAGGATGGCCAGCAATCGCACCACCACGGGATACCCGATCCAGATGGCGAGCAACGCCAGCAGCGACACCACACCGAAGGTCAGCATGTCGGCAACGTCATGCGTAACGGCGGCGAAGGCGGAGAAACGGCTGCTCCACCAAATACCACGAGGCCATCGCAAAAATGATCGTCACCACGATAGCGGCCAGGACGCCGAGGACTCGCGATCCGGGCGCGAGCTGCATGGCCGGATAAACGACCAGCTGCTGATACAGGTAGATCGAGTAGGAAATCTTGCCGAGGTAGCGCATCCAACCCCAATTGAAGGGCTGGGTGACGACGTGGCGGGGAAACGCGATGAGCTGCGCGATCAGGATCGCGCAAAGCACCGGCATGATCACGAACTCCACCGAGTCGCGATAGTCACGGATGGGCACGAAGCGCCCGCCCTGGGACGTCAGCACAATGAGGCCGAGCGTCACGAGGATGCTCCACGGCGACGCGCAGACGATGCGCCAGAGCCGCTGGAAGTGGCCGCCCTGCAGCGCGACGGCCAACAGGCACCCCATCAGGATGTGGTCCACGCGCGTGTCGAACGCTTCGTAGATGTATCCCTGGTTGACGTTGAACACGAACACCAGCAGCTCGCGATACAGCCAGAGGACGGGGATGACCACCACCAGCGCCTTGAAGCGCCGCTCGTTCGTCCGCAGCATGAGAAACGCGAGTGGCCACAGCAGGTAGAACTGCTCCTCCACGCTCAGCGACCACGTGTGGCTCAGGCGTCCATCCGGATCGCCGTGGATCGCCTGGTAGTAGTTCGACACGTAGAAGAACGACGACGCGGCGTGCGCGGCGTCGATCGTCTGGCCACGCGCGAACGTCACCGCCAGCACGATGAAGAAGTACGCGTAGAACGCCGGGAAAATACGGAAGCTGCGGCGGATGTAGAAGCGCTTGAGCGACACGGTTCGCGTCTCGCCCTCTTCATCGATCATCAGGCGCGTGATGAGGAAGCCACTCAGCACGAAGAACGCGAGCACGCCTGTGCTCGCGGGCACGCCCGGTACGCCCGCGTGATAGACGACCACGAGCATCGCGGCAATGGCGCGCAGCCCATCGATCCCCGAGAGGTGTTCCTGCGCCAGCCCCGCCGCCAACGGCGGCGGGAGTGTCCGCTGGGCGCTCACGACCAGCCGGTCAGGTCAGATCGTGGCGCCGGTGGCCGATGCGAGTGACGAGCTCTCGCGAAACGCGGCCATCGTCTGCGCACCGCCGGACAGCGCGACCACAGTCGCCCGGCTGGGGATCGTGTTCGCCGTGGCGTTGCGGGTGTCCACCACCAGCCTCGCGTTGTCCACGATCATCTGGTAGTCCACGGAGCGGTGATCGGTCACGATCACCACCACGTCCGCCGATGCCAACGCGTCCGCCGTGAGGGCGATGCTGTCCTTCGCGCCGCTTCCCTCGTCCCGCAGCGCCGGAATGTACGGATCGTGATACGTCACCGAGGCACCCTGTGCCTCGAGCAGCTTGATCACGTCCAGCGCGGGGCTCTCGCGCACGTCGTCGATGTCCTTCTTGTACGCAACGCCGAGGATCAGGACGTCGCTGCCGTTGATCGGCTTGCGCACGGCGTTCAGCGCGTGCGCCACCTTCTCCACAACGAACGCCGGCATCGCCGTGTTGATCTCGCCGGCCAGCTCGATGAAGCGCGTCCGGTAGTTGAGCGTGCGCATCTTCCACGCGAGGTAGTGCGGGTCGAGCGGAATGCAGTGGCCGCCGATACCGGGACCGGGCGTGAACTTCATGAACCCGAACGGCTTGGTTGCCGCAGCGTCGATGACTTCCCACACGTCCACGCCAAGCTTGTCGCAGACGATGGCCATCTCGTTGGCCATGGCGATGTTCACTGACCGGAAGGTGTTCTCGAGCAGCTTCACGAGCTCAGCGACCTCGGTGGAGCTCACCGTGACGATCTTGTCGATACACGACGCATATAGCGCGGTGGCGAGCTCCGTGCACGCCGGCGTGATGCCGCCGACCACCTTTGGCGTGTTCTTCGTGTTCCAGTGCGGATTGCCCGGATCCACGCGCTCGGGGCTGAACGCGACGAAAATGTCGTCCCCTACCGTATACCCTGCCGAGGTGAGCAGCGGGAGCACGACTTCGCGCGTGGTGCCCGGATATGTGGTGCTCTCCAGTACGACGAGCAGGCCTGGGTGCGCCACTTCGGCCACCGTGGCCGCCGCGGCCTGCACGTAGCTCATGTCGGGGTCGTGCGTCTTGCCCAGCGGCGTCGGCACGGCGATGGACAGCGCGTCGGCCGTCGCGAGGTCCAGCGGATTGGTGGAGGCGCGAAAGCGGCCGCTCTTCACCAGCGCGGCCACGTCGGCACTCGGCACGTCCTGGATGTGCGATACGCCGCTGTTGAGCGTGTCGCAGACGCGCTGGCTGACGTCGAAGCCAATGACGTTGAAGCCCGCATGCGCGAATTCGACCGCCAACGGAAGGCCGACGTACCCAAGACCGATCACGCCCACGGTGGCACTGCGGTCGGATATGCGTGCGAGTAGTTGCTGTTTCATCGGTGACGAGAGAGAAGTCGGATATTGGGGATGGCGGCCGGCGCGGGTGAGAGTCCGGCGGGGCCGTGAACCAGGGGCGGGAGGCGCCGCCAGCCACCTCGTCAACGCGCGCCTGTTCAGAACGTAACGGGCCGCGTTGGCGAGACACAGTGCCGGCGCCTCGACAGGAGGACGACCACGGGTACCATTTTGGAACGGCGCCGGCCAGGCCGGCACCTTTTGGCGTCCGGCGGATATATTCGGTGCATGCCATTGCGACCGAATCCCACATGATGCGCAACGACAAGGAGTTGATCGTCGTCGGAGACCGGGTCCTCGTAAAGGTCGAGGAGGGTGAGGAGCGCACCAAGGTGGGCCTCTACCTGCCCTCCACGGCGCTCGACAGCCAGGCCGTGCAGGGTGGAACCATCGTGGCCACCGGCCCGGGGCAACCCATGCCAAGCTTCGATGCAGCGGCGGGCGAGGAGCCATGGAAGGAGCCCGTGCGCGAGACCCGGTTCGTCCCCATGCAAGCTCGGCGGGGCGACTACGCGCTGTTTTTCCGCAAGGCGTCGGTGGAAATCACCTTCGAGAACGAGCGGTATCTCGTGGTGCCGCAGGCGGCCATCCTGGCCCTGGTGCGCGAATAACGCGACCGGCTGCGGTCGCTCCATTTTTCAGTGAGGCTGAACAGATGTACGACGAGAGATTCATCACTCCCATGCGGCAAGAGCTCACGCGACTCGGCGTCGAGGAGCTGCGGACGGCCGAGGATGTGGACAGCCGGCTCAAGGACGCGAAGGGCACGACGCTGCTCGTGGTGAACTCCATGTGTGGCTGCGCCGCGCGCAACGCGCGTCCCGCCGTGGCATCGGCGCTCCAGCACACCGTGAAGCCCGACCACCTCACGACGGTGTTTGCCGGCCAGGATGCGGAAGCCACCGCGCGTGCGCGCGCCTACATCACCGGCTACCAGCCCAGCTCTCCGTCCATCGCGCTGCTCAAGGACGGCAAGCTCGCGTTCATGCTGGAGCGCTACCAGATCGAGGGTCGCTCGGCGGCCGACATCGCCGACGACCTGGTCGGCGCGTTCAACCAGTTCTGCTGAGGGACTGACGGCGGAGCCGGCGCACTCGCACCGGCTCCCGCGCCTTGCGCGCGGGCATGAGCCCTGCACGTCCAATCGCTCTCCCGAAAACTCACTAGGCGGAGACGGATATGGAGCGCGACGCGAGCGACACTTTCAGCAACCAGCACACGAGCGGCTCGACGGGCGGCGGATTGTCGTCGGGCGTCGAGGCGGGCATGAGCGGCTCGCCTGGCTCGGGCATCGCAGACCAGGCCTTTTCCCGCGAGGCGAGTCGCGACGATGGCACCTTCAGTCGAGCGCGCGACCTGGCGAGCGACGCGGGCGATTCGCTCGCCGATATCGGCACCTCTGCCCGCGGCCGGACCACCAACTTCAAGCACACCATTGCGAACGTGCTGGAATCCAGCGCCGAACGCTTGCGTCGTCAGGGGAGCGGCGGTGGCCAGATTGCCGGGGCTGTGGCAACGGGCGGAAGCGCGGAGCTGATCGCGGACGACAGCCGCCTGGCGCAGACCTCCAACCAGCTTGCCGGCGGGCTTCAGGGCGCGGCGGACTGGATTCGTGATGCGGACGTGGAGGCGCTGAAGGCGACCGTCGAGCGCCAGGTGAAGGAGCATCCAGGCCGCTCGCTCGCCATCGCGATTGGCGTCGGCTACCTGCTCGGCAAGGCGATCCGCCGGTAGCGCGCGAACATGCCGGCGAACGTAGGCGACGCGAGCAGTAGCCTGTCATCCTGAGCCCTTCGACTTCGCTCAGGGTAAACTTCGCGAAGGATCTGCACTTCTGTAGCGCCATGGAGCATACTGCCCAATTCGCGCGGTGTAGTGTGACCAGACGCCACTCGAGGAGGTGCATGCAGACGCGAGATCGCGTCTTAAGTGCCTTCCTCCACCGTGCGCCCATGAAGCCCGCGAGCATCCTTCTCGCCCTTTTCGTCCTGGGCGCCGCACCCCTCCGAGCCCAGGCCGCGCTCGACAACGTCACCGTCCGCCTGGAGAAAGCCGCGGGCGCGGTGTACATGGCCGACGGTGTCGGTGGCTTCGGCGGCGGTAACGTCGCCGCCTCGATCGGCGCAGACGGCATTCTGCTCGTCGACGACATGTACGACGCGATGGTGCCGAGGCTGCGCCAGGCGCTCGCGAGCCTCTCGCCTCTCCCCATCCGGGTAGTGGTCAACACGCACTTCCACCGCGACCACATCGAAGCCAACAACACGCTCGGCACGTCGGCGACGGTGATCGGCCACGCCAACGTTCTTGCGCGGATCAATCAGGGCAAGAACGCCGGCCTCTATCCCATGGTGACGTTCACCAACGAGCTGCGCCTCCGCTTCAACGGGGAGGACGTCCGAGTGATCCACATTCCGAACGCGCACACCGACGGCGACGCGATCGTCTTCTTCGAGACGTCCAAGGTGCTGCACATGGGCGACATGTTCTTCGTCGGCATGTTCCCCGCTGTTTATCGCGAAGGGGGCGGCGACATCCGCAACCTCATCGCGGCCGTGGACAGGATCGTCGCAGAGTTTCCTGCCGATACGAAGGTCATTCCGGGACACGGCGCCCTTTCCACCATGAGCGACCTTCGCGCCTATGGCCGCATGCTGAAGGAGTCGGTGGCGGCGGTGGAAACGGGGCTTCGCGAAAAGCGGGACCCTGCTGCGATGCAGCAGGATCCCGCATTCAGCAAATACGCGAGCCTCGGGAAGGGCGGCGGACAGTCGCTCGAGCAGTACGTGGCGATGCTGGTGAAGCTGCTGCAGTGAGAAGCCGTCAGCGCGACGACACTTCCTGGTCTGCTCGTCGCGCTGCCTGTCCGGTTCTAATTCGCGTAGCGAACCCACCGCGCCAATTCGCGAAACGACGGCCGCTTGCCATACATGAGCAGCCCTACGCGATAGATCCGCGCCGACAGCCAGATCGCCGCGACCGCCGCCAACGTCACGCCGCCCAGCGACGCCGCCAGCTCCCACCAAGGCACCGGGACCATCGCCATTCTCATCGGCATGAGGATCGGCGCCGAGAACGGAATGAGTGACATCGTCCGCGCGAGCGGACTGCCCGGGTTCGTCATGATCGGACTCATGAAGACCACCGACGACACCAGCATGATCATCACCGGCATCGACGCCTGTTGGACGTCTTCCTGGCTGCTCACCATCGCGCCAACCGCCGCGAACAGCGACGCGTAAAAGATGAAGCCCAGCACGAAGAAGCCGAGGATCACGAGCGTCACACCAGGCGACGGCAACGCTGCCGAGATGGCGTCGGTCGGCAAGCCGCGCGATGCGGCTGCGGTCGCGCCGGCCTCCTGCGTCATGCCCTTGAAGAGGATCGGCACGAGGTAGTACAGCATGCCGAGGGTGAGCCCCACCCACGACAGCACCTGCGTGATGGCCACCAGCCCCACTCCCAACACCTTGCCCGCGAGCAGCGTGTCCGTGGACACGCTGGACACCACGACCTCCGCCACGCGCGTCGTCTTCTCCTCCATCACGCCGCGCAGGATGTTCTGCCCGTACAGCGCGATCATCATGTAGAGGAGCAGCGCCACGACGTAGCCGAAGATTACGTTCCCCACGCCGCCGCCGGTCTCGCGTCCCTTGTTGCCGATCTTCTCTTTTTTGGTCTCGAGACGCTCAGCCGTGAGCGCGGTGACGCGCGTGGCGTCCAGGCCCTCATTCTCCAGGCGCTGCGCCAGCGTCTGCTGACGCACACTGGTCATCAGCGCGTCCACGTCGCTCAGGGAGCTCGCGTTGCGGCCCGCGTACGTCACCGACTTGTTCGCCACGGTGTTGGAGTCGAGCACGATGAAGCCGACGATCTCCTTCCGTACGACGGCCGTCACCGCGGAGTCCGCCGCCGCGACCAGGCGCTCCGGTGCGACGATCTTCACGGGCGGCGCGGGCGCGGCGGGGTACTTCTTCGCCAACGCGCCCGATACGCGTGCGCCCAGGCCGGTGCCGGTGCCGTCGAGCACCACGATGTTCGTCAGCTCACTGCCGGGCCGCTGCTTGATCGCGATCCAGGTCGGCAGGATGAACAACGCGGCCATGAATACAGGCCCCAACAGCGTGCCGATGACGAACCACTTGGAGCGCACGCGTTCCACGTATTCGCGCCGGAACACGACGCCGAGCTTTCGCAGGTCACCCATGGCCGGTCATCCCCTCTTCGACGCCACTGGCGCCGACTTTTTCCAGGAAGATCTGGTGGAGCGACGGCTGCACCAGCTCGAATCGTTGAATGGGAGCACCAGTCGCCACCACGCGCCGCAGCAATTCCTGCGCGTCCGCACCCGGCGCCAGCTGAATTTCGTAGAAGCGGTTCTGGTCGTCCGCACGCGACACCAGCGAGCGATCCGCCAGGACGTCCGCAATGGCGGCGCGCGCGTTGCCGGCCACCGACAGCGCCACCACCCGCGTGCCGTGCTGCGCCTTCACGTCCGCGACAGCGCCGTCGAGCACCTTGTCGCCACGCGCGATGATGCACACGGAGTCGCAGAGTCGCTCGGCGTTATCCATGAGGTGCGTGCTGAAGATCACCGTCTTGCCACGCGCCTTGAGGTCCACGATGGAGTCCTTCAGCGCCTGCGCGTTGATCGGATCGAGCCCGGAGAACGGCTCGTCCAGGATGATGAGATCAGGATCGTGAACCAACGCCCCGATGAACTGCACCTTCTGCTGCATGCCGCGGGAGAGCTCGTCGACCTTCGACAGGCCCCAATCCTTGTCCGCGGTCTTCAGCTCGAAGCGCTCCATCCAGAAGTCGATGCGCCGTTCCGCCTCCTTGCCTTCCACGCCCTTGAGCTCGGCGAGGAACTTCAGGACGCGCCGCACCTGCATCTTCTTGTACAGGCCGCGCTCCTCGGGCAGGTAGCCGATGCGATCGGTGGAACCCTTGGTGAGATGTGGCTGGCCGAACAGCGAGATGGTTCCGCTGTCGGGCACGATGATGTTCAGGATCATGCGTATGGACGTCGTCTTGCCGGCGCCGTTCGGCCCGAGCAGGCCGTACACGGAGCCGCGCGGCACCGCGAGCGAGAGGTCGCGCACGGCGACATGCTCGGCGTACCGCTTGACGATGTTTCGTATGTCGATTGCGAGGTCGGACATCGGGTTGGGTGAGGACAGCCCAATATACGGTTCGGCGCGAACTTGGTTACAGCACTCGCGCGCGCGGAGGTGTCCGCCGGCCAGCGATTGCGCGCGAGGCGTTGTGCGCGACGCGCCTACGGACGACATTCGCGTCGTGCCGCGCGCAAGCCTCCTGTTTCTCTCGATTCTCATCGCCTGCGGGTCGGCCGAGCGTCCCGCCTCGACGGGACGCGACACGCTGGTCGTGTTTGGCGCGGCCAGCCTGACCGCGCCGCTGCGCGCGGCCATGGACACGTTCGCGGCGCGCAGCGGCGGACGCATGGTCGTGCAGGAAGAACACGGCGCATCGCTGGAGCTGGCACGTCGCATCACGGAGCTCGGCCGCGTGCCCGATGTGATTGCGCTCGCCGACCACGAAGTGTTCGCCGAGCTGCTGATGCCGCGCGAGCTGTCGTGGTATGCAACGTTCGCACGCAATCGTATGGTGATCGCGTACACGGACCGGTCGCGTCACGCAGCTGACGCGGCGTCCACTGACTGGCGAGCGCTCATCCTTCGCAACGACGTCCTGGTCGGTCGCACCGATCCGGTGCTCGCGCCGGCCGGCTATCGCGCCCTGCTGGTGTACGCGCTGGCGGAGTCGTTCTATCGCGAACCGGGGCTCGCGTCGAGACTCGCGGCACGGACGCCGTCACGGCAGTTGCGCGGCAATGCAGCAGAGCTTGCGGGGCTCCTCTCGGCGGGAGAGTTGGACTACATCGTGGAGTACGAGTCGCTGGCGCGCGCACAGAACTTCCGATTCATCGCGCTCCCCGCCGAGATCGACCTGAGCGACGCGGCGCATGCGGCGCGTTACCGCTCCGCCTCCGTTCGCGTCGCGGGGGCAGGCGGGAAGGACTCCGTGACGCGCGTCGGTGCGCCCATTCTCTATGGGATTGGCGTTCCGCGTCGTGCGCCGCACCCCGACGTGGGACTCCGCTTCGTGGCCTTCCTGTTGTCGCCGAGCGGGCGCGCGATCCTGCGGAGCGCGAGCATCGATGCGGTCGAGCAGCCGATGTTCGTTGGCGACTCGGTACCCGCGTCGTTGCGCGTCGCGTCGCCACCGTGACGAGTCGCACCGCGCACCGTGTGGCGACCTTCGGCGTCGTCGGGGGCGCATCGCTGCTCTTTGCGCTGCTCGCCATTCCCGTTGCCGCGCTTGTGCTGCGCGGCGGTGCGGCCGGGCTCCGCCAACTCGGCGGCGACGCGGAACTCCAGCGCGCACTCGGCCTCACGGCCGTGACGGCGACCGCGGCGACGATCGTCGTCGTGTTGCTGGGCACTCCGCTCGCCTATCTGCTCGCGCGCGACCGCATTCCTGGCGGCTCGGTGGTCGGCGCGCTGATCGAATTGCCGTTGCTGATTCCACATCCGGTGGCGGGCATCGCACTGCTGCTCGCGTTCGGACGTGCGAGTCCCGCGGGCGATGCGCTCGCCCGCGCCGGCTTGGGGATCGTTGGGTCGCCACTCGGCATCGGGCTCGCGATGCTGTTCGTCGCCGCTCCACTGTACGTCAGTGCGGCGCGTGAATCCATCGCGCGTGTGGACCGTCGCTACGAGGACGTTGCACGCACGCTTGGCGACACGCGGTGGCGTGCGGTGCGACGCGTGACGTTGCCACTCGCGGCGCGCGGGTTGTCTGCGGCGGCCGTGGTGATGTGGGCGCGCGCCGTGAGCGAGTTCGGTGCGATCGTCATCCTCACGTACAATCCAAAAGTTGCCAGCGTATTGAGCTACGATCGCTTTACGGCGTTTGGACTCGACGCAGCGCTGCCTGTTGCGGCGGTCCTTGTGCTCCTCGCGCTGGTGCCGCTGCTGGTGCTGCGGTCGCTGCGCGCGGGCATTGGACCCATCGACGGTGCATCATGATTGCCGTCGAGCGATTGTCGGCGCGCGCCGGTGCGTTCGAGCTGCGCGACGTGTCGTTCGCCGTGCCAGTTGGCGCGTGGGGGATCGTGTTAGGCCCTGCGGGCGCCGGCAAGACGACGTTGCTGGAGACGATTGCGGGCGTGCGCGCGGCGCGCGACGGCCGCGTGCTGCTGCGAGGAGCAGATGCCACTGCGCTTGCGCCCGAGGCAAGGCGCGTTGGCATCGTGTACCAGCACGGCTTCCTGTTCCCGCATCTCACCGTGGACGAGAACATCGCGTACGGCGCCGCCGATGCTGCCGCCGCGCGAGACGTCGGCGAACGGCTCGGCGCAGGTACACTGCGTGGCCGCGCGGTGTCGTCGCTGAGCGGCGGTGAGCGGCAGGTCGTCGCGCTCGCGCGTGCGCTCGCGCCCGCGCCCGACATCCTCCTCCTCGATGAACCCATCGCTGCGCTCGATCCTCGTCGCCGCGTGCGCGTTCGCAGCGAACTGCGCCGATTGCAGCGCGAACGCGGGACAACGGTGCTGCATGTGACCCACGACTTCATCGAGGCGGGCACGCTCGGCGACGTGGCGCTCGTGCTGGATCATGGAGCGGTGCTGCAGGCCGGCACTCCGGATACGCTCTTCCGCACACCGGCGTCCGGCGCGGTCGCGGAGTTCCTCGGCGCGGAGAACGTCTTCTCCGGGATGGTGGCTCGCCCGGAGCCTGGCCGAGAGTACGAATCCGGCGCCGTGCATTTCACCGGCGACGGCATTCGCCTCGTGGGGTTGGGCGATCATCCGGGCGGTGCAGGGCATGCCGTCATTCGCGGCGAGGACGTCGTGCTCTCGCGCACGCATGGCGACGCGACATCAGCGCGCAATGCGCTCGAGGGACGGATCGTCGAAGTGGCGTTGGACGGCGTGCTGGCGCGCGTGACGCTTGCCATCGGTACCACGACGCTCGTGGCGATCGTGACGCGGGCGTCGGCCGTGGAACTCGCACTCGCGGCGGGGGATCGCGTGACGGCCAGCGTGAAGGCGACATCGGTGCATCTGTGCTGATCCTCACGATCACGTGCGTGGCGATCCTCCTCGTGCGCATCATCGCCGATGGCGCCGAGCGTCGCGAGTCGCTCGAGACGGGCATGCTGGCGCGCGTGCTCGATTCGCGCGGCATCGTCGTCGTCGTGTTCATCACGACTTTCGCCGTGGTCTGGTATTCGTGGGCGGCGCGCGATCCCATGCCAGTGGTGCACGACGAGATGGCGTACGTGCTCCAGGCAGAGATCTTCGCGCGCGGGCGCTGGGCGATGCCGTCGCCCGCGTTGCCGTTGTTCTGGGAACAAGCGCACGTGCTGGTGGAACCGGCCGTGGCAGCGAAGTACTTCCCAGGGCATGCGCTCGCCATGACGCCCGGCGCATTGCTCGGCTGGCCGGCGCTCATGCCACTGCTTCTCCAGGCGCTGAGCGGTGCGCTCCTCTTCGTGCTTGCTCGCCGCGTGGCGAGTGGGGGTGTGGCGTTCCTCGCGTGGACCACGTGGCTCTTTACGCCGATCGTCATGTACTTCGGCGCGTCGTACTTTGCGCAGGCGACCTCCAGCGCATGCTGGCTGGCGGGCTGGTACGCACTGCTGCAGTGGCGAGAGACGCGTCGCCCCGCGTGGATTGCCGCGGTGGGATTCCTCGCCGGGTGGGTCACCATCACGCGGCCGATGACCGGAGTCGCGTATCTCATTCCCATCGCGGTTGTGGTCTTGCGTGACGTGGCCGCCGGCCGACGGTGGCGAGATTTGGCGCTGGCCCTCATCATGGGCACCGCGGTCATCGCCATCCTGCCGATTTGGAGCGTGAAGACCACGGGCAGTTGGCGCCTCACGCCGCAAACGCTGTACACGCGGATGTACATGCCATACGACGTCCCCGGCTTCGGCTTCGACTCCACGCCGCCGACCCACAGCATCACCCCGGAACTCAAGCAGATCAACGATTTGTACGGCTCCGTGCATGTGACCCACTTTCCCCACACGCTTCCGGCTGCGTTCGTCACGCGGGCGCGGTTTCTCTTCGTGGGCATCTGGGGCGTGTCCAGCGGAATACTCGGGCTGTTCGCGTTATTGGGACTGCTTACGCGCAACCGCACGACTCTGCTTGCCGCAGGCAGCGCGGTGCTGCTTGTCGCCGCATACCTCGTTTACGCCACGCCGCCTGGCTGGACGCTCTACTACTACGAGACCGTGCCCGTGTTCGCGTACCTGAGCGCGGCCGGCATGGCATGGGTGGCAGCGCTCGCCGCGCGTGTGCGAGGTGGAGGACCATCGCCCGCATTCAACTGGCGTTCGCGGCGACTCGCTCCGGCGCTGGTCGCGGGCGCGCTCGTGCTGGCGCTGCCTGGCTTGATCTCGCTGCGGCTCATTCATGCACAGCACATCAACGATCGCCGGCACCTGGTTCCCTTCTACCGTGTGCTCGCGTCCATTCACGACGCGCGCGCCGTCGTGTTCGTTCGCCACATGGCGACGCACAATGCGCACGTCGGTTTCGTGCGCAACCTCGCCAACCCGGACGCGGAGCGCATCTGGGTCGTGTACGATCGCGGCGACGTGGAGAACGCGCGCTTCCTCGCCACGACACCTGGGCGCACGGCATACCTGTTCGACGAACAGCGTGGTCGGACCTACCTCTATGCACCAGCGGCCGTCCGCTAGCTCCGCGCGTTGGCGCGCCATCGGCGAGGCGATCATCGCCGTCGGCGTGACGGTCGCGCTGTCGTGGCTGCTGCGCGAATCGCTGGTCGGTACGCGGCTGTTGCTCCTCTGGGTGATGAGCGTGGCCATGGCGTGGCGTCATGGTCTCCTCGGCGCGGCCGTCGCGTCCATCCTCGGCGTCATCGCATGGGACACGGTGCTCGTGGCACCGTTTGGCCAGCCGTCACCGATTCCCGCGCCGGAGTTGGTGACGGTCATCCTGTATGTCGGCGTCTCGCTGGCGCTGGGACGAACCGTGGACAACCAGCGCGGAGCGCAGCGCCGGTTGACGCTCGCCACCGACGGTATGACCGACGCGATGATCGTGTACGATGCGGCATGGCGGTTGGTGTGGATCAACGACGCGGGCGTCACGTTGCTCCAGCGCATGGGCATCGACGCCCAGGACGTGCGTGACCGCGTGCTGTGGGATGTCGTGCCGGCCCTCGTCGGAACGCCCTTCGAGACCGAGACGAAGCGCGCACGCGCAGCGCAGCATGTCGTCGAGTTCGATGCCCGCTATCCTGACGCGGACTTGTGGCTCCGCATGCGCGCCGTCCCCACCGCCGACGGTGGCGTGGCGACGTTCGCGCACGACATCACGGCGGCGCAACTGGCGGACGAGGCGCGCCGCCGCAGCGAGGAGCGTTACAAGGCGCTGATCGAGGCGAGTACGGTCACGGTGTGGCGCGCCGACGCAGATGGCGGCATGAGCGACGTGCCCGTGTGGCGCAACCTGACCGGCCGGGACACGGACGAGTTGCAGGGGAGCGGCTGGCTGGACGCCGTGCACACGGACGACCGGCCGGCGATGGAACAGCGCTGGAGCGCGGCCATCGCGCAGGGGGAGCCGTACGTCGCGGAGTTTCGCGTGCGCCATCGCGACGCGACCTACCATTGGTACCGCTCGCGCGCCGTGCCGATCACCGACGAGCACGGAGTCGCTGAGTGGGTGGGCGTGCTCGACGACATCCACGAGGAGCATCTCCGTCGCGAGCGGCACGCCGCGGTGGACAACGCGCTCGCGGTGCTTGGTACGTCGCTCGACTACGAATGGAACCTGGCCGCGGTGACACGACTGCTCGTGCCTGCGCTGGCCGACTACTGCAGCGTGGATGTGGTGGATGCGGCGGGCGTCATCCGGCGCGTGTCGTCCACGCACGTCGACCCCGAGCTGGAGATCGTGTTGCGGGACATGTGGCAACGATTTCCGCTCAAACGCGATGATATCGGTGCGCCGGCGGTCATTGCGAGCGGCGTAGCGATCTGCACGCCGCATCTCGATCCGCGGGATATCGCGCGCTTCGCGCAGTCGAAGGAGCATGCGGAGATGTTGCAGGCATTGTCGTCACGATCGTACCTCTGCGTGCCGATGAGCGCGCGCGGGCAGGTGTTCGGCGCGCTGTCTCTCGTGTACTCCACCAGCGACCGGGTGTACGGACCCGCGGAACAGGCTGCGGTGGAGCAGGTTGCCGCACGCGCCGCCGCCGCCGTCGAGAACGCACGGCTGTACGCCACTGCGCAGGCCGCGAGTCGCGCGAAGAGCGACTTCCTGGCGACGATGAGTCACGAGCTGCGCACACCGCTCAACGCCATCGCTGGCTACGCGGATCTCCTCACCATGGGCGTGCGCGGTCCCATCACCGAGGAGCAGCGGCGCGACCTCGCGCGCATCCGGCAGAACCAGCAGCACCTGCTGGAGATCATCACGGACATCCTGAACTTCAGCCGCATCGAGGCTGGGAGGACGCGCTATCACCTGAAGCCGCTGTGCGTCGCCGACGTGCTCGAGCGCATGGAGGGCATGATCGAGCCGCAGGCGCGTGCTCGCTCCATCACGTATGCGTACACACCGCCCGCGGCGGACATCCTCGCGACCGCCGATCGCGAGAAGCTCGAGCAGGTGCTGATCAACCTCCTCAGCAACGCGGTGAAGTTCACGCCGTCGGGCGGGAGCGTCACGCTGGGCGCGGAGCACGATGAGCAGCGGGTGCGCATTCTCGTCACCGACACCGGCGTCGGCATCGCCGCCGAGCAGCTCGCATCCATCTTCGAGCCGTTCGTGCAGCTCGAGCCCACGTTTACGCGCACGTCCGAGGGCACGGGACTCGGCCTGGCGATCAGCCGCGAGCTCACGCGCGGCATGGGTGGAGAGCTGCGGGCTGTCAGTACGCCCGGCGCGGGGTCCGTGTTCTCCGTGGACCTGCCACGCGACGGCGCATCAGGCTGAAGGGACGGCGAACACGTCCTTCGCTCGCGCCAACGCGTTGGCCAGCGCTTCCACGTCGGACTCGTCGTTGTAGACGTAGAACGACGCCCGGGCAGTGGCCGAGACGTCCAGTCTTCGCATGAGTGGCTGCGCGCAGTGATGGCCGGCGCGGATGCACACGCCTTCCTGGTCCAGGATGGTGGCGAGATCGTGCGGATGGATGTCACTCACCGTGAAGCTGACGACCCCGCTGCGCTCGGCCGGCGGCGGTCCGTAGACGCGGACGCCATCAATTGCAGCGAGCCGCTCCGTGGCGAGTCGCACCAGCATGCGCTCGTGCGCGAGGACGTCGTCCATGCCGATCGCATCGAGATACTCGCATGCGGCGGCGAGGCCCACGGCGTCGGCAACGTTGGGCGTGCCCGCCTCGAACTTGTGCGGCAGCACGTTCCACGTTGAGTCCAGGTCCCGCACGAACTCGATCATATCGCCGCCGAACTGGTATGGCGACATTTCTTCGAGAATAGCGCGCCGTCCCACCAGCGCGCCGATGCCCATGGGCCCGCACATCTTGTGGCCGCTGAAGGCATAAAAGTCCACGTCCAGCGTATCGAAGCCCACCGCGAGGTGCGGCGCGCCCTGCGCGCCGTCGCAGACGACGAGCGCACCGACGCGCCGCGCGATCGCGGCGATCTCGCGCACCGGGTTCACCGTGCCGAGCGCGTTGGACACGTGGCTGAACGCAACGACCTTCGTCCGCGCATTCACGAGCGCGCGCAGCGCATCCAGGTCCACGTGGAGGTCGCTCGTGAGCGGGCACACGTGGAACTGCGCGCCCCTGGCCAGCGCGAGCTGCTGCCACGGGACGAAGTTCGCGTGGTGGTCCATCGCGGTGACGATGATCTCGTCGCCGGCGGACACATTCGCGACGCCCCACGCCGTCGCCACGAGGTTGAGCGACTCGGTGGTGCCACGCGTGAAGATCAGGCAGTCCGCATCCGCCACGCCGATGAAGCGCGCTACACGTTCGCGCGCGGCGTGATACCGCTCGGTCGCGCGCGCCGACAAGTCATACGCGCCGCGATGCGGATTGGCGTTGTCCCGCTCGTAGTAGTCGCGCATGGCGTCGAGCACCACGCGCGGCTTCTGCGACGTGGCCGCAGAGTCCAGGTAGTGCAGACCGGGATTGGCAGCGAGCAGTGGAAAATCCGCGCGACGCGACGTGGTCATGACGCATGCTCCGTGGCGAGAAGAATCTGCGGTCCAACGAGCACGCGCCCGTTGTCGATGCGCACCGCGTACACGGGCAGGGGCTCCTCGGCGGGTTGGCGACGCACGGCGCCCGTGCGGCAGTCGAAGCGCGCGCCATGCCACACGCACTCGAGCGAGCCGTCGCCATGGAGCGTGCCGTCGGAGATGAGGAATTCCGCGTGCGTGCAGAGGTTGCCGACGGCGCCCAGGGTTCCGCGATGGTTGAAAACACACACGGGTTCACCGTTCGCCAACGTTGCGCCCAGCAGCGTGCCCTCGGCCACGTCCGTCACGGCCGCGACGTCCTCGAAGTCGCTCACGCGGACGGCGCGCCGTCGCGCAGCGCGGCCTGGAGCGTGTGCCATGGCATGCTCGCGCACTTTACGCGGACGGGGAATCGCGACACGCCGGAAAACGCGGCCATCTCGCCCAACGCCTTCGATTCCTTCGCGTCGGGTTTGTGCTGTCCCGTCACGAGCTCGTGGAACTGCACGAACAGCCGCTCCACCTCTTCGCGCGACTTGCCCTTCACCACCTGCGTCATGATCGACGCCGAGGCGCGGGACACGGCGCAGCCCGATGCGGTGAAACGGACGTCGACAATCGTGTCGTCGGCCACGCGGAGCTCAACCTTCACCTCGTCGCCGCAGAGCGGATTGCGGCCCTCCGCGGTGGCAGTGGCGTCGTCCAGCGCGCCGTAGTTCTTCGGCCGCCGGTTGTGGTCGAGGATGATCGCCTGGTAGAGCTCCTGGAGGTCAGCCATTGGTGCCTCCGCGAGCAGGTGCAGATCCTTCGCAGAGGACAAGAAGAAACACGCCC
>JANOIJ010000261.1:0-18730 GCA_031407575.1 Gemmatimonadaceae bacterium | reverse complement strand
CGAGGCGCTGGAGCGCACACTGGCGACGGGCGAGATGCACTATCGGTCGCGTACGCGCGGACTGTGGCACAAGGGCGCGACGAGCGGCAACGTGCAGCGCGTGGTGTCGCTCAGCGCGGACTGTGACGGCGACGCGGTGCTGGCGCGGGTGGTTTCCGAGGGTCCGGCGTGCCACACGGGCGAGCGTTCCTGCTTTGGAGGCGTGGCGCTGGGAGCGGATGCACTGTCGTCGCTGGATGCGACGATTGCCTCGCGCGCGGTAGCCGGCATCGCGGCGGGCAAGAGCTACACGCGGCGCCTGCTCGATGATCGCAATCTCCGCCTGAAGAAGATTGGCGAGGAGGCCGCCGAGCTGGTGACTGCGTGTGCCGATGGCGATGTGGAGCGGGCGCGTGAAGAGGTGGCGGACGTCATCTATCACGCGCTGGTGGCGCTGCGCGCCGTGGGTGGATCGCTGGCTGACGTGCAGGCGGTGCTCGATCGGCGAAGGTTGTCATCCTGAGCGCAGCGAAGGATCTGCACCTTTCGTTGCGACCGGCGAGGTGCAGATCCTTCGCTACGCTCAGGATGACAAACGCTAGAACTGCGTTAGCAGCGCCTTGTCCAACCGGCTCGGATCGCCCACGTACGCGAAGCGAAAATCCTTCAGGTACTTACGCGCCACGCGACGGACGTCTTCCGGTGTCACCTTGCGCAGGCCAGCCATGAACCGGTCCGCGGCGAGGTAGTCGCCCTGGTAGAGCTCCGCCCGCGCGAGCACGTTCGCCTGATCGGCATTCGTCTCGTTCTTCAGGTAGTACTCGGTGATGAACTGCTGCTCCAGCCGCTTGAGGCCCACGGGGTCAACGGATTCCGTCTGAAGTGTATTCAGCTCCTGCCGCATGATCCGCAACACCTGATTGGGATCGACGGTGGTGACGTACAGTCCGCCGACAGCGTACGCGCGCTCGAGAAAGGGCGACTCCACCGCATAGCTGAGATTGCGGCGTGAGCGCACCTCGGTGAAGAGGCGGCCCGACAGCACCGCGGTGGCGACGCGCAACGCCATGTAGTCCGGGTCCGTTGCCGGTGGGCCCGGCGCGTAGCCGAGGAGATAGTTCGTGGGCAGCGAGCGTCCGTCCACAGCGAGCGCGCGTCCGGCCGCTAGCAGTGGCGGCGGCGACGACCAGCGATACGAGCCCTTCGGCATGGTGGCGAGCGTGGTGCGAACGAGCTTTTCCACCTGTGCGCGCTCGACGTTACCCACGACCACGAGCAGCATGCGCGAGGTGACGAACTGTTGCGCGTGGTACTGTTTGAGCTGCGCCGCGGTGAGCGCGACGAGCGACTCGGGCGTGCCCGTTGGCGCGACCGCATTCGGGTGATCGACGTGCAAAAGGCTGTCGGCGAGCTGCGACGCCGCATCGTCCGGCGACGTCATCCGCTCGCGCGCCACGGTGAGCAACTGGTCGCGCACGATGCCCACCTCGGCCGCATCGAGCGTTGGCGTCATGATGCGATCGGCGAACACCGCCCACGTGGAGTCGAAGGTGGAGCGAATGGCGCGCATGCCGATGGCGCTCCAGTCGTCGTTCGCCTCGACGCCGATGGTGCTCCCCAGGCGGGCGGTGCGTTGGCGGACGGCCGCGCCCGGGAACTTGCGCGTGCCGCGCTCGGAGGCCGCGAGCAGCAGTGCCTCGATGCCTGCGGTGGCGGGAGACAGTTGTCGTGACCCACCCAGCAGGTACAAGTTGGCGACCACGACATCATTTGCCGAGTTGTTGCGCAGGATGACGGAGAGGCCGTTGACGTCGAACTTGATGGTAGTCGCCGTATCCGGCGACAGCGGACGGACAGGGCCGCCAGCGCGCGGCGCGTCGGCCATGGCGACGGCGACCGGCGCTGCGAGCAGTGCGAGTCCCAGCAGTGCCGCGTGGACGCGCATCATGGCGTGCCTCCGCCCACCAACTCACTTTCTGTCAGCTTTATCGCCCGGCGCGTTTCCGGCGAGATGAGCACGCCGGTGACGCGATTCTTTCCGATGATGTACTTGGCGGCATAGCGGCGGAGGTCGTCCGGCGTCTGCTTGGCCATGGTGTCCACGTAGCCGTAGAAGTAGTCGAGCCCAGTCACCGACCACCAGAATCCCAACTGGTGTGCGAAGCCCGATGCGCGCTCCAGGCTCTCCATGGTGCCGACGATGCGCGTGCGCTTTACGCCGTCCACGTTCTCCGTGGTGATGTAGCCCGGCTTCACGACCTCGGCGAGCTCCTTGTCGAGCGCCGCGATGGCTTCACGCAGCTTGCCCGGTGCCACCTCGCCACTGATGGTAATGGGGCCGACCTGGTTGAGCGTGTAATAGTTCACGTTGAGCGCGTGCCACAGCCCGCTGTCCACGAGCCTGCGCTGGAAGCGCGAGCCGGGCTGGTTCAGCACGTCGGAGAAGACGTCGGCAGCGTAGGTGGCCGGGATGTCCTGCTGCGCGCCAGGGCCGTGCCACTGCAGCATCACGATCACGGCGTTCACCGGCTGCTCGACGACGACCCCGATGTTCTTCGCGAGCGGCGCAACGGGCGGAATGGGATCCGTCTTGAACGGGTCGTCCGCGCGCGGCCATGCGCCGAACAAGCGGCGCGCTGCGGCGAAGATGGAGTCCGCATTCACGTCGCCGGTGACGATCAGCGCCGTGTTGTTCGGCACGTAGTACTTCCGCTGGATGGTGCGCATCTGCTCCGGCGTCGTCGCGAGAATCACCGATCGTTCGCCGAGCGGGTTCTTTCGGCTCCACGAGGTGCCCCAGAGCGCTTTCCCGGTGGCGGTGCGCAGCGCGTGAAACGGATCGGATTCGGCGCGGTCGTACTCGCCGATCACCACCGCCCGCTCGCGCTCCAGCTCGTCCTGCAGGAACAGCGGCGACAGGAGCGCCGACGCGAGCAGGGCCAGCGCCGGCATCGTGCTGTCGGACGGGACCGTGAGGTAGTAGTTGACCTGCTCTTCCTGCGTGGTGCCGTTGAACACCGCGCCCAGCTCGGACGCGCGGTTCACGAACGCCTCGGGCCGGCTGTAGGCTGCGTTCGCCTTGAAGAACATGTGCTCGTAGAGGTGCGACAGGCCTTCGTACGTCGCCGACTGCGTGAATGAGCCATTCTTCGCGTCTGCCTCGATGGTCGCGAGCGGCACGCCGTGGTTCTCCACGACGATCACCTCGAGGCCGTTCGGAAGGATCTCGCGCTTGATCCGCTTCTCGAGCTCCGCGCGCTGCGCATCGAGCGCGGGGGCGAGCGCGATGCACGCGAGCACGATTGTCGCCAGAGTGCGGAGTGCCGCGCGATGCGGTAGCAGCCGTTGCACCTTCATGGTTTCTTTCCCCGACAATGTCTACACTCCCAGTTCCTGGCCTATCGCCGACCATCGATGCGGACGCGCTCGAGCGCGTTGCCAGCGCCCTCGCGGGTGACCATCTCGAACGATATACCCCGCTGGCGTCTTTTACGACCTTTAAGATTGGCGGGCCGGCGGACCTGCTCTATACAGCCACGACCGCCGACGCGCTCGCCGAGGCCATTGTCGTGGCTCGCGCTCACGCGCTTCCGTACTTCGTGTTGGGGCTGGGCGCGAACATCCTTGTGGCGGACAAGGGGTTTCGCGGGCTCGTCATCCGGAATCAGGCGCAGCGGTTCGCGTTCACCGATGATGGCCGGCTGAGAGTGGAAAGCGGGGCGGTGATGGCGACGCTCATTCCCGAGGCCGTGCGGCGCGGGTGGTCTGGACTGGAGCACTACATCGGCATCCCGAGCACCGTGGGCGGAGCCATCTGGCAGAACCTGCACTTTCTATCCCCCGCGCCTGAGCGTGCGCGCACGATGTTCATTGCCGAGGTCTTCGAGTCAGCCGACATACTGACGGCGGAGGGCGAGCGAAAGACCGTCGACAAGGAGTATATCGGCTTCGGGTATGACGATACGATTTTTCACCACCGGCCGGACATGGCGCTGGCGGCGACGTTCAAGCTGACGCCCGAGGATCCGAACGTCATGCATCGCATCATGCAGGAAAACCTGAGCTGGCGCGGTGCTCGACATCCGTGGCTCGAGTTTCATCCGAGCGCGGGCTCCATCTTCAAGAAGATCGAGGGCGTAGGCGCGGGGCGGCTGGTGGACCAGTGCGGACTCAAGGGCTACCGCCACGGCGACGCGCAGATCTCGTTCATGCACGCGAACATCATGGTGAATCTCGGGCATGCCACGGCTGCCGACGTGATCGGGCTCGTGCGACATGCGCAGGTTGCGGTGAAGGCGAACTCGGGCCACGACCTGGAGCCGGAGATCAACTTCGTGGGCGAGTTCTAGCTCGCGCGGTCTGCGCGTCTGGTGGATGCTCAAACTATCGAGCATCGCCTGCTGTCCATACACGATGAAACAGCATGAACATTCCGCGCCGTGCGACCGGCGCGCTTTTCTCGCCATCTCGGCGAGTGGGGTCGCGAGTCTGCATCCTGCTCTTGCGGGCGCACTCGCATCTTCGAAGTCAGGCGCGCCTGTGGTGGCACCCGGGTGGATTCCCTCTGAGAGCCTCCTGAGCGAATTGCCCTCGTTGATGCACGTTGCCTGCGTGCCCGGGCTGTCGATGGCGGTGGTGGAGGACGGCGCCGTGACCTGGACCAGGGCATTCGGCGTCCTCAACGCGACGATGAAGGACGTGGTCCGCGCGGACACGTTGTTCGAGGCGGCGTCGATCAGCAAAGCCGTGTTTGCATATGCCGTGCTGCAGCTCGCAGATGAGGGGCGGCTCGATCTCGACCGGCCTCTCGTCGCGTATCACAGGCCGAGCTATCTGCCGGATGACCCGCTCATCGCGCGGATCACCGCGCGTCATGTGCTCACGCACTCGTCGGGGCTGCCGGCCCTGGGCGATGACCAGAGGCCCGCGTCGTTCAAGCCGAGCTTCGCGCCGGGCAGCGCGTTCAGTTATTCCGGCGAAGGCACGTTCTGGTTGCAGCTGGTTGTCGAGCACATCACGGGTCTGGGCCTCAGTGCGTTCATGCGCACGCAGCTGTTCGAGCGCGCCGGCATGCAGCACAGCACCTTCATTGGCGACGCGAGCCACGCGTCGCAATCGGCGTTCGGCCACCAGAACGGAGTGGTGGCACGCGACCAGGGATGGCGCAATGTGCTGGGGCTCATCGTGCCGCTCCAGGAGAAGTGGAACAGGGCCATTCGTGATTGGAGCAACGACGACTGGGTGCGTGCCGCGGCGGAGATCGACTCGGCAAAGCCGGCACCCGCGCGCGTGCGATTCCAGAATGCGGCGGCGAGCATGCTGACCACGGCCACCGATTGCGCGCGATTCATCACGCTTGCGATGGAGCGTCCGCAGCGGGCATCGTGGGAGATCAGCGACGGATCGAGACGGGCGATGGTCGCGCCGCAGGTGGCCGTGCGCGAAGGCGGTGCGCTGTGGTGGGGTCTTGGATGGGCCGTTCAGCGTGACACAGACTGGTGGCGCGTCAGTCACGAGGGCAACAATGGTGACCGCTTCACGTCGTACGCGGGTTTCGATCCGGTGCGCCGTCGTGGGATGGTCGTGCTTACGAACAGCGGAAGCGGCTTCGGTGTGTACCAGCGCATCGTGCGCGCGGCGACGGGGCTCGACCAACTGTCGTTCGTCGCCGAGATGAATCCGCCGCGCGGCGCTGGGAAGTAGCGCGTGACGCCACGGGTCATCGCGTCGCGCGTCAACGTGATGCAGGTGTGCGCCGCCGGGTTGGCTCGACGTCCTATTCTTAACACACACCGATCTCGACGCGCCATTGGAGTGTTCGAGAAGTCGCGCGTGGATCTCAGAACAATGAAACTGGCATGTGCTTCTTGAGCCACCACAAGAGGCCGATCTGAAGCCGACTGAACGCCGAAACTGCGAAGGACGCATCTTGTGTCTGCAGCGGCGGCATATCGGCGTACTCTGTTGCTCGGTCAGCGATATGTCGATCAACGCGCGTTTACTTCCGCAGCCCTTCGAACCGCTGCCCGCCTTGCACGAGCGTCATCTTCGTCGTCTTGCCCGCTTCGACGGTGAAGATCAGTCGCAGGCTCGAATCGAACGACGCCCCGAACGTGTGATCGCCATAGTGGAGCATGGCGTTCGCACCCTGGCCCGCCAGTTGTGCCGTCAGCCCGTCTCCCTGCTCGGCAACCGTGAAGTCCCTCGTCCCATTCGGCAGTGCCAGCGCGTAGACGCCCACGTATCGCGCGCGATCCACCGCTGCGAGCGCCACCAGCTTCGGCGGATACTCGAGCGGAACGCCCAGCGCCGCCAACACCAGTTGACGCCGTAGCCGGCCGGCCCGCGCGGCGCCGGAGTTCGTGAGCACCGTGACCGACAACTGCGCACTGGGCACCCACACGTTTTCGGTAATGAACCCGTGAATGCCGCCACCGTGGGCGATCATGGTTCGCCCACCAATGGTGTCCCGATTCAGGCCGAAGCCGTAGTTCCTCTCAACGGCAGCGCCTGCCGGCGTCGTCATCAGCACGTACGACTCGGACGAAACCACCTTGCCCGAATGCAGCGCGCGATTCCACTTGGCGATGTCCCCGACCGTTGAACAGAGCGCGCCCGCCGCGTGTGGCTGCGACATGGCGAGGTACGTCGCGTTCTTCCAGCCCGTGCCGTCCGGCTCGTACCCGTGCGCGCGGCGCGGTATGAGTGGCGTCGTCATGCAATTCCGCGTGTCCAGGAGGCCGAGCGGCTTGGCGAAACGCTCTTCGATATCGGTTCCCCAGGGACGTCCGGCGACGCGCTCGATCAACATGCCCAACACGACGTACCCCGTATTGTCGTACTCCCACTTCGTGCCGGGCGCGAACCGCATTGGTGCGCTGGCGGTGAGCGCGACGAGCGTGTCGGTGGACATCTCCTCGCCCCAGCGGCGCGCCCATACTGGGCCGAGCGACGTGTAGCTGGGGATGCCGGATGTGTGGTTGAGCAGTTGCCTGACCGTGACCGGCCGCCACGCAGCGGGCAGGGAACTGAGGTAGGTCGCGATGGAATCGTCGAGCCGCACCTTGCCCTGTTCAACGAGCTGCATCACCGCGGCCGAGGTGAACTGCTTGGTGACGGACCCGATGCGATAGACGGACTTTGCCGTGGCGGCGACATCCTGCTCCAGGTCTGCCTTTCCCCACGCCTTCAACGCGATGGTATCGCCTCCCCGCACGATTCCAATGGCCACGCTCGGCGAGCCGCGCTCGGCGATGAACGCGCCGGCGAGTGAATCGACGACGCGAGCGACCGCGGTGGCGCTGGGCAGGGTTTGCGCACCGAGCGCGGCGGGGATGAGCAGGGCGATGGCGAGCGAGGGGCGAAGCATGGTCCTCCCGTGGGTGAGATACCGGTTTATTCTGAAGTACGTGAGGGTGACGGAAAGGTTGCGCGGAGACAAGCAGCTCCCTCGGTCGCGCGCGCGCTCCTGTCGGGACGACAATGATCAGGTGAGACGATGGAATTTCACATCGAGCATGGCACCGCAGTCCTCGAGCGCACGCCGAGTGTGCTGTACGCGATGCTGAGTACGCTCACGCCCGCGTGGACGGAGGCAACGGAAGGCCCGGAGACGTGGAGTCCGTACGTGATCGTGGGGCATCTCCTCCACGGTGAGCGCACCGACTGGATTCCGCGCGCGCAGATCATTCTTGCGCAGGGCGCGAACCGGCGGTTCACGCCGTACGACCGCTTCGCGCAGTTCCACGAGAGCGAGGGCAAGTCCCTCATCGAGCTGCTCGACGAGTTTGCGCGGTTACGTGCGGACAACGTCGCGGTGCTCACCGGGTGGCAGTTGGCCGAGCCGCAGCTCGCGCTGGAAGGAGAGCATCCGGCGTTCGGATTGGTGACGCTACGACAGTTGCTCGCGGCGTGGGTCGCACACGATCTCGGGCACATCGCACAAGCGGCACGCGTGATGGCGAAGCAGTACCGCGTCGCGGTGGGCCCGTGGCGCGAGTACCTGCCCGTACTGGATCGCTGAGTTGATCACGCCGCGCGTCCTCTCGATGAACGTTGGTGGTATTCGTGAAATGGAGTGGCGAGGCCGGTTGGTGACGACGGCGATCTGGAAGCAGCCGGTGCCTGGGCGAGTCGAGCTTCGCGGCGTGAACTTCGCGGGCGACGATCAAGCAGACCGGCAGGTCCACGGCGGCGCGGACAAGGCGGTGTACGCGTACGCGCGCGAGGACTACGACTTCTGGCGCGACGAGCACGGGATGGCGACGCCACCGGGCTTGTTCGGCGAGAACCTGACTGTCGAGGGCCTCGATCTCTCGTCGGCGATCGTCGGGGAACAGTGGACGGTCGGTTCCACCGTGCTGGAGGTCGCGCAGCCACGGCTGCCCTGCTACAAGCTCGGCATTCGTGTTGGGGACGCGACGTTTCCAAAGCGATTCATGGCTGCTTTGCGCATGGGTGCGTATCTGCGTGTGCTGGAGGAAGGCGACGTCGGCGCGGGTGACGATGTAGAGCTCACGCATCGGCCGGAGCACGGCATCACGCTGCGCGAGATGACACTGGCGCTTCGCGATCGAGACAAGGCCGCAGCCCTGCGCGCGATCCCGCGTCTTCCGCATTTCTGGCGGCAGGTCGCCGATGAAATTGGATAAGACGCCGGGCGATCAGGCCGGCGGCTGGCGCTCAGCGTAGAGCGAGAGCTGCCGCACGAGCGGGCCAAGCCGCGGATGCGGCAGCAACGCCGCAAGTTCGCAGTCCACGGAGAAGGCGAGCGTCGTCGGTCCCGTGCCTGCCGCGATGTTGAGGCGGAGAGCCGCCTCGATGGCGTCATCGTCGGAGTTGAGGAGTGCGGGGCCGAGCCAGAAGCTGTCCGCGATGTACTCGGTGGCGGAACGAGCGAGCACGTCGTCGAGGATCTCGCGCGCCTCGTCCGTGCGCCCCAGGCGCATGAGCGCACGATACTTGAACGAGACCATGAGCACGCCCCGGCGGCTCAGGTCCACGGCGCGCTCGAAGCGCGCGAGCGACTCCTCGAATCGGTTGAGCCGATCGAGTGTCATGCCGGATTGCCACAGGCAGAGGACGGAGTTCGGGTCCAGCGCGAGGCCTTCGTCGTAGAGGCGCATCGCCTCGTGGTACTCGCCGCACTCATAGTGGCCCATGGCCGCTAGCCCGCGCACGAACGGGGACAGGGGATCGCGCTCGACTGCGCGCGTCGACCACTGCGAGCAGCGGGCACGATCACCCAGCATGCCGTTCAGGAGGCCCATGTAGACGTTGGCCAGCGCGTCGTTCGGGTTTCGCGCGAGCGCGAGCTCAAGATCCACTCCGGCGGTGTGCCAGTCAGGGCGCAGGTACAGCTTCAACTGGCCGCGCAGCAGGTGAATTGCCGCGAGATCGGGGTTAAGCGCGGCCGCCCTCGCAATTGCCGCTTCCGCCCTCGCGCTCCCCTCGGGGGTCGGGATCGCCTGATAGGCACCGAGTCCGATGTACGCTTCCGCCACACCGAGGTGTGCGCGCGCATACGCGGGGTCACGCGCAAGTGCTTGCTCGAAGAATTCCAGGCCGCGTCGCATCGAGGGCGGCGTGCGCTGCTGCACTGCTTCCCGCCCGCGGAGATAGAACTCGTACGCCTCGAGATCGTTTGTCGGGCGGGCAACGAGTGACTTTGCGTCCTTGAGGCCGAGCGTCAGCTCCAACCGCCCGACGATGTTCCGGGCAATCTCGTCCTGAATCGCGAAGATGTCGTCGAGATCGCGATCGAAGCGCTCGCTCCACAACTGAAATCCGTCGTGCGCGCTCATGAGCTGCGCGGTGACGCGCACCTTGTTGCCCGCGCGACGCACGCTCCCCTGGAGCACCGTGGTCACGCCGAGTGTACGGCCAATGGTGGCGAGGTTCTCGTTCCGTCCCTTGTACGAGAACGCCGATGCACGCGCCGCGACGCGCAGCCCGCCAACCTGCGTCAGCGCAGTGATGATGTCGTCGGTGATGCCGTCGCTGAAGTACTCGTTGTCGGGGTCACCGCTCATGTTTGCGAACGGAAGCACGGCGATGGTTGCGGCCGTGGGAGGCGCCTGTGCTACAACGGCCGCACCGTACACTGGCGTCAGTGACGACGATGCCTCGAGCGCCGCCACCACTGCGGAGGCGCTTTCCGGACGCTCGAGTGGATCCTTGCCGAGGCATTGCATCACGATGCTCGCCATCGACGGCGTGATGTTGGTGGTGTGCGTCGTCAGCGCCTTTGGTGTTTCCGTCATGTGCGCCACCACCAGCGCGTGCGCCGTGCGCCGCTCGGCGAATGGATGCTGGCCGGCGAGCAGCTCGTACGCCATCACGCCGAACGCGTAGAGGTCGGCGCGAAAGTCCACGTCGGGATCACCGGCGGCTTGTTCCGGCGCCATGTACGCGGGCGTGCCGATCTGCGTGCCCATCTGCGTGATGGTCGCCTCGCCCGCGAGTGTGGTTGCGGCCCGAATGGCGCGAGCGACGCCGAAGTCGGCAACCATCGCTGCGCCTTCGCTCAACAACACATTCTCGGGCTTGATGTCGCGGTGGACGATGCCCTGCCGGTGCGCATATGCGAGCGCCTTCGCGACGTCGCGGAGGATGCCCTGTGCCTCGCCCAGTGGTAGCGGCCCCGCCTGAAGACGTTCGCGCAGTGACGCACCCGCGACGTATGGCATCGTGTAGTAGGGCAATCCATTCACGTCGCCTGCGGCCAGCAGCGGGACGATATGTGGATGCTGCAATCGCGCGGCGAGCTTGATCTCGCGTTCGAAGCGTTCGGCCGAGACACCCGCACCAAGTTCGGGCGACAACAGCTTCACGACGACGCGACGGCCCAGTCGCGTCTCCTCGGCGAGGAAGACGCGCGACATCCCGCCGCCGCCGAGCTCGCGCTCGATGGTGTAGGCAGCGCCGAGTGAGCGCTGGAGATCGCTGCGGACGTCGCTCATGTGTGATGGCTGGGTAGCGCTGACGCGCGCGGCGGTGGGCGAGGGCGGAGGTGTCGTGCCCCCGAGCAGAATACCATCGGGCAGCGGACAGGACCAGCAGAACTGGACGTCCGATGCCCTCGCCCATGACGTTCTGGCGCGCTACCGAGACCGTGTCGCACGACGCCCTCTCGAGCACCGCAGCAGCGCATTGAGCGCGGGCATCGTCGCCCGCGCTGGATCGCTGGTGTTCTCAGCGTGCTATGACGAGATCGTGGCGAGCTCGTTCGATTCCGCCGTCGTTGGATCGATGATTGTTGCCACCTCGAGGATGCGGTTCGCCGGGAAGCCGCCGAGCTTCGCATGCTCCCGAATGAGCTCCGCGCTCGGTGCGATGTACACGCATGTGATCTTGTCCTCGGTCACGTAGCTCTGCACCCATTGAATGGCGGGACCCAACTGCTGGAGGACCGCGCACGAGCGTTGCGAGATACCGTGAAGGTCGGCGGCCGACAGCGCGCCCGCATCCGGGATCTCACGTTCGATGAGGAACTTTGGCATTGATGTTCTCCACGCGTGTGTACTGAGGGGTCAGTGCGCCATCGACATCGCTTTCGTCGCATGTGCGCACGACACGGTTGGATTCCAGTCCGCGTACAGGCCGCGCGGATTGTCCTTCCACGCCCATACGTGGAGACCCCAGAGCTGGAAGGTGTCGTTCCGCTTGAACTGCTGGCCAAAGAGGACCGGCGCGGTGTCGGCGCGGGCGTGCGCGGTGTAGGGTATGATGTACTCCACGGCGACCAGCCGAAGCGCCTGGTTCTGGTCGGGTTCGTAGAGCAGCAGTTCAGGCTCCTCGACCCGTGCCGTACCGTCGATGATGGCGGTCTTGCCGTAGTGCAGGCCCATCGCGCCGGACGCATCCGACATGCAGGGAGTGATCTCCGTCGACCAGCCGGCGCCCGTTGCTGCCTGGAATGACTGGAAGGGTGTCGTCACGCGGCGCAGCGCGTCGAGATCCGCATCTTCCTGTGTGGCGGTGGGCTCGCTGCTGCATGCCATCAGCAGTGCGATTCCCGTGATCAGTGGTGCAACGCGTCTCATGATCGCCTCGTTGGTTTAGGTTACCGTCGACCCACGCGCCAATCATGCGCTCGGCTGATTAACTGCTCATTGCGCCCAGCGTTAGCTCCCGATTAGCAGCACACGACACCGATGATCACGGTTCAGCTTCTCGGCGGTGCAAGCCTTCGCGACGGAGACGCGATCCTCAGCGGTCCTCCGGCGCAGCGACATCGCATCGCCCTGCTCACGCTTGTGGTCGCTACATGGCCGCAGCCGCTCTCGCGCGACCGCGCGATGGCACTGCTGTGGCCGGAGCGCGATACGGCTGGCGCACGACGGCTACTCAACCTCGCCGTGCACGTCCTGCGTTCCGCGCTTGGCGAGGGAGCCATCGCGTCGACGGTCGATGGACTCCTGCTCGATCCTGCGTGCGTAAGCTGCGACGTGCACGACATCCGCGCCGCCATCGGGGCGAACGACGTCGAGCGCGTCGTGCAGCTCTATGCGGGCCCGCTGCTCGATGGATTTCACCTCGACGACTCGATCGAGTTTGGCTACTGGCTCGATGACCGTCGCAACGAGCTCGCGCATGCGTACATCGGCGCGCTGCTCACCCAAGCCGATCAGCAGGAACGATCTTCCGACGTTCACGGTCGCGTTGGGACCTGCCGGCGTCTTGTGGCGGCCGATCCGCACTCGGCGCTTCATGCGCAGCGACTGATGCGCGCGCTCGCGGCGGCGGGCGACGTCGCCGGTGCTGGTCAGCACGCGATCGAGCACGCGCAGCGCGTGCGAACCGATCTCGACATCGAGCCCGATCCGGACGTGACGGCTCTGGCCGAGCAGCTTCGCGCTGCGGTGTCGAGACGACCATCCACGCCAGCGGGCGCGACCCACGCCCGATCCACGTCCGTCGCCGTATTGCCCTTTCGCAACATCAGCGCCGACTCGGAGAACGAGTATTTCGCCGACGGCGTCACGGAGGACGTCATCGCGCAGCTTTCAAAGATCCGCGCGATCAAGGTGATCTCCAGCGCATCGGTGATGCGGTTCAAGGATCGGCAGCACACGCTCCAGCAGATCGGCGCCGCGCTCGGCGTCTCGACGCTGCTCGATGGAAGCGTGCGACGGGCGGGAGACCGCGTGCGCATCGTGGCGCAGCTCGTCGACGTGCAGGCTGACCGGCCGTTGTGGACCGAGACGTTCGACCGACAGCTCGCCGATATCTTCGCGATTCAAACGGAAGTCGCGCTTCGTATCGCCGCCGCGCTCGAAACCGAGCTGACGGCCGACGAGCGGATGCGCGTGCGCCGCGAGCCAACGCGGGACATGATGGCCTACCAGCTCTTCCTGCAGGGAAGACAGTGGTTGATCCGGTTCACTGGAGAGTCGCTTCGGCGGGCGATCGAGTACTTCGATCGCGCGATCGCGCGGGACCCGTCGTACGCCCTCGCCTACTCGACGAAGGCCATGGCGTACATCGAATTGGGGGAGTTGGGTGAAATGGCACCCGGCGTTGCCTATCCAGGTGCAATGGATGCCGCGACGAATGCATTGCGGCTCGATCCGGAGCTGGGCGCCGCGCATTGCATGATGGGATGCCTGAAGGCCGTGTGGGAGCATGCGTGGTCGGATGCCGAGCAGGAATTCAAGCGCGCGCTCGAGTTGAGTCCGGGCACCGCCGACACGTACGACCTCTACGGTCGGTTGTGCGCGGGGCTCGGCCGCTACGACGAGGCGATCGCGATGCTGGAGCACGCGCAGGAACTGGATCCCCTCGCGCATCGCGTGGACATCGCGACGGCACTCATTCGTGCCGGGCGACTCGACGAAGCGGTGGTTCGCGCCGAGCATGCCGTGGAGATCGACGCGGGCGATCGCGCGCGAGCCACGTTGGGGTGGGCGTACTTCCTGAGCGGACGGCAGCGTGAGGGTGTCGTGGAGCTCGAGCGTGCGGCCTCGGCGTCTCCAGACAGCACGATGTGGCTGGCCCAGCTGGGCGAGGCCCATGGATTGGCCGGCGACATGGTGAAGGCGCGAGTGATACTGCGCACGCTCGAGGAACGTGCGCTAGCGTCGTACGTATCTCCGTACCACCTCGCATACGTCCACACGGGCCTGGGCAATGTGGAGCAGGCGATCGACTGGCTGGAGCGGGCGGCAGCGGAACGTGCGGGACCGCTGTATGGCATCAAGGGCTCGTTCCTGTTCGCGCCGCTGCAATCCCATCCCCGTTTTCGTGCCTTGTTGCAGGAGATGCGGTTGGACGAGCACGGATACGGCGGCTGACGCTCGCTGTCCCCGCACGACGACTCGCCGATTGACGTCAACGCGAGCACTCTTGGTGGACCATTGTCACCAAGGCCTAGAATGTCCACACACCATTTCCGTCGCCTCATCCTCGGCGTCTTGCTCTGTGCGCCTGTCCTCAGCGCGCAGGATCTCGTCGCCACGCCGTACGACAAGACCGGCATCTACAGAAGGGGCGACGTAGTCGGATGGACCGTTGCCGTAGCGGGTGGGCAACAGGCGTCGCCGGGGTTGTATGCATACAAGGTGATGCAGAATGGCGCCCTGCAGATCGGTGCCGGCACGCTCAACCTTGCGACCGGCGCGCAGACGATCGAGACGAGGATGAACGTTCCGGGCATGGTGATCGTGGACATCACGCCGCCTGCGAATGCGATGCAACCCTTTGGCAACAACAGCACCGGCGGCAGGGGCCGCGTGCGGCTTGGCGCCGCCGTGGATCCCACGCGCATCAAGCCCGCCGAGTCGATCCCAGTGGACTTCGATCAGTTCTGGGCGAGTAAGCTGGCGCTGCTCGAGCGCGTGCCGTTGAACGTGCAGATCACGCAGAAGGAGAGCGGCATTGCCGGCGTGGACTACTACACCGTGCGCATGGACAACATCCAGGGCGCGCGCATTTACGGCCAACTCGCGAAACCGTCGCGCGAGGGAAGGTTTCCCGCGCAGATGCTGCTGCAGTGGGCCGGCGTCTATCCCCTGCAGCGCGAGTGGGTAACGCAGCGCGCCGAGCAGGGCTGGCTCGTGTTCAACATCGAGGCACACGACCTCCCCGGCGACATGCCACAGGAGTTCTACCAGCAGTTGCCGGCGTTGATCAGGAATTACAACTCCATCTACAACGACGACCGCGATCGCAACTACTTCCTTCGCATGTACCTCGGCGACTATCGCGCGGTGGAGTATCTCGCGAGCCGTCCGGAGTGGGATGGGAAGACGCTGGTGGCGACGGGGACGAGCATGGGCGGGCAGCAATCGCTTGCTGTGGCCGGCTTGAGTGCGAAGGTGACGCACGTCGTGGTGGACGTTCCTGCTGGTGGCGACGCGAATGCTTCACTGCATGGGCACATGGTGGGCTATCCCAATTGGGATTCAAAGAATGCGCGTGTCGCCGAGACGGCGCGGTACTTCGACGTAGTGAATTTTGCCGCGCGGATCAAGGCACCGACGATGATGGCCATGGGGTTCATCGATGACGTTACACCAGCGATTGGACAATGGATCGTGTTCAACCAGCTGGAGGGCGTGAAGGAGGCCGTGCCGATGGTGGAGTCGCATCACAATCACCTCGCCACGCCGGCGCAGCACATGCCATGGACGACGAGGTCACGGGCGTGGTTTGATGCACTCGTCAGGGGTGAGATGCCTGTCATTCCGAAGTGAAGTCGCGTGCAGACACCGGTGGTTCGATCGCCCATTTATGGTTCTACGCGGAATTCCGGGGGAGTCCGCCGCCGGTCTGAAGCAAACCCAGACGGCGAGCGCTGCAGACGGTGGTGCGAACTACTTGAATCCGACGGTGATGCAACGCGCGGTGTATCGTCCGTTGTGGGTCGCTGGGATTGCGATTCGCGTTGGGTGTCACGCGTTGTGTTAGTTGTTTGCGACAGAGCCCGGTGGAAGGGGTATGATATTCCGACGGTGCGACAGCTTCTCGGTCATCGGGATGTGCGGACGACGATGTTGACGCGCATATGACGGGAAGGGGCGTGGGTTCGGAGTTTCGGAGATGCGTTGGGGTGGATGCGTGAAACGCTGCAGGCTTCTCGCAGCAGAACACACGAGCGTGCGAGGTAGCGCGTTTCGGAAGTCCAGTGCGTCGCAGGCGGTTGCGGGAGACTGTGCGTGGGGGAGCTTGCAGAGCGCGCACTAGGAATTCAGCGTGCCTGCCTCAGAGTTCACGCTATAGAGCAACACGCATCATTTCTTGGTGAAGGAACCTCATGACGGCTGATATGTCGCGCACCCAATCGGCGGCCATGGGACTCGTCCTGCTAGCATATCTCGCGTATGGGATGCTCGGCATCATTTACGAGCGACGGCTGGCTCATTTCCACGGTGGCACCCTTCCCGAGAGGAAGTTGCGATGGGACTTGTCGCAGTACGCACCGGGAGCGGAGAGATGGCTTGCGCGGGATCGCTTGTGGCACAGGCTACGGTACCCAGTCTGGATTGGCGGTGTGGTCCTGATGAACGTTCTCTATTTCGCGCTCAAGGCGCGCTGAACGATTCGCCTGCTCTATAACGTGCGCTGCACCAGACAGGGCGCTGCGGTAGCGAGCGCTCCGCGCTCGCATTCTATTGATGCCCTGCAGGTGAGCTTTGGCGTTGGACGGATGTGGAATCGGGACGGTGGGGCGACAAAACGGAAGCGGGAACTGATGACGAAGGACGAGCTATCGGCGGCGAGCTGGACGGCACTCGCGGGCTTCGCTATCGCGCTTGGGGCCGTCCTCCTTGGCATCGTCGCGACAGGCTCGCTGGGCTTCTCGAATGACGCTGCCTTGGATGCGGGTCTCTTTCATGGTGGCCTTGGTGGCGTCGTCCTCGGGGTGTCGCCCTCGGTCTCATGATCGGCCACTCGGCAAAGAGCGCCGACTGGAACTTCCAATCCGGGTGGTGGCTCAACGGCCGCGAGAGCAGGCTTCAACGACTTAGGCCCCAGGTTTCTGCCAAAGGAATGAGCAACGTCTGATTTGCAGCATTCCGATGCTGCGTCCAACACCCATTGATTCCCCAACTTCAACTAGGAGCAAGACCATGACCAAACCTACTTACGTTCAAGAATACACGGCCATTGCCGAGGTGTTGAACAAGTACATCGATGGCTGCAAGCAGGCCAGTAGCAGCATCATGAAGCCGGCCTTCAGCGATCAGGCGACCATGTTCAGCGTCGGAGTTGACGGAAAGCTCGCGGGCGGTGCAATCCAGAACCTGTTCGACGGCGTCGACAAAGACTTCCATCCGTCGCCTGAAGCTCAGGGCGCCATCGTCCGCATCGAGATCGTCGGGACTGCCGCGAGCGCCCGCATTGACGCCAACGATGTTTCCGGTGTCTGCTTCACCGATTTTCTCCATTTGCTGAAGATCGAGGGCGAGTGGATCGTGATCAGCAAGATCTTTCACTTGCATGTGGCTCTCTGAGAGCCTTGAGCACTCTCTCAAAGACATTCCTTTGCTTTACAGGCTTCATGAGGTGACCTCGTTCGAGGATCCGCTCGAAGAGGTTACCCAACCCGTCCCTTCACTGGCGAGAGGCGTGACGATCTCCCTCAGCGCTGCTGAGCGCGCCGCCGTTCGGCAGATTGCGGCATCGCGTGGGGTTGACGAGGACGCTCCTGCGCGAATGGGTCCAAGAGAAGCTGCATCACTGAAGCGCCGTCCAACAAGGAGATCAAGCTGACAAGGTCAGCGATGGCAAGCCGCCGCTGCCCTTGCAGCTTATCTCCAGTGTTGGACGGGCCATCGCTGCGCGAGTAAAGTCCACGAATGAACCCGACAATCGAAGCAAGGGTCGACGAGGCTGGAGTCATCCGCCCGAAAGAGCCCATCGTGTTGCCGCCGGGCTCTCGCTTGCTCATCACCGTCCTGAGCATTCCCGCCACCGGGGAGGGCGCTCTTCTGAGTGAGGAGGCCTTGGCGGAAGACTGGAACCGCCCTGAGGAAGACCAGGCATGGGCAACCTTGGCCCAGGCGTAGTCGTCCTCGTCCGTTTTCCTTTCTCAGACCTGTCCGCATCGAAGCTGCGCCCAGCTCTGGTAGTGGCGCGAGCCGGAGTCACCGATTGGGTGCTTTGCCAGATCACTAGCAATCGATATGGGGATCCGCAGTCCGTGGCGATCACCAAGAGCTCGTTCGCAACGGGTGGGCTGGATCGCGACAGCTTTGTTCGACCAGGCAAGCTATTCACAGCCAGCGAGGGCATCGTGATCCGATCAGTCGGGCAACTCTCCTCGGAAGCTCACGGCTCCGTTGTCGAGGCCATCGTCACGCTGCTCCGAGGAGAGGCCCAATAAGCGGGCCGTCCAACAAGGGTATCACTTGCACCAGACAAGGCGCGCTGCTCGCGGCTCAACGCAGGGCGGACCATAGGGGGTATCGCGAGTGAAAGCGTTCGTCCGATTTGTGCAGCGCCAGGCAGAGCGGCAGCTGCGAGTCCCAGCCGACTACTTGCGGCAGCTGGGTGACACGTCGTTCTCGGGCTTCCTGAAGTTTCTGATGATCCTTCCGGTAGCAGCGCACCGCCGCCGGTCGGATCCAGCGCTCGTTCATGCGGTCAGGATCGCTGCCACCCAGGATGAGGACTGCGGTCCGTGCGTCCAGATAGCCGTGAACGCCGCGATCGACGACGGAGTCGAGCCCGACATCATCAGGGCTGTGCTGGCCCGGAACCGCGACCAGATGCCCAAAGAAGTGGCGCTCGTGCTGAAGTACCTGCG
>JANOIJ010000255.1:0-38301 GCA_031407575.1 Gemmatimonadaceae bacterium | reverse complement strand
GCTCTCGCCAGGGTGTACTCGCCTCTGCTGCGCGAGTGGGGACCCAAGGCGCGCCGAGCAATTCGCGCTCGACGTCAAGTTGTCCTGCGTTGCTTTTCGGGAGCGACGCAAGGTCGCCGGCCAGAGTATCCCTTCCGGCTCGAGACGCCCGGAAGCCCATAGATGTGGCCGCAGTGAGCCACTGCTGAAGGCAAAAGCCCGTAGCCCCATGAATTTATCGGGGTTCCGTCCTGTGTCAACTGGCCCGGTTGCCCTTTTTCCACGGCTCCTGTCTGACCATGCCTAAACCCCGAGCGCAAACTCCCAAATTGACGTGCTCGGCATGGAGACCGGTCCACGCGCGGACAATGCGATTCCTAGATACGCGACACGATCACGAGCGGTGATTGCGCGCGCGCCTGTGCGCGTGCACTCCTCGCTGGCGCATCGGCAAGCTCCTCCGCGCCCCTCTCTGCAACGTCAACCGCTGTATCGGCTTCGCGTGTCAGCGGAATGCCTGCATCTTCATCGACGTGTTCGCTGTCGCGATGCCGCTCCACGGTGTCAGCGGCCTTGACGCGTTGCTCTCGTGCGCGGCGCTCCGCCGCACTCACGGGCTCACGAGCGACCGGACGATCCGCCGCGCGACGACCTCCCGACCGGTCCCACGCGTCGAGGTGGACGAGTAGCTCGTCCAGCGAGCGCACCTGACGCGCGCCGTCATTCTCGCGACGGAAGACGACATGCGTCCAGCCTCGCACGCCCACAGGCGTGTGCCACGTCCCGTCCATGTGCACGCGCCGACCTTCGATGGCGTGTCCGACCACACGCTCGTAGCGCGAGCGAGGGAGCGCCGAGATGGGAAAGAGATCGTCCCACGCGCACAATCGACCGACGTCCTCGTAGGCGACCGGGCGATCCCTCAGGTCCAGCAGCGACGGCGCTCGGCCGCGCATCACCGCGGCGATGAGCTGCAGCGACAACGGATCACCCAGCGCGCGAATGGAATTCCAGAACACACGTGTCGTGCGTCCCGCGATCTCGCGGAGTGACACGCGTTCTCCCGACGCGAGCCTGAAGAGCGCCGCATCGATGTTGGAGGTGAAGGGGTTGACCGCGAAGCACGTGTCCTTCGCCACCCATCCCTTCCGCGAGCTGTGCTTCACCGGAGTGAAGTCCCGCAGCACGGGAATGCCATGCGCTGCCAGTTGATCCAGCGAGTAGCTCTTCCAGCTCATCACTTCGCGCACGAGCCCGACGATCAACGTCGCTGTGGCTGCCATGAGCGCCGCATCCGGCGTAAAGTCCGCCGTGACCTCCACGCGATTCCCTCGCGGACGCACGCCCACGCCAGTGGATCGCCGATTCGCCGCGAGCAACATCACCGGCGCCGCGAGCACGTGCGTCAGTAGGTAGGCCAGCTGCGCGCACGAACGCCCGCTTGCTGCCTCGCTCTCCGGCACGTCGAATGAGACGTTGTAGTGCGCACTGAAGCCCACGAGACGAACCGATCGCGCGGTGTCCCCTTCCCACGCGTCGAGCTCGCTGCGAAGGAATCCAAGGCTCTCCCACAGGACGCGTGTGCCACGTGCCCCACACCCGGGCGCGATCTCGATCATCGGCGTCGCGATCTCCATCACGCCGGTGTCGAAATACAACGCACCGCCGGTGGGCAAGTGATACGACCGGCCCGTGCGATGCACGAGCGGTCCGCGCACCACGTTCCGAGGAGACCCGAACACGTCCTCGGGCCTCTGAGGGATGCCGTCCACCACCGTGGTGAACTCCGCCTCCATGCCGATGGCGGGCAGGCTGCCTCCCTCGGCGCCGGTGGTGCCGCGCGCCGCGCGATCCGCGCGGCGCGGACGCTTGATGCGACTCACAGCGGGTCTCCGGCCAGCTTCACGTTGTACGTTTCGCCCGCCGCCTCGCGCGGCACGCTCACGACATATCCAAGATCCAGGTGCAGGTGATCGTCGGTCTTCTCCAATTCTGGACCGAGCGGTCGAGTCCATACGGTGGGCAGGACTGCGCGCGCGACAGCCGCGTATCGTGCGATGGTGTCCTGCGAGTCGAGATACACGTCGCCCACGCGATAGATGTTCGCCGCCGTGCCCCAGCTGTGCGGCGAAGCACCGCCCACCCGCGCGTGACGGGGCGAGCAATACCCGCCATTCGCACCGATGAACACGTAGTTGCCGACCGCCTGGCGAAACTGCTCGAGTGCCAGTGCCAACAGCACCGTGGCGCACGGGATGTAGCGAGGGAACACGCGTAGCGGCGGCGCCTCCCGCACGTCGGTATGGATGAACTCCGACACGGCAAAATGTGGCGCCAGCATCGTGTCTCGAGCCTGCTGCCAGGACTCGATCTCGTAAAAGTGTCGTGGCAGCACGCGCGCTTGTCCCACGTGGTCGCAGAGGATACCACCCGGCAGCAACACGTCGCGGAAGCGACGCTCCAGGCGGCGGCCATCCACCAGTCGCAAGGGGAACTCGGCGAGGTCGGTCGGCATCATTCGCGATCTCCAACGAGTGCGGCATAGGCGATGTAGGACGCGGCGGCTATCGTCGCCGACCGGCCGGTCCTCGTCGCTTCCCACTCGGTGAGGACGGCGACCGCATAGGGCTTGCGGCCGGCCAGGTAGACCAGCCCCGCGTCGTGCGCGATCGTCGAGATCTCGCCCGTCTTGTGCGCAACGCGCGCGCCGCGAGGGAGGCCCGCGGGCAGTCCGCTCTTGAATTGCTGTCCGTGCAACACGTTCACCATCTGCCGCGACAACGCTGGCGAGAAGGCGCGCTCCTCACCCATGAGCCGGAGGAGGCCGACGAGGCCGTTCGCCGTGACGCGATTGCTGATGCCATGCTCGAACGCCATCTCGTCCTCCACGCCGCGCCGCAGGTCGATCCCCTCGAGGCGAAAGCCCTCGATCGTTTGCTGCAGCACGTCGATCCCCACCAGGTCCAGCAACAGGTTCGTTGCCAGATTGCTGCTCGTGGTGATCATGGCGTCGGCGAGCTCGCTCACCCGCAGCGTGCGACCGACCTCGCGATGCACGTCCGGGTTGGCATCGCGGTCCAGTCGCACCCGGTACGGCGACCCATCGAATGCGCTGAGAAAACGGTTGCGCACGTGGACGCGGGATTGCGGCAGCAGCTCCCCGCGATGGATTGCGCCAAAGACGCCGAGCAGGATCGCCATCTTGATCGTGCTCGCTGCGTGGAACCAGCGATCTGCGTGGTAGTGAAATTCGGCGTGCGTATCGAGGTCCACTAGCGCGACGGCCATGTGTGACGCCCCCGACCTGGCCTCGAGCTCGGCAAAGCGCGCGTGGAGCTCCGTCTGGGACTGCAGCGAGGGGACGGGGAGCTGGGGGGTCGCGCGTGAGGACATGGCGGGCCGAACAATCGCAAGGCAGGTGCCGTGGCCCGCCGCGCCTGCGCCCCGTGTGGCAGGCGAGCTCGAGTGATTGCACCCGAATGCTCCCGACCTGTATGTTGTGGTCGAATGCTCCCATCACATCGTGAGACCCTCCCAGGGCAACGCGCCAGGCGCAGCATGGTTCTCGTCGCGCTCGGCGCGGTCGCGGCATCCGGAGGCTGCGAGAAATACTTTCCGACGCCATTGCCTCCGGCGCCGTACGTGAACAGCCCGGTGGGCACGGTCTTTCGGTATCAGGGCTTCACGAACCGCGTCGTGAGCTCCAAAGGGTGGGTCACGCGGTTCGTCGATGACAGCGGGCGCGCCGTCAACCGCATCGGCGGCTTCATCACCGAGGACCCTGCCCACCCGTTGTCGCTCGACACCACGAAGTTCAACGCGCTGTGGCCGCTCAAGGTCGGCAACGAGATCACGATTCCCGTGAGCGTGGGCGCTGAGCGATGGTCGTGGCACTTCAAGGTGAGCGGCGAGCAGCAGATCCAGACGGCCGACGCCGTCTATCGCACCTTCGTCATCGAGGCGATGCAGTCCCGGCTGGACAGCGCGGACGGACCTCCGGTCGCATTCGCGAACACGCTGAACTATGCGCCCGACGTGAAGACGGTTGCCCGCTTCCAGACGACTATCGTCAGCGGGAAGGACGCCGGACGCTCTTTCGGTTCAGAGCTGCGCAGCATCTTTCACCCGGACTCTTTACTGCTCAAGCCATAGATCACGGGCTGGGCCTGCACGGCGTGAGGGCGTTAGCACGTATTGCGTCCTCGCGCCCTCTCGTATTCGCCAAGCCCGAACGGCTATTCTTCGACTGACGCCTTCGGTGCTGGCTCGGGCACAGGTTCGGAGATCACGGGCCGGGCGGTTGGTCGGCCAACGAGGAGCGGGCTACCGGAGCGCCCTGACTCCGTTCGTGCTGCGGAAGCGGACCTGCTTTCGCGGGAAGACCGGAAGACACTGATGGCGAGCACGAGTGCTGCAAGCCCCTCCAACGCGATCTTCAAGACGGCCTGGATGGACGCCGTCATGAATTTCACCTGCGCGGCCGGCTGGATGCGCTGGCGCATCTGGAGCGCGTCGAGGACGAATGCTCCAGCAGCGGCGACGAGGCTGACCGTGATCAGCGCGGCAATCACGCCGACAAGCAACTTGACCTTTCTGTCGCCCGCGAACTGCGCCAACACATAGATGAAGAACAGGATGAGCAGCGGAGCGCCGATCGCGCTGGAGAACAGGCCCACTGCACCGAAGCGCCAGACGACGGTGGACGGCCGAAATGGCATCACTGAGACCAGCAGGTCGAGCATGGGCAGGACCGACGCGATCCCGAGGAGCAAATAGCCCGGCACCCGAAGGCTCTTTACAAGGCTGGTTGGCGCAGAAGAGATCATGATCGAGTCGCAGGAGGGAAGGGGGTGGGTCAACTCCACCGGCCGGAGTGCGCACTCCCGTGCGCCGCCCAAGCTAGCGCTTTCTTCTCAGGCTGAACAGCTAGAATATGCACCTCGCCCCGCCCGTGAGTCCGTCACGGGCGGGGCGAGAGAGTCTTTACGGCAGAAGCTACCAGCGATAGTGCGCGAACGCCTTGTTGGCGTCTGCCATGCGGTGCGTGTCTTCCTTCTTCTTCACCGCGTTGCCCTCGCCCTTCGACGCGGAGATGACCTCTGCCGCGAGCTTCTCGGCCATGGACTTCTCGTTGCGGTCGCGCGAGTAGCTGATGAGCCAGCGCATTGCGAGCGCGGTGCGGCGCTCCGGACGGACTTCGACAGGCACCTGGTACGTGGCGCCACCGACGCGGCGGCTCTTGACCTCGACGACCGGCTTGAGGTTGGTGAGCGCCTGCTTGAAGATGTTCACGCCTGGCTGGCTGGTGCGGTTCTCCACCAGGTCCATCGCGGCGTAGAAGATCCGCTCGGCCGTGCTCTTCTTGCCCTGGTACATCAGGACGTTGATGAACTTGGAAACGGTCTGGCTGTCGTAGCGCGCATCCGGCAGGATGGTGCGCTTCACGGCGCTTTTGCGACGGCTCACTTCTTACCTCCCTTGGGGGCGGCACCCTTGGCGCCGGCCTTCGGCTTTTTCGTGCCGTACTTGGAGCGGCTCTGGTTGCGGCCGTTCACGCCCGAGGCATCGAGCGTCCCGCGGACGATGTGATAGCGAACGCCCGGGAGATCCTTCACACGACCACCGCGGATGAGCACGATGGAGTGCTCCTGGAGGTTGTGTCCTTCACCGGGGATGTAGGCGGTGACTTCGAAGCCGTTGGTGAGGCGGACGCGCGCGACCTTGCGGAGGGCGGAGTTCGGCTTCTTTGGGGTGGTGGTGTAGACGCGCGTGCAGACGCCCCGCTTCTGCGGATTCGCCTTCAGCGCCGGCGCCTTTTCCTTCTTGGCGAGGTCGCGGCGGGACTGCCGGACCAGCTGGTTAATCGTCGGCATTCGACCTGATGATGTTCGAAGATCTGCTTCCTACGTGGATCGCCTCCGAACGAGGCGGCACGGAACAGACTCGTAAGCTAAGGGGACGCGGGATGTTGCGTCAATGGGCGCGCGATCCGCGGTCCTGATGAATCTTTCATGACCTCGTGAGCCCGTCGCCACGCTTGAAGTAGCCCGGAAAGGAAATCGGGACTCGTCCGCCGACCGGCGCCTCGCCCAGCAATACTTCCGCGGCAGCGTGTTCCAGCGCATCTCCAATTCCGTAAGTGACCATGTAAGTGCGTACCTGCGGAAACTGGCCAATCAAGTATGGGTTGCCGAAGGCGATGACGGCAATTCTCGAAGAAATCGAAAGTTGATCGATCCACGCGGCGATGTGCGGCGGAATCGCGGTACGTCCGCTGCCTTCAACTCGTCTGACATACATCGCAATGATGAATCGCTCGACATTGGCTGCGGCGCGCGAGATCAAGTCTAGTCTAGCTTGCGTTGCCGTCGGTCCGATCTTCTCCAAGCGCAGGTTCCCGGACCCTAGTCCAGCCAGCATTCTAGCGAACATTACGTTACCAGCACGCAGTTCCGTATCGGGCAAGTAGTTGACCAGCAGTGTGCGAGCGCTGGATGGCCCACACACGAGACAATCGTGATCGCGAAGGAGCGTGACCGAGCGGCGAGCGATGTCCATCGCCAACGAACGATGTCCCGGCGACCCAACAACTCTTCTGACGGTGTCGAGCGACACGAAACGATGAGCCGCAACGCCAGTTCTTGCCTTTAGTTCTAATATCCTGCGAACGGCCGCGTCTATTCGCGCGCTGGGGATCATTTCCTGTTCGACAGCGCTTACTATTGCATCAATGGCCCCGTGAGGATCGGTCGGATCGAGTAGCATGTCGATCCCCGACTTTACCGCAAGCACACAACTGTCAGTCAGCGAATACGACTTCGTAACCGCGGGCATCGAAAGTGCGTCGGAAATGGCAAGCCCGGAAAATCCGAGCCGATCACGTAGGAGATCAGTCATAATCGGCTTTGATAGTGTGGCGGGGACCATACTATTGCCGGTGACGGCCGGAAGCGCGACGTGGGCAGTCATTACGATGGCCGCTCCCGCGTTGATACATTTTGCAAAGGGAACAAGCTCGATGGCTTCCAGACGCGCGATCGAAGCGCCGGTGATCGGTAAGCACGAGTGGGAGTCGGCGGTAGTATCACCGTGCCCAGGAAAATGCTTGATTGTTGCTACCACGCCGGCATCCTGCGTGCCTCTGACGAATGCCGCCGCTAACTCGGCTACGCGACTTGGTTCTTCCCCGAACGAACGCGTGCTGATCACCGGATTCGACGGATTGCTATTCAGGTCGGCAACAGGAGCATAGTTCACACTGATGCCAACGGCGCGAGCTTCGTCGGCTATCGCTTTGGCCACTTCGTACGCATCGCTAATTCGTCCAGTTGCAGCGATGGCCATGGCGCTTGGAAAGACCGTCGCGCCCCCGGCATGGATGAGGTAGTGATCGAATACGCCGCCGTCCAGTCGCCCCAGATTCGGCTCGAGGTCGGCGGCGACGAGCAACGGAATTCGGCACGCGCGCTGCATCACGTTGATCTTGTCAGCCACTTCGATGGGCGAGCCGAGGGACATGGTCACGGCACCGACATGATTCGCGCGAATTAGCTCGAGTACTCGGGCGAAGCTTGGATCCTCAAAGTTGGAGTAATCTCCAAGTATCCAGACGTTGATCATCTGCCCAACGCGTTCACGCAGCGTCAGCGACGCGAAAACCTCCTCCACCCACTTTAGTTGGGGAGATGAGAGTGGGAGCCTCGGATCGAGGCTCGCTTTAGGACGCTTTGCGATACCGAGGTCGTGGCTCAAGGGTTCTGCGCAATTCGAGCGTTGGTTCGTATCTGTATCCGGCCGCGCGCAGCTCGTCGTTGCTTCCCGTCGGCAACAGGCTGCGAGTCAATCCGCGCCGACCGCGCACCAGACTTCTTTCATGCCTCCGTCTCGCATCATCAACCGTGTTGAGGCAGAGGGAGATTCTCCGCACGTTCCCCACTGCAGGTGGGGACAATCACGACACTTCCATCGCCCACCCCACACCAAGCCGAGAGCTTCGGCCGTCTCGCCCATAAGCGTGAACCATGCGTCGCCCGCATTCCAGAGTTTCTCTGAATGGACCACGTCCGCTGCGAGACCATACCCATGCCATGAGCACAGGGAACTCGCCGCGTTGGTAACTGTGCCGCGTCCGTCATCGTAGTACCGGCCAAACCCATAGAGAAATGCCTGGCGTTCAGGGGTGCGCAGCGTCTCAACGACAACCGCATCCTCGAGTGTGAGGAGTAGCACCTCGACCGCCTCTCGAAACCTCGGGGCGAGGTGAATGATTGACCGATTCACTGGTTGGCCCGGCGGAGCCGGCCTCATCCTGACCGCGCGCCCGAATGAGGCGCGTCCTTAGAGTAGGCCCCCGTATTCATCACGAATAGCCCCCTTTCCGCCGACTCCCTTCGTCTTCAGAGTGCCATGTTGTGTATATCACAGACTTCGCGAGGATAATTCGCCTCCGGTAAGAAACAAGAATACTCTGGCTCGACACAATCGGAGAGGGCGAGTGCACTCGCTGTTCACCCGATGGGCCTGGAGCGCTTGATCGCTGCAATCTCGCACAAGCAAGACAGCCTGCCTATTTCGTGTCTCAATATCGGTTCCGCCGGGCTTTCGGGTTGCGCGGATACACAACGGCAGGTCGCTGAGTGACGGTGCCATCTCGGAGCGTTGCCACGAGATTCAGTCTGGCAGTGTAGCTTATCGACAAATGAAGCCGCAACCTCATTTCGATGCCTCCGCAGAGGCCATCCTGCAGCAGGACCCCGGCGGCGTCTACGCTTGCTCCGATTGGAGAACGCGCTCTCAGCATCACGCCGCGCTTGCGGAGTGGGCTGGGCGAGCCCGCATCGAACAGGCGGCGATCGCACGTATCGCGCTCTCGCTGGCGCAGTCCAGGTACGCAAGCCGAGACCGAGAGAGTCCTGGCGCCCATGTCGGCCACTACTTGTTCGGCGTCGGAGCTCCCATCCTTGAGGCGGGATTGCAACGGCATACCGGACGTCGCGTCTCCACACGCGATCGGGGGATTCCCCCGGTGTTGCTGCCAGTGCTCACGATCGCGCTCTGCGCGTTCTTTGTGTTCTCTTGCGTTGTGTTCGTCCGCGAACGTGGCACTTCCGTCTTGGTGCAGTGGCTCCTCGCCGTAACCGCAATCCCAGTGGCATTTGTTTACGGGTGTCGATTGGTTAGGTGGATGCCGTGGCGGCGGCGGAGAGGTTTGCCGCTTCCGAGGTTCGCGAGCGACTACATGCAAGTAGACGACTGCGCCACACTGATTGTCGTTCCAGCGATGGCGCATGGCCCGACGCGCGTCCGCGAGCTTCTCGCGCATTTGCAGAAGCTGGCTGACGCGCATCCCGGCGCCGAGTATCGCTTCGCACTATTGACCGATTTCTCCGATGCTCCCTGCGAATCTCTGGCTGCTGACGATGAAATAGTAGCGGAACTTCGTGCAGGCATCACGGCGCTAAACGCCGCAACCCGCGGTGTCAGTGGGGATCGATTCTTCGGGCTGCAGCGGAGACGGACATGGAGCGATACACAGGGCGCTTGGATCGGCTGGGAGCGCAAGCGTGGGAAGCTTCAGGAGTTGATGCGCCTGATTCAGCCGAAGCCGAGTCCCACCACCTTCGAGTGGCAGTTCGGAGACCTGCCCACTCTAACGAGCCGCACCGCTATTCCGTTCGTTATCAGTTTGGACGAAACATCATGGTTGATGCCTGGCGGCGCCACGTTGCTTGTACGCACTGCCCAGCATCCACTAAATCGTCCCGTCATAGATGATTTCGGTCGAGTCGTCTCCGGCTACGCGGTACTACAGCCATCAGTGCGATTTGCGCTCGATACGGAGACAGCGATGCGGGGCGCAGTGCCTCTAGTCGCGCGATCAAGTTTTGGCTTCGAGGTCCTCGATGTGGCAACGCACGTCGGTGCCGGTGCGCTCTATCACTGTGATGCATATCTTCGCGTGATCGCAAATGCCTTTCCTCCGGAGGTCGTGCTTCACCACGACCTGCTCGAGGGGTTCGCTGGGCGCACCGGCGAGGTTGGCGACGCGATGGTGCTCCAACCGTGGCCTCGTACGTACCTGGCCCAGATGCAGCGCGGGCATCGGTGGCTGCGCGGTCTGTTGCAGGCAACACCATTCCTCCTTCCGACGACGCGGTCCGTTTCTGGCTCCTTACGACGCAATCCCCTCACCACCCTTCAACAATATGTCCTCGTGGAGCTACTGCTTCGAGAGCTGTCCAAGGCCGCGTCACTGGTTCTTCTATGCCTGGCTTGGACGTCTCTGCCGGGCTCACCTACACTCTGGACATTTCTGGCGTGTCCGGCGGCGCTGACACTGGCAGCCCATCTCATGCACGTCAGCATCGGTGCTGTCCTGGAACTAGTCGGACTTCACATCTGTAAACGATGGCGACTGGCACTAGGTGCAGCAGCAGCGCCGCTGTTCTCACAGATCGTCCTCGTGCAGGACTCTCTGCTTATTCTCGACGCGCTGGCACGAACATCGTGGCGCTTGCTCATTTCGCGACGGCACCTACTTGACTGGTCGTCCTGGCGTGCCATTGATCAGTGCGAGAACACTTCCATTGCCCAATACTGGCGAGCTCTTTGTGCTTCGCCGATACTTGGCGGCCTGACAGTGGGAGCACTTTTGGTTTGGCGTCCGTCGAGCCTCGCGGCTGCGGCCCCGTTTGCAGTGGCCTGGATCTTGGCCCCATTGATTGTCGGCATGGGCGACCGGTATGTATTCGGAGGCAAGTAGGTCTCTTACGCCCACCCTGCCACTCAGTCAGGAAGACGAGGTCACGCGCGCGATGCGAAAATGCGTCGGAACGATGTCCATGCGCGCCGTGGTCAACACGAGCGTGCAGCCTAAGTCCTCCAGATTGCGAAGTATGGAATGCGCGTGCGGTATATCGAGTTCGTCGAGCGTGCCGTCGAGTACTAGGACCCGAGGAGCGCGCACCAGCAATCGCGCCAAGCAAAGAAGCCGAGCGGTCGGGCCCGCGAATAAAGAGCGCGAGAGTGAAGTGCGCTCAAGGAGGGGGAGCGCGTCCAACCAGTCAACGAGGCCGACACGCGCGCAAGCCTCGCGAACGTCAATGCGGTTGCACGTCGGATTCACCATTTGAAAATTGGCGATAATCGTTCCGCTCATTGGTTCGGCCCCGCGAAGCACTCCCTTCACGAGCACCCGTCGCTCCGGTTCGTCTAGTTCTGTCGGCGTGAAGCCGTCGATCGTGACCGCTCCGGCGGACGCATGCACTAGCCCCAGAACGAGACGCGCAACTGCCGCCCTCGCGCCATCATCTCCTATAACAGCGACTGGGCGACCGGGCGATGCCCGGAAGTCCGTTTCCGCCAGTGAGTCAATGCCCGAAGCGGCGAAGCGCACCGAGGAGAGCAGCACGATGCCGCCATCGGGCCCGAGGTCGACAGGAGAACTGCCTTTAGATGTCGGCACTTCTCGTTCAGAGTCGGCGAGAAGCCCGAGTGTCGTGGTCCATACGCGGTAGCGCTGAAATTCTGCAATGGCCGCGTGCGCTGAGACTAGCGTTGTAACGCCAAGTATGATTGCGGCGATGCCGTCACCCGGACCAACGCGCCCACCAATTGTTGCTTGCCCGGTGATCAAGGCGAGGGATCCAAACGACAGGCCAAGCAATGCGACATCAGGCTCCGGACGCATGACTGGCGATCCTCCTACCAGGCACTGGGCTCGCCGTCGGATCACCGCCCAAGTATCGAGCGCGTTTGAGAATGCGCCCGCAGCCTGGAGATCGCTCGGCGCCGCGAGAATGGCTCGCGACAACTCACGCGCCGACTGAACCCGTGCGCGCCATCGCGTTGCCTGGACCTGCCAGCGTCTCGCATTCCAGATCGTTGCTGCTACCACCGAAGCGAGAATGGCGCATAGCACGATGCCGAGCGTAGTCGACATTGCAAACAAAGCGACCGTCGCGACTAGTCCCAGCAACGTCATACGCACAATCCGTATCGACGGCATCCGAGCGTTCATCGTCGGATCCAGGTCACCAACCAGGTACTCGAGGAACCGACTTGTGCGGGAAGCGAGAAACACGTGTGACGCTCGCGCGGACATCTGCACGAAGCGACCAGCTAGGTAGTCGGACAGTTGCTGCGTGAGAACAATCTCAATCCTTCGACAGAGTCGGGTCGCTCCGAGCGCCGCGGCGCCGCTTAGCAAAGCGCCGATTATCGAAGGGGCGGCGCCTGCCGTCCCCAGTGCTGCTCCGGGGACCGCCTCGCGCGCGAACCACGCAAAAGCGCAGATCGCACCCACTGCACCCACTGCATACGCTGCAAGTCTGCTGATCGCCGACAGTTCCTTCCGCACCCAAGGCGCGAGAACACCCCATGCGGCGTCCTCATCCGACTGCTCACGATTCCTAGGTGACGAGAATGGGTGATTGGCGTGCACTGGCTCAAGAACAAGTGCGCATCCGCTGTAGTGTCGTCTTAGCACCGCCATAGACACTACTTGGCGCCCGCTTGCCGGATCTACGATTGAGACTGCGTCGTTGTCCACCCCCTCAAGGACAACGAAGTGACCTCGGCGCAAGTGTAGGATGGCGGGCACAGGAATTCGGCCCAACACGTGAGCCGGGGCATCGAAGCCGGCAGCTTCGAGCCCGCACGCACGCGCCGCGGTGCACAGCGTTTCCATTGTGGTTCCGCCGGCGGCCTCGCCTATGAGTAGGCGGAGCTGATGGCGACTGTAATCCACGACATAGTAGTCAAGGATCATGGCAAGCACGGCTTGTCCGCAGTCGCTCGCGCCTGTCTGTCGCCGTACGGGCACGCGCGCGTTCATGGGGGCAGTCGACCGTTCCACCGATATGGTAGCCTATGCCAACCGGGTTTCGTCGCTGGCCCGAGGGCATACGTGTCATACGCACTGCGCAGCCTTTCACCGCAACGAGTATCCAACAGATCGCGAGCGGTTGGAGGCACATCGCTCATCGAAGCTGTCCGGTAGGGATGACTGCCGATGGTTCGAATCGCGACTATCGGGGGCGTGCTCCCATTCACTGCGACGTCGAGCAGTTCCAGGCGGCGACGGGTTTCGCCCCACTCCACCAGACTGATGACCCCCGCGCTATATAGGAACTGGAGTACGCCTCGTTGAGTCACGTGCGCACGCGTGAAGTTCTTTCCTGTGAGCGGAGCGCGAGGGGCGGGTAGGAGGCTCGCCAGGACGGCAGCTTGAAAGGGGTTAAGAGCATTGGGCGTGGTGTCGCAATAGATTCGAGCCGCGTTCTCTATTCCCCAAGTGCGAGGGCCCCATTCCACAACGTTCATGTAAAGCTCCAGGATACGGGCCTTGTCGAGAATCGCATCGCATCGTCGCGCGAGAAGCATCTCCGAGAGTTTGCGTTTGATGGATCGCCGCTCGCGCAGATACACATTCCGGGCTAGCTGTTGCGTGATAGTGCTGACGGCCGTAATTCGTTTTCCATGGCGTGTCGAGACGCAGATTTGCCGGGCAAGTTGAGACCACCAAATGCCGCGGTGTTGAAAGAACGCTGGGTCTTCCGCGCCGACGATTGCGCCAATCATGCAGGCCGATACGTTCAGGATGCACGTCCACCCGCTCGGGGCCACGGCTTCGCACCCTTCCGCCGCGGCCCGCTCACGCATGTATGCCGTGATACCAGGCGCTTCATGCTGTAACCGCGGTATGTCGGCCCATGCTCTTCGCAGACCCAATCCTGACCGTTCCATATGGGCTGGCGCGGCTACCACCAACGACGCTGAGCGACCCAGTCTCGGACCTCGGCAACGAGCAGTCGGGCGATGCGACCGGAGCGCGTGACCACGCGCGCGCGTACGGCATAGCCTCGGCGGAATGCGCCTGTTCCCACGCGCGCGAGCTCGCCGGGCTCCAGCGCGACGACTACTCGAAAGGTGCCGGCACTCGATGCGGCCGCGCTTGAACCAGCGCTCGTTTGGCCTGAAGGCACCGGCTGCGGGGCGACGGCCGTGACTCGGCCTTGGAGCGGCTTGCCATCGAGCGCTTCGAGAGCAGGAATCTCAACTGCAACGGGCTGCCCCGTCCGCACGTCGTGAACATCACGTTCGCTCACATGAAGCAGCACGCGCCAGCGATCCAACTCCGCAATCTCGAGCACCTGCTCGCCGACTTGCACTTGCTCGCCGATCCGGCGTTCCAGCTGGTCGGTCAGCACGACTCCATCGGCCGGGGCGACAATGGTCAGCCGGTCGGCTTGCAGACGCGACCGCCTGATTTCCTCTTCTAGGCGAGCCAACTCGTAGCGCCGTCTCGTCAAGTCGAGGGAGTCGGTGCGTGCACGCGCAAGTCCGAGGCGGCCGGCCCGGAGTTCCGCCTCGGCCGAGCGCACGTCTGCGTAGGCAATGTCCATTTGCGTCCGTGAGCCCGGCACGTACGTCGCTAGTATCGAGTCGGCGCTGCCAACCACGCTCATCTGCACGGACCGTTCACGGAACAACGCACGTGCTCGGAGCACGTCGCTCTCGAGGACCGCTATCCGCTCGCGCTGCTCGTTCAGGGCGAGTGGCAGCGCACGCGCGGCGCGCTCGAGCGCCGATGCTTGCTCGCGCGCCTGGAGACGCAGCTCGTGTGTGCGTCCATCGGACGCAAAACGATCGAGCACCGCAACGGTTGAGTCGCGTGCGACCCTCTCTCCAGTGCGCGCCGCGATAGCGACGATCACGCCCGCTTCGCGCGAACGAACAGACCAGATGGTCGCGGGTTCGATAGCACCGGAAGCGGCGATGGTGAGATCTATTGTTACGAGTAGAGAGAGAGCCAAGGCTACTCCGCACAGAAGGGCGAAACCGGCCAGAATCGCCCAATGAGCGCGACGAGCAAGTAGGTAGCTCGGCACCGCACTGTGATCGATCGGGGGAAGCAGAAGTTCGAACGCTCGCTCTGCATATGGAGCGCCTCGCTGCGATTGAGATACCGCATTAGCGACCCTGCGCCATTCCAGATTCGTTCGCGGACCAAGGCCTAGCGTGGACGACAGCATGACAGTGCCGGTCGAGTAGATGGCTGACTATGCGCGCTTAGTGCTGCTGCTTGAATCTACAAGGAGGCCGCCGGCGCGGGACACCGATTCGCCGTCGACGAACAAGCGTCCGTCGGCAAGAGTCAAGATCACATCGGCACGCGACGCTGTAGCTTGCCGATGCGTCACGATTGCAATGGTCTTGCCACGATGCGCGGACAAAAGGCGATCGAGAAGCAGCTCCTCTGTAGCGGGGTCGAGGTTCGAGGTAACTTCATCGAGCAGGAGGATTGGCGTGTCTCGGACAAGAGCGCGCGCGATTGCAATTCGCTGACGCTGCCCTTCGGACAGCGTCGCGCCCCACTCACCTAGTGGCGTATCGAGGCCCCGCGGCAGTTTTGACACGAAATCATCGAGGCAGCAGACATCGATCGCCCGCTTAGCGGAGGCGCGCGACGCGTCAGGTGATCCCATTGTTAAATTGTCCAACACTGTGCCGTTCATCAGGCTGAACTGTTGCCACACGCATGCGACTTGCCGGCGGATCTCAGGGAGCGGGAACTCGGCCAAGGGCTTGCCGTCGACGAGGATTTCGCCTGAGGTTGGCTCCACAAGACGAGCGATCATACGAAGAAGAGTCGACTTACCCGCTCCGCTCGGTCCAACGATCGCGGTCAGTGTTCCTGGGGCGAAGCACGCATCGACATCACGGAGCACGGGGGCGGACTCGTGGTAGTGAAAGGATACTCCACGGAATGCGACGTCGCCCTGTACCACCTGCCGCACTTGAGGCAGCGGATGAAAGGCGGTCGCTGGATCTTGCTCGACTGGCATGTCGAGATACTCGAACATCCGCCCAAGTGTGATCCCCGCAGTCTGAAGAGACGTGAAGAGCGCAGCCAGTTGAGCAGCAGGTCCGGTGAGATACCCGAGATACGCACTGAACGCTACGTACGAACCAAGGCTGAGCTCACCTCGGAGAATCATCGTCCACGCGTACCAAGTTGTGACTGCGACTCCAAATGTGCGCACGATGCTATTAATGACGCCCACAATGGTCTGCGCTCGCACGCTTCGCAGGGTGAGTCGGAGGACACGGTGCATCAGATCCGACTGGCGCGCGAACACGTGCGACTCCATCGCCATCGACTTCAGCGTTCCTATGTGCGCTAGCACCTCGACCTGATATGCCTGTAGCTGAGCGCCAGTCTCGGCGCTCTCGCGCGCTATAACTCGAATTCGGCGCGCTCCGAGGATCGATACGGCGATCGTAATCGGAATCACCAGGAGCGACAACGCCGTCAGCTTCCAGTTGAGAATGATGAGGAAGGGCGGTACGACCAGAAGATACACCCCGCTCGAGATGAGCATCTGAACCGTCCCCGTGACACTGCCAATTCCTCCGCGCACATCGGACAGGCGGCTCAGCACCTCCCCGATCTGATGCGTGTCGAAGAACGCAGGGGGGAGGTGCTGGAGGTGATTGAAGAATCCCAGGCTCGTGACGGTGGTGATTTCGCTTCCGACGGTGGCGGCGAAATAGCCACGCACGGCGCCCATTAGCGTCGAGCTTAGGCTCAACACAGCCGTGCCCAGCACGACCACAAACATCAGCTGGACATCTCGCGCAGGATACACGGTATCGATCAGAACTTTCGACGCGAAGGGTCCGGCCATCGTGAGTAGCCCCAAGAACACCCCGAGTACAGTGCTTCTTACTAACAGTCCCCAATAGCCGGAAAGCAGTCGGGCGACCCGGACGAAGAACGTTAGGGTCTCCCTTAGGCTCGGGGTCGGCCGCGGATCTTGCTGATTTCCCCACCGGTCGCGTTGCGCTGACTGGGGACTGTCAGGCACGCGCTACGGTCTCGGAGGACTCCACCGAAGTTGACGGCGTGGCGCGGGTCCGTCCGAGGTGACTACGATACGCGCGATCCAGTCGATCATACAGGAGCGGTTCGATCTCGATGACGTCCGGAAGTGTCCGATTGACCCACATGTGGCTCAAACTCATGACTACGTCTTCGATCGGTGATTCAAGCAACCCTCGCCGATCTAGCGAGCGTAGTTGCGCTAGAAGGGGACGAATCACGGCCGAACGCCCGTCAAGAAGCGAACGAAGTAGATCCAACTCATCGCCTCCCCCGTCGGCTTTCAGAATCTGTGCAATCGAAGACCGGCGCGAACGAAATTGCTCACTACGCGCTCGGCGTACGCTGGAGGCCACGGTCCCAAGCGCCCGATTGAGTAAAAGGATGCGCGTTTCGAGCGACAAGTCCGCGTCTTCGAGCAGTCTATCGACACCTGCAAGCGTGATAAGATCGCGCGGTACGTTCTGTAGGCTGGTTGGAGGATACTTGCCGATTGCGGTCAACGCGGCCTCGCTATCGGTGTTGAATGCCTGCTCCGCTATCTCTATGGCTTCGGGACCGCCGTAGCGCTCGACTTCCGGGAAATACGTATCGAACACCACTCGTGCTATCCGCCCGTTTGCAACCTCCGGTTCCGCGGCCGCTCCAAGGAGCGCGAAGAGGTGCGGCACAGCTTCGACCGACTCCTTGAAGCGAAGGCGAATGTGAAAGTGAGGATCCGAGTACCGAATAAAGTGCCATTGCAACGCTGGCAAGTCATTTTTAGCTTGATCGACCAACGGAGCGACGAAGTCGCGGAGAATACCGTCTGCACTGCCGCGACCGCAGTACAGCTTTGCGTACAGCCACTGTGACCCCGGTACGTAAGCGCGCACGACGGGTCGTGCCGCGTCGCGGGAAGATGCGCGTAACCGAATGCTGGGCGTGGACCCTTTTGCTTCACTCAGGGCATTACGCACGAGTGGTATAACGATTTCGTTTGTGAAGTGTCCCTCGGGTCCCGACACGCAGAGTTCTCCTGGTCCTGGAACAGCTTCGACGATCGTTGCCGTTGACTTCCGACTCAAGAGTCTCGCGAACGCGAGGGCGCTGGCGGGATTCTCAAAATCAATCGGAAGCCTGTTGTCGCCTTGCTCGAGGTGAACCAAAGCCGGCAACTCACGGCTGACACGCCATGCATCAATCTCACGGTAGTCCGCGCGGCGTGCTGCATGGTTCACCCGCTCGACATCACGCACGCTGAGGCGCCAGCGGGCGCGACTCAGGATCAGTCTACCTCTGATGACCCGTGGTAGAAATGAGGCGCCCTCTTGTGATCCCCACGTCCAAGACGATACGCTGAGGCTTCCGTGGCTCTGCAAATAGCACAGAAACCGATACACCGGAAGCTCACTCTCAGTGCCAAAATTGTGCGCAGTTGAGAGTCGCGGAATGACCTCGCGATCCAGCCGCGCAGATGTGAGTCGCACTCTCCCTCGCCTGACTGACACCCGCAGGTCTCCGAGTTCGAGCTGGCGCTCGGCTGGGACGCTCCCTTTGCCCAGATAGGACAGTTCGTACTCGCGCAGGGTCGGACGCGCAATCACGTTGCCAATCCTACCGTGCGGGAGGTGAATAATCTCGGCGAAGACGGCATCAGGTCTAAGCGACTCCTCAGCTGCGAGGTGCTCCCTAATGCGCTGTTGGAGGGATTTATCGAGGTGAGCGAATCGGCCAAGCATCCGGGCGCCGGAAGGGCCAATGATGTGATTCACAAGGAGGCGGTATTCGCCACGGTCGACCGCGTCGCCACTGCTGGCGACGATGGATCCAGAAAATGCTAAAGCGTCCGGAAGCGGTCGGCCGCTGGCTGTCTGCAGGCGCTGCAGGTCCTCATCCGTTAGGATCACCTCCGTACCGCGCGCGTACGCGGCTCGGCACCGCAACTCGGCAAGCAAACCCTCCCGCCGGTGGGCCGCTTCAGACGTTCGACGTAGCAAAGCATCATCTGGACGAGGGATGCCGATCCCGATCTCCTCGTCGAGGACCTCCAGAAGCGGAACGTCGCGCGTCTCGTAGCGTTCCTGAAAGCGTTTTGCGAAACCTTCGAGCAGATCGTAGTCCGGACTGATGCGCGCGAGCACGCGGATCGCCTCGACGGCATCTTCGATTACTATGCGCCCCACTGACGCGTTCGACGGCGGCTTGTAGAGGTCGACCTGAAGGATCTTCTCTTCATCCACTCTGACTGACAGACCTCGTAGCGGCGACACGGCACCATCGTAGTCGGGCTTGCCATCAAGACCGCGCGCGTCGATCTCGCGCAAGCGAGCGCCGACCTCTCGCAGTGCGGAACTCACATTCGGGGCGCAGTCTGAAGCCTCGAGGACTGTGGCGAACTCTGCCGCTGCGTCTCCACCGGAAACGATCGGCTCCAGGTCCGGAACGAGAAGCTGCGTATCGAGCAACTCCGTTATGAAGGCCTCTACCTCACCCTTTGTATACCCTTCTGATACAAGCACTTCGGAAAGTGCCGAGAACGACACTCCCCGCCGCGCGCGATCGAGTGCGATGAGGACCTCCCGAGTCGGGTCGGCCGCCGCGAGCAAGTATTCCCTTAAACGTCCCGCGTACCGGGTTTCGACGTAGTGCAGGCGTCCGCCCATCATCGCGATCGTTTCGTTCGTTCGTAGCGGCACTTGACGACGGCATTCGGGGTCCACGCTCAGTGTGCGCGCAAGCTCAGCGAGGTGATCCATGCCAATTCGTGAGTGACGAACGTATCCTCCGCGGCCGCATAGCTCCAGCCGCGTATCGTCTCTCACATCGACAACAGTGCAACCAGCAAACAACCCGAACGGTGTTGGACGAAAGCATGCGCGGCCGAAATACCGAACGAGGGAGTGGAGCAGGCGAACCGAATCAATCTTGCGGGCACCAGAGCACCATGCGTCGATCTCATCTGAGAGAGCGACGGACGCCACGCGAATCGCATCGCGGAACGCGGGGTCCGCAATATTCTCCCGCATTTCCTCAAGAGCCGCCGCGAGAGCAGCATCACCAGTTAGTCCACTCGACTCAACGGCCTCTTTTGTCCTCCTCGTCCAGTCTTCGAAGGCTTCGATCGGCAGAAGCGGAGTGCGCAGCACAGCGAACCCACTGTCGGTCAGCTCGGCGCAGTCATCGAGTTCAGATGCATTCGGCGCCATTAAAACAGAGGCCAATTTACTGCCACGGGAACCTGCTCGACGGGAGGGGCCATCAGCTCAGTAGCAGGAGGCGGTCCCAGGAACGATCCGCCGCCGGATCGAGGGTCCGGAGCAGTGAGAGTCCAACGCCCGCTGCTCCCTGGAGAAAAGACGGATCAGGGACATTTCGCCGAATCCCATCGTCGAATCGACAGAAGTACACTCCAGCAACTCCCTCACCCTGGCGGCGCATGGCTAACGTTTCGCGGTGCCATTCACCTGATCGCGTGCGCAAATCGTGGTCTCGGAAGACCTCACCGAAAACGCCGAAGAGGTGAGCAAGCCCCGCCGAACCATGGCAGAGAGACATATCGAAGACCCGACGGCGCTCGCTGTCCGCGAGAATCGCGGAGTTTCGCGCCATGGCGTGAGCACTTTCGCGCATTTTGCCGTCGTTCAGGGCTAGGGAGGCTAGGAAGACCGCCATGGCGATGCCGGGATCTCCGTAGCACCATGCCGCCCGACTGGTCATAGGAGGCGGGGCATTCTCGCGGGCATCAATCATGGTAGCGAACGCCCCCATACGCGCATCTGGTCGCTGAAGCGTCAGAAGCCATCGAACGGCATCTCGGAGCATACCCTCCGCTGGTTCGTGATCAAATCCTTCCAGCAACGCCAGCGCAAGGAAGGCGATGACCCCCGGAACTCCGTGGGCCACCCCAAGATCGTAGCGTCCTGCAGGCCACTTCTCGTGTTGGTCCGCCGGTATCATCTCTACGCTCGTTAGCCACCGCAGTCCGCGACCGTCGCGTTCGCCGGTCGTGGCCAATTGCCTAGTGACCGCACGCAGCCCTTCGATGGCGGCGGGAGCTGGCATCCTTTCCAAGAAATACACTCCGAGTCCAACAGCTCCGCTGATTAAATCGTACTTCGAGATCGCATCAGCCTCTAGAGACGCAATGAGGAGATCGTCGATGTCGCCGAGGTCCGTTGCTTGATCGTCGAGGCCTAGACGGTCAAGGTGCGCTAGCGGCCAGACCATGCCTGCAATGCCGCCATACAGAGCGGACCCCATCGGCAGGCTAGCCACGATCTCTTTGGATCGCGTCGCGCATTCTAGCAGCGCATTGCGGTGCTCGGCCCGTCCGGTCAGCTGACTGAGGTGTGTTAGGAACAGCGTTGCGCCGGAGACACCCGTGATCGCGCTAGCGTCATTCCGCTCATTTAGTCCCATCATGGCGAATGCTATGTCATTGATCCACTGCTCACGCGCCGCGTGTTCATGGGGGAGTTCGGAGCCGACGGGAGGGGTCATCGATGAAATTGGCCGGGAGGTAGAGTACCTTACGCGAGATCCGCGCGGTCGAACGATGGGAGCAACCAGCATCCGCTCGAGCGCTTCGCGCCGCTCGACGGTCAGGGCACGGTGTAGGCCGGGTCCAACTGACGATGGCGAACTACCGCTGGAAGGACCGGCCGTATTCACCGCTTAGGTCAGCACGGGCATGCGCTAGGGAAACCGCTTCCAGGGGTGCAGTTCACGGGAGCCGTCGTGTTCGGACAGTATCCAGGTGCGGTCTGGCAGTGGGCGGCCGTTTCGCAGCCGCCTCCCCCTCCCTGCGTTGCTCCGTTGCACTGTTCGTACCCATCCGCCGTGCAACCGTCGCCAGGTTCCGTCGGGCATTGTCCGAAGCACTCGGACGGACACCCCGAGTAGTTCGTGTTGTATGCGGCGCCGCCCGCTACTCCTCGCAGAGCACGCGCGCCGAGTTGTCGCAATGTTTCGCGAGCTACTTGCAGCTTCCGGCGCGGTTTCTCTGCGTCACGCATGCTACCATCGTCGTGGTCCACGATCAGCTCCTGGGGAAATAGTGGCCGGCGCCTCCGGCCGAGGGCCTCTCAAGCGAGGCGCAGTATCCACACGCGCAACAAGTCGCATGGACGGCGCGTTAGCAACCCTATTCGTCTGCTGACGCGACACAAAGTCCTAATGCCGCTGATCGCCCGTGCCGAGTGGGACGACTACGGACCAGTTGGGACCGTGTAGGGGTTGGGCACCATCGGGTTGTTGGTGATCTCGGCCGTGTTGATCGGCCAGCAGGTGATGTTCGCGTAGGATACGGTCGTGCTGCCGAGGTACGAGCCCGTTGGGAAGTAGTTGCGTTGGTAGTACTTCAGATAGCGCCGGTTGTCGCCCATGCGATGACCGTCGAGGTAGAAATTGCGGCGCCGCTGGTCAATGAGGTTGTCCATAAAATTCGCAGCGGTCGTTGCAACGGCGGCCGTCGTGCTCGGGAAGGCGACGCGACGCGACTCGATGAAGGCGATGTTTCGCAGCGGTCGGCCCCCCCCGCCTCGGCAATGATGTACTGTGCTTCGACAACGAGGCGAGGCGAATCGAGGACGCGTAGGTGAAATCCGAACCTGTTTTCGTTCCATTATAGGTGCTGAACAACGGGGGCGAGTTCGGGACGACGAACGATCCACCCGACACGGGCTCAGCGAGCGGGGCGCCGGTCGTGGCATTGACGGGGTGCGGAACGCGCGCGTCAACGAGCGCAAGGAATGGCGCCCCGGAGATTGAGCCCGACGTCACGCCGCCACCGCCAGACAACTGGTCGGCAAATTGATTCTGAAGCCCGAGCGTCGTCGTCGCGTTGTAGAAGAGATTGCATGCCCAATCGTTGGTCGTGCCGCGCGCGACCTTGCGGAGGGCGGAGTTCGGCTTCTTTGGGTGGTGGTGTAGACGCGCGTGCAGACGCCCCGCTTCTGCGGATTCGCGTTCAGCGCCGGCGCCTTTCCTTCTTGGCGAGGTCGCGGCGTGACTGCCGGACCAACTGGTCAATCGTCGGACTCGACCTGATGATGTTCGAAGATCTGCTTCCTACGTGGATCACCTTCGAACGAGGCGGCACGGAACAGGCCCGTAACCTAAGCAGTCACGGGCTGCTGGGTCAAGTCGGGCCCACGCGGCAAGTGCCGACGAGCGAGCCAACCTCCGTCATCGTCCCTTGTCGACGGCTCATGCTGTCGAATTCGCCGGGCAGCGTTCGACCAATGGCTGTAGCCCACCGTGAAATCAGTCAGCGGCCCACCTCCACATCGCCGAGGATACTCATGAGTATGTCATCGAAGGCACAGATTGCTGCAAATCACGCCCGCTACGTTCCTGGCTTTCATTTCGTCACGGGCACCGTCGTGCTACTCAACCTGGCCTGGTCGCTGAAGACCGTTGTCACGGGGCCGAGCGCGTCGGCGGTTCAGGCCCTGGTCGTGAGCGTGGTGTTGCTGGCGCTCTTCAGGTATCTCCGCACCTTCCCGCTGAGTGTGCAGGACAGGCTGATCCGTCTCGAAGAGCAGTTGCGGCTCGAGCGGGTACTGCCGACCGACCTACGGTCGCGATCGAGCGAGCTCACCGCGGATCAGTTGATCGCCCTGCGGTTCGCATCCGATGCGGAACTTCCCGAGCTGGTGACGCGCGTCATGTCCGAGCGAATCACGACGCGCCGGGACATCAAAGGGCTTGTGCGGCAGTGGCGGCCGGACCACATGCGCGCCTAGTGCGCCGGTACGGGAGACGCGCGAGGCGGCCCGGCAGATGCCGGGGCGCCTCGGTTTCCGCTGTCTGTACTACCGGTTGGCTGTATTGTCGAGCGTGGGCACCGTGGTGCCCGTTGTCGCCGTGATGTCGCCTCGTGCAGTGACCGTGTACGTCCTGCCGGCGAGGAACGAGACTCCCGTCCTCGCCACGGCAGTGGACCCGGTTCCTACCGGGAACAATGCGGCGATATCGTACACGCCCCCGGGAATCGACGTGAAAGCGCTTCCAGACTTGTAGGCGACAGGGGCAGTGCCAATGACGGTCACGACACTTGTGGTCGTATTCCCCACGCCAAGCGCTCCCGGATTCGACCCCGCGATCGCGTTGACGAACCGGACGCGAGCCACCGTATAGTCGACGGTCGTCCCGATAGGATCTTCGATGACGAACCCCTCCACGGTTTTTGCCGTGGTGTTGTATTTCCCACTGATGTAGAACGTGTAGTACTTGCCGTCGTCCAGCGCCGACGTCGCCGTCGACACGGAAAGATTCTTGTCGGTGGCCGCCGCGATCCTGCCGGTCAGGGTGTACTGCCCCGGAACGACGGAGAAATAGAGACCGGACGCGATGGCGTATGCCCCCGACGCCACTCCCGTCGTGGATTCGAGTCCCGTCGTCGCGCAGAGGGGATCCGTCGGTACGACGCAGCCTGTCGCGCTGATGGCCGAGAGCTTCGCGTCGTTCGCGTAGAAGTTCACGCCAGGCGCACTCACGCCAAAGTTCGCAAACCGCACGTACGACCCTGCAACGGGTGCCGTAATGACCTGCACTGCGTTTTTGTCGCAGGCAGTAAAGGCGACTGCGCCAAGCAGCGCCGCCATGGATCGATGCCAGTTCATGTCTCGTTTACGGTTGAGTGATCCACATGGGCTTCGTCTGATAGTCGGTCGCGAGGCCGCCGATGACCTCGAGCCCGGGGCGGTTCCAGACGTACTCCGAATTGAAGCGCGGGCGCATGCGCTGCACCACTTTCGCATTGTTGTCCACGAAGATCGTCGCAGGAGGCGTAAAGCCCGGGAAGACCTGCTTTCCGCTTGCCGGGTCGAGATCCGTGTAGTGATAGCGACGCAGGTCCAACCAGATCTCGTTGTGCGCCCATCCCCACTGCGCGATGTACTTCTGCGACATGATCTGCGTGAGCGTCAGCGCACTGGCCGTCGGCGAGATGGCGGGACTGTTGAGGAACGCATCCCGCTCCGCGGCGGTGATCTGCGTCGTCCCGAAGCCATCCTCGGCATTCCGCGCGTTGACGAAGGCGACGTGCGCGGTGATGCCCTCGCGATAGGCCGTGAGCGCCTGCGCCTTGTCTCCCATCAGATAGGCCGCCTCGGCCCTGATGAATTGGAGTTGCGCATAGGTCATCACCGGGAACTTCACTTTGTCCGAGAACAGGTAGCGGCTCGCCGCGCCCGAAGTCGGTGTGCCGACGTAGCCATGCAGGTTCATCGGCTGTTGTGGCGCGGCGAGCGCGCCGAACCCGGCCACGTTGATGTCGAGGCCGCGGAACAGCCCGTCCGGCGCCGGCGCGAGCATGCGGCTCATGCGCGGATCGACCACGCCACCGAGCTGCGTGCCGTTCAACAGGTTCGTGATGAACTGCGTCTGCCGATACGGCGGCAGGTTTGCACGCGTGGGTCCGAGGAAGTTGCGGTCCGCGTTGTCGGTGCTGGTGTTGGAATACGTGAACAGGGCGTCGTCCGCCGAGCTCGTGAACGACTTGCTGATGGCCGTGAGGACGTCGGCGGGCTTGTATGTAGACTTGTTCGTGTAGTGGTTGAGGTTTAGCGCGAGCATCGCGTTCGCCAACTTCAGCCACTTCGTGCGGTCGCCGTTGTACAGCTTGTCACCGCGCGCGAGGTAGCTCGCATCGACAGCGCCGTCGGTGCGCGTCAGGTTCTTGATGGCCTCGTCGAGCAACCTCCGCGTTTCATCGTACGCGATCTGCTGGCTGTCGTAGTCGAAGCTGAATCGCGTCTGGTCGACTGCCTGCTTGACGATGATCTCGCCATGGAGATCCGTCAGCGCCTGGAAGCCCCACGCCTTGAGCACGTACCCGACCCCGAGCAAGTCCCACCGCTGTTCGGCTTCCGCCTTCGTCATCATGTCGATGAGATTCTGCCCCATCGACCAGTACACGTCGCGCCACTGCTGGCCGCCGTTGTCCGCTCCGCCGCCGCATCCCGTGGCAACGGTGCCGGCGTCGTGGCCCATGCGACCCCACCCGATGTAACAGGCGCTGGTCGTGGAGATCCACTCCTGGCTGTACATCCCCACAAACCGTCCGTCGAACTGTGCGCCCGTCACCATCCAGTGGATCATTGGCGCGAGATACAGATTCGGCGTGACCGATTGTGGCGCATTCGGGTTGGTGTTGACGTCGAGAAACTCCGACATGTTGCACGCGTTGGTCAGGCATAGCATGCCCGCCATCAACGTCATGTATCGCCTTTTCATCGCCTGTCGTGGAAGCGGGGTCGCCCGGGCCTGGCCGCGGGTTGTGAAGTAGGATGTCATGTTCAGAGACCGAGCTTGAGGCCGAGGTTCAGGCCGCGGGGAACTGGAAAATTGCCGTAGTCGATACCCACGCCGCCGGAGCCGCCGACGGCAGCCGACGTGCCATTGGAAATGGGGTCGAGCCCCGAGTAATTGGTGAAGAGGAACAGATCGGTGCCGGTGATGAACACGCTGCCGCTACGCGCGATCCGCTCGGGAAGCTGGTAGCGAAGTGTCACGTCGCGGAGGCGGATCCAGTTGATGTCCTTCTCGATGAACAGCTCCTCGCTCATGCCGGTGTAGAAGCCAACGTTGACCGCAGGGATGACCGAGATCGTGTTCCGCGTGGGGGTTGTCGAGTTCTCCTTGCCGTCTCGAAGCACGCCGTTGACCACGCGTGGCGTATTGCGATCCAGGGTGCTCGCGGCGAGCCCGCGCACTGTCAGCAGATGTTGCGTGGCGTTGAAGACGTCGCCCCCGCGTCTGAAGTCGACGAGGAAATCGAGCTTGAACTGCTTGAACCGCAGGGTGTTCTGCACGCCGAGCGTCCAGTCGGGCTGGCGGTCGTAACCAGCATCGACGAAGATGCCGGCGGCCTGGCGAAGTGGGAGCCCAGTCGTGGGATCGATGAGGAGATCTCCCGCCTTGTTGCGGAGATAGAAGCGTCCCGTCAGCGACGTAGTGGACAGTCCCGGTGCCGTGCCGTTGCGCACATCGCCGTAGAGCCACGTGTCCGAGACGTAGGTCTCCGGCAACGCGTTCGGGAGGGCAATCGTCTTGCCGCTCGACTTGTCGAGGTTCGTCGTGATGTCCCAGCCGAAATCATTCTTCTGGATCACCGCGCCCCGCACCGTGACCTCCACACCCTCATTGCGCGTCTGTGCGCCGTTGAGGTTGAAGAGAATGAAGCCGGTGGCGTAGCTGCCGCGGATGTCGTTGACGATCTGGTCCTTGGTCTGCGACCGGTACGCCGTCACCTCGACGCCGAGCCGGTCCTCGAGGAACCCGAGGTCGGCTCCAAACTCGTACGACGTCTTGAACTCCGGCTTCAGGTCGATGTTCGGTCCCGTGAAGCCGTAGCCGTAGCCACCATACGACGTCGTCTTGTACTCGAGCGACGGGCGGAACGCATAGGGACGCGCATCCTTGCCGACCTCGGCGTAGCCGCCGCGCAACTTCGCGCTGGTCATGTAGCGAGTGAGCCCGGGGAACGCGTCGGTCAGGATGAGGCTCGTGTTGACCGAGGGGTAGAAGAAGCTGTTCCGCTCCGTGGGAATCGTGGACGTCCAGTCATTCCGACCAGTGACCGTGAGGTACAGGTACTTGCTCCAGTCGAAGGTCAGTGACCCGAACGCACTGACGAGGCGTCGCTGTGCAATCGACTGGCGGCTCGACTTGAGGTTCGCGTTGTTGACCGAAATGAAGTTCGGATCGAGGAAGTCGCGGCCCGCCGCGGCGTCCACAGTGCTCTTGCTGTCCTGGATCGCGTTGCCGACCGTCGCGTATGCGGAGAGCCGCTTGGTGAGCGCCCTGCTCCGGATGCTGAGCAGCGTCTGCGAGTTGATGTTGCGGGTAATGTTGTCGGCAACGTCGATGATCCCGTTGCTGCTGAAGCCGTAAAAGCTTTCGGGATGGCGCAGGACCAGCGTCTGCTCGGTGTACGAGTCGGAGCCGAGCCGGGTGCTCAGGTCGCCCCAGGCAAACTTCGTGTACGTCAGGGCCGCATTGACGCCGATCCGGTTGTTCTTCTGCTGGTTGGCGTTCTTCTCGACGTTGAAGTACGCGTTGTCGAATTCAGTGGAGCTCGAGAGAGCCGTCACGCGACGGCGGATGCCGGCTGGAGTCAGGTAGTCGGAGGCATTGTCCGTTTGCGGCCAGAGCAGGAGGCCGAGGAACGGCCCGTTGTTACCCTTGAATGGCTGGACGTTGTCGGAGTACGTGTACGTCATGGACAGATCGCTCTTGAGCCAGCTCGTGACCTGCGAGTTCGACGAACCGGTGAGATTGATGCGATCGTACCGCGATCCGGGGATGACGCCACGCTGCTTCAGGAATGCCGACGCCACGCGGTAGCCCATGCGGTTGTCCGGTGCTGCTCCGCTGAACGACAGGTTGTGCGCCTGCTTCACGCCGGTCTGGAAGAACTGGCCGAGATTGTCGAACATCGTGGTGCCCGGCGCGTACTGAACGCCGAAGTACTCGAAGGCGCCGAGCGTCGAGGCCGCGCCGGTGTTGGGGCCGAACGTCGACTGCAGGTCGGGCTTCGCGCGCACGTTGTCGATGCGCAAGCTGTTGCTGTATTCGAGCCCGCCCGTGCCGGACCTGCCGCGCTTCGTGGTGATGATGATCGCGCCGTTGGCCGCGTCGATACCATAGAGGGCCGCTGCCTCGGGGCCCTTGAGCACCGTCAGCGTCTCGATGTCCTCGGGGTTGAGGTCGGCCGCGCGGTTGGTGAAGTCGACACCGCGGTTGCTGAACGCCGTCGCAGAGCCCGGCGCATCCGACGCGAGCACACCCGTGTTGAGCGTCTTGTTGTCCAGCGGCAGGCCGTCGATGATCATGAGCGGCTGGTTGCTGCTGCTGATCGAGCTGACGCCGCGAATGGTGATCGAGGTGGACGCGCCCGGGACGCCCGAGGTGCTGATCACCTGGACGCCGGCGACTCGGCCCTGAAGCGAATTGATGAAGTTCTCGCGCTGTGTCCCGGCGATGTCGGCGCCGCTGACCGTCTGCTGTGCCGTCCCCAGCGCACGTTGCTCGGTCGTCTGGCCCAGCGCCGTCACGACGACCGCGTCGAGTGTGGTCGCCGTGCGCCGCAGCTGGACGTTGATGACGTTCTCCGCGCCGACTGTGCGCTCAGCGGGCACCGTGCCAATGAATCGGTACTGGAGCACCTGACCCGGGGACACCAGAATCGAGTAGTTGCCGGCGCCGTTGGTCTGCGTTCCGGTCGTGGTGGTCTTGATGATGACCGATACGCCGGCCATGACGACTCCCGTCTCGTCGGTGACCCGTCCGGTCACTGTTTTCTGCTGCGCAGCAGCCTGCGCTGCGACGAGGAATATTCCCATCACCACCATGAACACTCTGTTTTTCATAATGAGCTGCACCCGGTTTTGGTGGACACTTCGCTGAACTCCTGCGGCCCGATCGCATGCGTTCGGGCATGATGTTGGAGGGGGTGGATCCCCTGTCTGGGTTGGAAACGCAGCGGTGCGTCGACCATCTGCTGAACGCCAAAGCCCCGGCTCATGATTGGGCCGAGGGACGCTGGTGTTGGTGGGTGGGAACGCGGACCACGTCTACGCCGGCCACAAATTCATCGGCGCAACGATTGGTAGTTGTACATATGTTCCGGTTGCAGCCAATCCTATTGGCATATAAACGAAGGGGCAACCCGCAATAGTCATCTGATCACTTCGAGCGGTGAGCGGTCGCGGAACCCTGACATCGCCGGCAGCGCATCGCGCGCCTGCACCGCGCTGACGAATGGGCCCAGCAGGTGCGCCACGCTGTTCGCGTAGTAGCTGATCAGCGGTCGCCCGCGCGGCAGGACCAGGAAGCCTCGACCTTCCTCTGCCACCACGCGCCGCATCTTCAACATCCGCCACGCACGGGCAAGGACCTCGTCAGCTCCGCTGTCGCCACCCAGCACGCGCGCATTCAGCTCACCGAGCGCCTCGCGCATCTCGGCGATGCGTGCAAGGAGGTCTTCTCGCGAAACGAACTCCGAGTCGAAGCTCTGGAATGCCGCACAGACCAGCGGCACCGGCGTCACGGGGATGAGGCGCCCCACGCGCTCGAGCAGCCCGTCGCACAGCAGTTGCACCTGCGCGAGCCGCTCCGGCTTCTCGAGCGTGAACAAGTCCGCATGCTCGGCGAACCATGGGGCGAGCGGCACCGGCGCGCCAACGACGACGGCCGCTCGCCCATATCGCTTCCACCGTCGCGACAGCATGCGTGCGACGTTCCATCCGACGTAGCGCATCACCTCGTACGCCTGCACGATGCGTGGTGGCCGGCGCCCTCCCGTCTGTTGGTCCAGCTCTCGCAGCAGCGAGCGGTCCTCGAGCACGCGGTCGTAGTTCACCGCCACCGGGACGACATGCAATCGCTTCGCAAACGCCGGGTCTCGTCCGATGCCCAGGACATAGTCGAGCAACCCGATCTTGGGAGCGCGCAGCCGGCCGTCTCGCGTCAGGCCGCCCTCGACGAAGATGCCCTGCGTCACGCCCTCGCGCGTGATGAGCTGGACGTACCGCTCGAGCACCGTGTGGTAGAGCGGTTCGCGATAGCGCCGCCGGATGAAGTACGAGCCGAATGCCTTGAACGCGAGCTCGAGCGGGAATGCGCGCGCCCATTCGCCGACGGCGTACGAGATGGCGACCTGTCCGGCGAGCGCGTAGCTCACGAGGATGTAGTCCGCATTGGAGCGGTGGTTCATCACGTAGACGAGCACCGCGTCGCGCGGCAGCCGAGCTCGGGCTCGCTCGTCCTCGAAGTCCACGGACGTCTTGTAGAAGAGGCGCAGCAGCCACCCCGCGGCGCGATACCCGATCTGGTAGTAGGCGACGACGTTGAAGAACGGGACGATCTCCTGGATGTACGAGTCGACCTTGCGCCATCCGTCATGCTGCGACGTGCCCTGCTCCGCGGCGTGCCGCTTCACCGCCTCCTCGATGACGTCGTCGTCCATGAGCCGCTCCCGCACGTGCCGGCGGCTCGCCAGCTTGAACCGGTCGATGCGAGCTCGTGAGCGCAGGACAGCGCGCCGTCCGAGGCGCGCGAGGAAGCCGGGCATCCCGCGAAGGTGAGTCAAAGCCACGGCGTGGGCAACCTGCGGCTTGCTTGCGCTGGGCTCCTGAGCAAGTTGTAGGAACGTTGAAGCCGACGCGAAGATGCACCCCGAACGATCCATCCCATCACACGAACGACGGCACGATGTCACAGCCCCGAATGATCAGCCTCCGTGGAATGCACGCGTCGAGAAACCTCCGAGTCGTTGGCGTCCTCGCGGCGCTGAGTGCCTGCCAGTCGGCATCCGCACCAGGCCCGGCTGGTGCGCCCGCCCCCGCGTCCGTGAGACCGCTTATCGTCGAAGCGACCGCGCCATTCACACCGCTCACCATCCGGCTCTCGCCGGATAGTGCGGTGCGTCGCGCAAAGTTGGTTCGAGACTCGATGTCGGCGCAGCTCGCGCCTGGCCTGGAGCTCAGCTTGTGGGCGCCCGAGACGCTGGTCTCGGATCCGATCGGCATCGCCTTCGATGAGAAGGGCCGTCTCTTCGTCACCAGCACGACACGCAGCAGTCGCGACGAGATCGACATCCGTCCGCATCCGGATTGGATGATCCCCTCCATCACCTTCAAGGATGTCGAGGACAAGCGCGCGTTCTACAAGCGCATCCTCGCCCCCGAAAAGAGCGCACAGAATCTGTGGCTCGATGACTTCAACAAGGACGGCTCGCGCGACTGGCGCGACCTGACGTTCCACAAGGAAAAGCTCTTTCGGCTCGAGGACACCAACGGCGACGGCATCGCCGACCTCTCGCAGCAGGTGTTCCAGGACCTCAACGACCTCGTCACCGACGTGGCGCACGGCGTCCTCGCATACAAGAACGATGTGTACCTCACCGTGTCGCCTGACATCTGGCGCTTGCGCGACACGAACGGCGACGGCGTCCTCGACACGAAGGAATCCCTCGCGCACGGGTCTGGCGTGCATATCGGGTTTGGCGGACATGGGCTCTCGGGTCCGCTCATCGGCCCCGACGGACGCCTGTACTGGAAGCAGGGCGACCTGGGCGTCAACATCACGACGCGTGAAGGCCGGACGCTGTCCAATCCGCACAGCGGCGTGATTCTCCGCGCCAACCCGGATGGATCCGATGCCGAGATCTTCGCGAGTGGTCTCCGCAACCCGCAGGAGTTTGCGTTCGACGAGTACGGCAACCTGATCGCCCCGGACAACGACGGCGATCATCCCGGCGAGACCGAGCGGTTGCTCTATGTCGTGGACGGAATGGAGACCGGGTGGCGCATCAACTGGCAGTTCGGCAAGTACGGCGACCCGGACAACAACTCGTACAAGGTCTGGATGGAAGAGGGGATGTTCAAGACCCGCTTCCCGGAACAGGCCGCGTACTTCACGCCTGCCTTCGCACCGTGGCATGCGGGTCCCGCCGGCTTCGACTACAACCCGGGCACTGCACTCGGCGACGCCTGGCGTGGGTACTTTTTCGGCATGGCGTTCCCCGGCTCGCCGGCACGCGCCAGCGTCCAGGGCTTCACGCTGGCTCCGCAAGGCGCCGGCTTCCGCCTGGCGGAGGACAAGGTCGTCGTGCAGGGAGTCCTGGCGACCGGAGTGAAGTTCGGCCCCGACGGGGCGCTGTACCTCGCCGACTGGATCGACGGCTGGGACCCGAAGGACAGGGGCCGCATCTGGAAGGTCGACGTCCCGGGCGGCGCCGCCTCGGCAATTCGCACCGAAACGCGCGCGCTGATCGGCGCGAACTTCAAGGACAGGACGCCAGCCGACCTGCTCGCGCTGCTGCGGCATGCGGACATGCGCGTGCGCACGAAGGCGCAGTTCGAGCTCGTCGACCGCGGCGCCGGAAGCGACCTGCTCTCATCGGCGCGGCAGACGCGCCACCAGCTCGCGCGCATCCACGGTCTGTGGGGAATCGGACAGCTCGCGCGCAGGGACATCTCGGTCGCGGCGCCCCTCGTCGATTTCCTGAAGGACGGCGATCCCGAGATCCGCGCACAGGCGGCGAAGCTGATCGGCGACCTTCGATACGCGCCGGCGTCCAGCCAGCTCGTTCCTCTCCTGCTGGACCCGGTACCGCGCCCCCGCTTCTTCGCCGCCGAGGCGCTCGGTCGCATCAAGTACCTGCCGGCGGTCGCGCCACTCGTCGCGATGCTCGCCGAGAACGACGACGAGGACGTCTACCTGCGCCATGCCGGCGCCGTGGCGCTTGCGCGAATCGGCGCCGTCGAGCCGGTCGTCGCGCTGGCGAGCCATCCGTCGCGAGCCGTTCGCCTCGCCGCAGTGGTGACGCTGCGTCGCCTGCGCGACCCTGGCGTCGCGAGGTTCCTTGGCGACCGCGATCAGCTGGTGGTGACCGAGGCAGCCCGCGCTATCAATGATGACGGCGGCATCGAGTCCGTGCTGCCGAGCCTCGCCGCGGTGCTGGACAGCACGTTCACCTCCGAGGCGCTCGTGCGCCGCGCCATCAGCGCGAACCTGCGCGTCGGCACACCGGACGCCGCACGCAGGGTAGCCGCGTTCGCCGCACGCTCGACGTCCAATGAAGAGATGCGCATCGAGGCCATTGCGGTGCTCGGCGTCTGGCCGCGGCCGTCGATCCTCGACCGCGTGGACGGAGCGCACCTTGGCCCGCAGCAGCGCGATTCGGCCATCGCTCGCGTGGCAATCGCTGGCCTGGTCGAGCCACTGTTCGCATCGGGCAGCACGTCCATCCAGGTGGCGCTGGCAGATGCGGTTGGCCGGCTCCGCCTGCAAAGCGCCGCGACGCTCTTGTTCGCCAAGGCTGGAACATCGCCCGCGCCGGACGTCCGGATCGCCGCGCTTCGTGCACTGGCCACGCTTCAAGATCCGCGCGCCGAGGCCGCGCTGCGCACCGCGCTCAAGGATCCGGATGCCTCGGTTAGGACGGCGGCCTTGCGTACTATTCCGGCACTCAAGCTCCCGGAAACGACGACCGCGGAGCTCCTCGCCTCGCTTGTGGGCACGGGCTCCATCGGCGAGCAGCAGAGCGCACTCGCATCGCTCGGCCAGATTCCTGGCTCGTCGGGACGCGAAGCGCTGACGCGGCTCATCGACCAGCTGGTGGAGGGCAAGGTTGCGGCCGATATCCAGCTCGACGTGGTGGAAGCAGCCAGGGCGACGAAGGACGCGCCGCTCATCGCGCGACTCGACGCGCTGGAGAAGTCTCGAGCAGGAGCGGCGCCGCTGGTCGTCTACGCTGATGCCTTGCGCGGCGGCGACGCGCGCCGAGGCCAGCGCGTGGTCAACAACACGCCGGCCGCGCAGTGCGCGCGATGCCACAACTTCGGCACTGGTACCGGGGCCGTTGTCGGACCTCCGCTCCGCGGCATTGCCTCCAGGTTGACGCGCGAGCAGTTGCTCGAGTCGCTTGTCGACCCGAGTGCTCGCATTGCACCGACGTTCGGACCGGTGCAGCTCACGCTCAAGAACGGTCAGCGGCTGTTCGGCACGCTGCGGGAGGAGACGGACACTCACGTCGTGGTGGACGCTGGCACGACGCCGAGACGCGTGGTGAAGACGGACATCTCGCAGCGCACGAACGGCCCGTCGTCCATGCCGAACATGGGAACCCTGCTCACTCGACGTGAACTGCGGGACGTGGTGGAGTATCTGAGTACGCTGAAGTAGTCAATCGAAGGCCACGCGATAGACGAAGGGCCGGGGCAAGCTGCCCCGGCCCTTCGTCGTTACTGATTGAAGCCTGCGCGTGATCGCCCTACGCGGCGGCGACAGTCCGGCGGCGGCGACGCACCGCAGCGCCAACAACGCCGAGGCCGGTCACCATGAGGCCGAATGTCGCGGGCTCCGGTGTCGCGACCACCGAAACCTGGTAGTCGATGCCAGGAAAGCTCGTGTTTAACTCGGGAGGGCCGAAGATGGGAAGCATCCCTCCTCGGCCCTTGAACTGCGGGTCTGAGCTTTCGGGCTGAATGGTGGAGTTGATGGGCAGCGGGTTCTGGGGGTCGCCGCCAAACCTGGGGTCATCCACCGCGCTTTGCAGCAGGTAGGTCAGCTCCATGTTGTCGAAATCCAGCCCGGTCGGCAGCGTCACGGTGTTCGAACCCAGGTGAACGTAGTTGTTCACGGCTCCGAACTCAGCGAGGCTGAACACCGATACCGAATTGCGGTACAGCGTGAGCGCGTAGTCGCCGATACGGGTTCCGGGTTCGTTCACTGCGAACGCCATCAACGGGAAGAAGTCACCCCCGGTTGTCACGTGCCAGTACCCGCCGTTGATGGCCTGGATGGTCCACAGGAAGGCGTCGCCAGGCAGGATATTGACCCCTACCGGATCGTCGCTGCCGGGAGCGAGCGCGGCATTCCCGCCCCCGCTGTACTCGACGTTGAAGTTGTAGTTCGCCTGGGCAGACGCGGTCTGGATAGCAGACCCAGCGAGGACGAGCCCGACAAGAGCAGAGAACTTGCGCACGGTGCACCACGGGGTTCAGGGGGATGACTGCCTATGCATCTGCCAACCAGCGGGGCGCCGAACAGAGACTTTTCCTAGCCCGCGCTTGTGTCGCAAATGCACCCGCCGTGCCGAATGCTCGCGCGGGATCCGTGCGTGTCAAACGCTTGTCGCTACTTCACTTGTGATAGTGTGCGAACGTGTGGCGAGAAGTCTGCACTCCGTGGAATCGAGTGATAGAACGACAGCAGTTCGTTGCGCCAGATGGACATATCCGGCAAGCGAAAAAAAGGGCCACGCACCACCAAGAAACACGAAGGGCCCGGTCAACCGCCCCGGGCCCTTCGTTTTCACACATCCGAAAAACTAGTTCTTCTGCGCTCCCGCTCGTGCCGACGCCGGGAACTCGTCGTCCTCGGCCATCGAGAACACGTTGGGCAACGCATCGGGCAGCGGCGTGAGCTCCGCCTGCGGAATCTCCAGCCCCTCGAGCTCGACATCCTGGTAACGATACATACCAGTGCCTGCCGGGATGAGGTGGCCGATGATGATGTTCTCCTTCAAGCCCAGCAAGTCGTCCTTCGCGCCACGGATGGACGCGTCGGTGAGCACGCGCGTGGTCTCCTGGAACGACGCCGCCGAGATGAACGACTGCGTGGTGAGCGAGGCCTTGGTAATACCGAGCAGCAGCGGCTCGGCAGTGGACGGCGCTTCCTTCCGCTTCTTCATCCGGTCGTTCTCGTCGCGGAAGACCTGCTTGTCGACATGCTCGCCCTCGAGGAACTCCGTCTCGCCCGCTTCCATCACGCGGACCTTCTGGAGCATCTGGCGGACGATCACGCCGATGTGCTTGTCGTTGATCTTCACGCCCTGCAGGCGATAGACCTCCTGCACCTCGTTGAGCAGGTATTCCTGCACGGCCCGCGCGCCCTTGATGCGCAGGATGTCGTGCGGGTTGACCGGCCCCTCGGAAAGACGATCACCGGCGCGCACGCGGTCGCCCTCGTGCACGCGCAAGTGCTTGCCGGCCGCGACCTCGTACAACTGCGGCTCGGCCGTCTCGTCGAGCGCGAACTGATCAGGGCCCGTGCCGCCCTTGACGGGCTGCACGAAGATCTCGCGCTTGCCGCGCTTGATGTCACCGAACTTCACCACGCCGTCAATCTCGGAGATGGTCGCCGGATCCTTCGGCTTGCGCGCCTCGAACAGCTCGGCCACGCGCGGCAGGCCGCCCGTGATGTCGCGCGTCTTGTACGCCTCGCGACCGAGCTTCGCCAGCGTCTCGCCGGGGAAGATCTCCGCGCCGTCCTCGATGGTCAGCTGCGCGCCAACCGGAATGACGAAGTCGCGGATCTTCTTCTCCTTGCCGCCCTTCGCTTCCCAGATCTCGATGTGCGGGTGCAGCTTCTTCTCGCGGTCCTCGATGACGACGCGCTGGCGCAGGCCGGTGAGCTCGTCGAGCTCCTCGGACACCGACTCGTCTTCCACGAGATCCACGAACCGAATCGTTCCCTTCACGTCAGCGATGATGGGATTGGAGTACGGATCCCAGCTGAAGATGATCTGGTCCTTCTTGACCTCGTCGCCGTCCTTCAGCGTGAGGATGGCGCCGAGCGGCACCTGCAGGCGCGCGCCGACCGCGGAGTGCGGATCGGCGGAGCTGCGGATGATGATCTCGCCTTCGTAGCCGGTGACGATGGACTGTCCTTCACGGTTCGTGACGTAGACCAGTCGATCGCTGTACTCGATGCGCCCAGCCACCTTGCTCTTGCGAGCCGTCTGCTCGGCGATACGAGCCGCCGTTCCACCGATGTGAAAGGTGCGCAGCGTGAGCTGCGTACCGGGCTCTCCAATGGATTGCGCCGCGATGATGCCGACGGCCTCGCCAATGTCGACCATGCTCATGGTGGCCAGGTTGCGGCCGTAGCACATGCGGCACAGCCCACGCTTCGCTTCGCACGTGAGCACGCTGCGAATCTTGACGGTCTCCAGCCCTGAATCCTCGATCTCCTGCGCCGTCTCCTCGCCGATCAACTCGCCGGCTTCCGCCAGCAGCGTGGGCCGACCGGACTCGTCGATCGCGTGCGGATCCTCGATATCCTCCGCCGCCACGTTGCCAACGATGCGCTCCGCCAACGGCTCGATGACGTCCTCGCCTTCCTTCAGCGCGCCGACCTCGAGACCCATGATCGTACCGCAATCCTCCTCGGTGATCGTCACGTCCTGTGCGACGTCCACGAGGCGACGCGTGAGGTAACCCGCGTCCGCCGTCTTGAGTGCCGTATCAGCCAGGCCCTTGCGAGCGCCGTGCGTCGACGAGAAGTACTCGAGCGGCGACAGCCCTTCGCGGAAGTTCGACTTGATCGGGCTTTCGATGATTTCGCCGATGCCACCGGTGAGCTTCTTCTGCGGCTTCGCCATCAGTCCGCGCATACCGGCGAGCTGACGGATCTGGTCGCGCGAACCACGCGAGCCGGAGTCGAACATCATGTACACCGGGTTGAACCCGTCCTTGCTCTCGCGCATGGCCTTGACCATGGCGTCGGCGACGTCGGAGTTCGCGTGCGTCCAGGTGTCGATCACCTTGTTGTAGCGCTCGCCGTTCGTGATGTTGCCCGTCTGGTAGGCGCGCTGGAACCGGTCGACGCGCTCACTCGCTTCCTTGAGAATGACTTCCTTCTCACTCGGAATGTGGAGGTCCTCGATGCCGATGGAGACACCGCCGCGCGTGGCGTTGGCGAAGCCGAACTCCTTGAGGCGATCCAGGAACTGCACGGTGCTGGCGAGTCCGGCGAAGCGGTAGCTCTCGAACACGAGCTCCGACAGCGCCTTCTTCTTCATGTCGTGGTTCTTGAAGCCGAGTTCCGAGGGGATGATTGCGTTGAACAGCGCGCGACCGATGGTCGTCTTCTCCCACCGAGCGCCAGCCTGGTCGTCCACCCAATACATGATCGCGGTCTGCTGCGTCACGCCCTTG